>JAGQOY010000157.1 GCA_020427005.1 Planctomycetales bacterium
CGCTATCGGTATCGTTGTCCAACAGCCCACCGGCTGGAACCGACAGCAAACTAGATTGCAAGATGCTGTAGTGATCATCGAGAGCGAGTGGAACATTGTTCTCACCAACGATTGTAACGGTGACCGTCCCTTGAGACGTTTCACCTGAAGGGTCTTCAATGACATAATTGAATGTTGCAGTCGCGGTCTGCCCTACTGCCAGTGCGGACATTTGCGAACCTGGCGTATAGGTAACAACACCATTTGCCAAAGTCGCCGTGCCAGAACTGACTGTGTTGATAGCAGTAATGGTCAGCAGGGCCGTCTCGCTTTGATCTGCATCGAAATCACCATCGAGCAACTGTGCCGTTAAGTTGACCTCCGTTGCGGTTTCGGCAACTGTCACTTGATCATCGTCCGCGTTCGGAGCATCGTTAGCACCGGTAATCGTTATCGACACGGTGGCTGTCGATTGGCTGCCCTGTACGTCGCTGACGGTATAATTGAATTGGTCGATAAGCGTTTGACCGGTCGACAGAAAGTTGAAATTGCCTGCTGCCAAGTAGGTCACGTTGCCACCGGATAATTGAACCGTCCCTAGCGTTCCCGTCGTGTCAATTGCTGCGATGACCAAAGTGGCATTCTCGCCTATGTCCACATCCGTATCGTTTGCGAGCAGCGTCGTCGTCAAGTCCGTCACACTCGAGTCTTCACTCAAACTCAATGTGTCATTGCTCGTGTGCGGCTGGTCGTTCTCGCCAAGAATTGTGATCGTGACCGTAGCCGTTGACGTTACGCCGCTCGGATCGGCAATCGTATAAGCAAAAGTGTCGATTATTGATTGACCGACCGGCAGGGACTCGAACAATCCGTTGGGCGAATACGTCAACACACCGTTGTTGAGCTGAACTGTACCCGTCGTACCAATCGTTGAGATCGCCGTAATCGCGAACTGTGCAGCATCTCCAGTATCGGGGTCCGTATCATTGCTCAATACACTGGCGGTTAGATCTACCGTTACCGCTGACTCGACAACTGACGTTGCATCGTTGACAGCGGTCGGTGCGTCGTTGGCACCATGAATCGTTAGTGTGATCGTGGCTGTTGTTGATTCACCGTGGATGTCGGTAACTGTATAGGCGAATTTATCTGTCGAAGTTTGTCCGCTAGGCAACGAATCAAAGGCACCGTTCGGATCATAGTTGATTACGCCAGCAATGAGTGTAGCCACCCCGGTTGTTCCAGCCGTATCGATAGCGGTGAGTTGGAGAGTTAGAGTTTCTCCGTTGTCTACGTCGCTATCGTTAGCCAACGGATTCGGTAACGCCGCGAGTGTAGCGTCTTCTTGGACTGAGAAACTGTCATTGGCCGTTGTTGGAGCGTCGTTGACTCCGGTGACGGTTACGGTCACGGTCGCGGTAGCTTGACCACCATGCGGATCAGTAATCGTATAGATGAATATGTCTTGAAGACTTTCATCAGCTGCTAAGGATTGCAACTGAGGGCCGGGAAAGTAATGGACTCTACCGTTAGTCAGTGTCACTACGCCCAGCGTTCCCGTGGTGTCGATTGACGCAACGGTAAGCTGCGCTGCATCCCCTTGATCAATGTCGTTATCCGAGCCCAAGAGGATGGATGTGATGTCTGTGGCAACGGCATCTTCGTCCGTCGTGAATGAATCGTCGGTAGCCGTTGGCAGGTCGTTCTGCCCCATGACCACGATCGATGTCGTTAAATACCCGCTGATCGCTCCGTTGATGTCCTGAACCGCATATTCGAATGCCTCAATTGAAGTTTGGCCTACTCCCAGCGACTCAAATTGACCATTCGGATCATAGGAAATAGACCCGTTGGAATAGTTCAGAATACCCACGGACCCGGATGTGTTCATGCCTGCGATGATCAGGCTGGATGCCTCCCCGAGATCTGCATCCTGATCATTGGCAAGCAACAAACTCGTCAAGTCGACACTGCCACTATCTTCATTGATAGGCACTGCATCAGCGATAACGACCGGAACGTCATTGACCCCAGTCAGAGTGATTGTCACAGTACCACTATCGACTCCACCGCGAGCGTCTCGCAATTCGTAGAGGAAAGTATCCGTGCCTAGTACTCCGAAATTCAGTCTCGAGAAGGCATTGCCAGGCGAGTAGACAAAGTTGCCTCCGGCAGACATGATCACGTTCGCCCCGCTGGGCAAATTGATCGCGGTATCCAAGTTTCCGGATCCACCCGCGACCCCGCTGACTGAAAGTGCATCACCGTCTGCGTCGGAATCGGCTCCGGCTCCATTATCGGCCAGTACGTTTCCGCTTACATCGGTCTTCTCGCTCGTTGAAAACGCGTCATCTACAGAGCTGGGTGGGATATTATTCTGCCCAGGTACGTTTGATGTGTCGAGTTCTCTGTTCGATCCACTGTTCTGAAATTGATTCTGAACTAAGCCTCCCCCGTCACTGCCGAGTAAGTTTAGTCCGTTGCCACCGTCAAGGTTGATTGTCCACGTATCAACCGCGAGCAAGACTCTCGGCTCAAGTCCTTCAATCAGGTTACGTCGCACTTGATTACGCAATCCATTACGCCGAAGTCGGCTGTTCGTTTTACCACGCATCCTGCGCCTTTTTTCAACTTTGGCTCATGTTCAAGTCGTCGGATGACGATTCAAGAAACGGAGCATTCCCGCCTAATTGAACTACTGAGTCTAAAACTGATTTGGCTGGAGGCATCCTTACCTTCGCCATACAATTACACGCAACACTATGAGCGATGGATTCGCTCATAGCCTGTCTGACCAATCTCTCAACCCAATGACGTAGATTTGAGTCGCATCGGTAAGTCACACGTTAAAACATCCAAATCCAATCCATACCGCAAGTGACTTGGTACCTGGATGAATGATCGTTGTAAGTGTATATCCCACTGACGCCACCGGGTACGGCTGGATTGCTGTGTGTGTTCGACCAGTCCCAACGCAATTCCGGCCGAAAGATCATCGACTCCATTGGTTGCCAATTGAATCCACCGGTGACTTCAACGTAATCACCACCGAGGAAGGACGGACCGCCAGTTGTGTACTCAATGGGTACCGCCAACTGACGATGGTCAGGGTCGTTGAACCATTCGACACGTAACGCGCTCGAGAGTTGACGATTGAAATCATAGATCAAGTACTGCGCAATCCCTTGCCACAAACTGCTTCTGAAGCCAATCGTTGATGTAGGGATGTCGGCGACTAATGTGCCGTCTTCTTGGTAGCCAATGTCGTATTCAAAAACGTAACGCAGGAACGACGATATTTTGCGTTGGAATACAGCGCTCGCAAAGTAGCGACTGCCATCCCGTGGACCCGACGCGTCGTTCATTCCCGTCCAGTCATTGCCTAGATGTGTTGTAACGGAAATGGAGTTTGGACTGTCTGTAGGCGCATATGTGAATCCTGTGAGTATTCCGAAGAAATGTGTTGAGCTATCGAAAGAGTCCCAGCCTTGTGTGTACCCCAATCGCATGACTGCTGAATCTCCCAAACGCTGGCTGGCCACTACGCCAGCATGTTCAAACGGAGATCCATTGGCATAAACATAGGATTTGGAAACAAAGAAATTGGCCGGAGCCATAAACGTCTCGAAACCTGAAAACGCATAAAACCGACCAGCTCGAATTGTAAGTCCATCAAGAACAGGTAACGCAAGATCAACATACGCCTGCGGAATTACAAGTCCATAGAGATTGTCGTCGCCGTTCCATTTACGTCGATTCATTCGATCGCGCTCGATGCCGCGCATCTCACTAAACCGCGCATCGGAACCAAACAGCACGTCGATTCGACCGCCGAGTTGCATTGCGTTTCCATTGCTTAAAACGGGGACTTCTAGAAACGCATACAATTGTTGCAGCAGGTAATCGTTCGATCGCGAGTTAAAGCTCATGGGCAAGTTTTGTCGATTGTTCGGCGAATGTGAATTTGCCGTAAAGCTCTGCGCTAGCCAGCCCCCGAGCATGATTTCTCGGCTGACGTTGGGAATCGCGAACGGTTTCCTAGTATTTCGGGAATATACCGGAGGAAAAAACTGGCTGGGTAATTGCCGGTCGCTAGCGCACAAATCTGCCGAATCCCCATTCACATATGGATAGTTAGGAACAGGCGACTTCGAAGTTTCTTGATCTACCACACCGTCGAAATCACTCGCCATGTCAACGGTTAACAAGCTCGGTTCGTCCACTTCAGCCAAAATCGGCGTCTGTCCCTCGGCGTGGCATACTAGAAATGCGAGCAAAAGTGAGAATGTGTAGCAAGTGCCTCTGATAGTTTCAGTGGCTGAACCTGTCCGAAAAGGATTTGATTGACATCCAGCAAAAGTGGTGATTAACCGACAGGCGTTTTCGCTTTTTGCATCGAGCATAACTTGCATAGCCGCACACTTCGTTGACTTAAATATGCTCGTCAACAGTTTCTTCCATTGTTTCCAATACATGCATTCAGGTTTGGGAGCCTTAATTAGCACTTTCTCTTGCCAGCCGCTAGGTCAACATATCTCCATTAGCATGCATTCGAACGAACAGTGAATCTTAGTGCTGCTGGAACGAATTAGTGTGGTTTATTCGAACCACAGCCGGCGTGTTAGAGAGGTGCAAAGGCGATTGGAAGCTGAGGGACCGATCAAGCTGAGCAAGATTCTGCGCCTTGCCAAGCATGCTGCGCAGGGACCTGCGGTTGCTCATGCGCAGGGCTAGGAGCATCGCCATGTAAAGCCTTCGAGCATCCTGGTGAAAGGCAGCTCGAACGAGCCTTGCTGATTGCCCGCTGGAGTACAGGCTTCAGCCTGCCCGACCGTTACGAGCGACTGCCTGAAGGCTGGACTCCAACGAAGGCCACCCGTTCGCAGTTTATCGTCGCAGCCGCTTCCTCCGTCAATTCATAGTAAGGTTGTTGACACTGTGTAGACAAGTGGATATATTTACATGGTGTAAACAATATGGGGTCCGGTGGAGGAGGTGATGATGGCAGAATCGCAACGTATGCTGATGAGCGATGCGGAACAGGCAGTAATGAAGGTCCTGTGGGACCATGGGCCACAGGGCGTCAAGGATGTGCTGGCAAAGTTCACTGAGGTTGGCCAAGAGTGGACGAGGTCGACGGTGATTACGCTGTTGCAGCGACTGGAAAGGAAAGGCTACGTGTCGTGCGACAAGAGTCAGCATGCATTTGTCTTCGAGCCAGCCGTATCGCGCGAGGACGAAATTCGGGCGCGGATGAACGAATTGGCAAGCGAGTTGTGTGATGGGGAACCCTTGCCACTAGTGTTGGCGTTTGCTCAGCAGCATCGATTTTCGACAGCCGAACTGGCTCGCTTTCGTGAGATGATCGATTCGATCAAGCCTGCTGCGAAGAAGCGAGGTGAGAAATGAACGAGCTACTGTGGTGGTTCGGCCAGAACTCGTTGGCTGCCCTGTTGATGATTCCATGTGTCTGGTTGTCTTGCCGGTTGTTTCGTGATTCTCCGGCAGTGCAGCATCTGTTGTGGCTGGTAATTCTCGTGAAGTTCATCACGCCGCCGATCATTGTCTGGCCATGGAGCTTAGATGAGTTGCGAGGAATCGCCTGGTCGCAGGACACCGAATATCCGGCTGTCTCAGTGCATTTGCCGCCTACGATCACGAAAGCTGAATCTGCCGAAACTTCGCCGCAGTCGTTCGATCCGATTGAGGTTGTCTCGACGGATTCTGTTCCAGCCGTCCCGCCCGTTGCCTCGATCGAGATTGTTTCCGCGCAAGGCGAGATCGCTGCTGCATCTTCTGAAGTAATCAAAGTAGTTGAATGGAGTCGGCTCGTTGGCTACACGATTTTTGGGGCGTGGTTAGGCGGTGCCATCACTTGTTTCATCGTTCAAATGAGGCGACTTGTGCTGTACGCTCGCTTGATTCTCAAGGGCGCATCATCTCCAGAGCACCTACGAGGGCAAATCGCTGGAGTTGCGACTTTGCTGCGGACCAAGGCTCCAATTAGCCTAGTCGTAAATTCAATAGCATCGCCGTTCCTGTGGTGCGTCGGAGTTGTTCGACTTGCATGGCCGGAATCGCTATCCAGCGTCGCCGATGTTAAGCGTTCACGGTGCATCATTGCTCATGAGTTAGCTCATCTGCGCCGTCGCGATCACTGGATCACGTGGATGGAATTGGGCGCGAGCATCCTCTGGTGGTGGAATCCGCTGTTCTGGTACGTACGGCGTCAACTCCGTGAGACCGCAGAGATGTCTTGCGATGCGCTGGCAATCTCTGCCGCCCCGGAAAGCCGCCACGAGTACGCTGAACTCCTCCTGCAACTTTCATCGGACTCCGGAGCAGCCAGCGTCACACCCGTGCTTGCCATGAGTTCAGTCAGTACCCGTTCCTTTGAACGGCGATTGAGCATGGTCCTGTCAACTCGAGTATGCGGCAGCAGTTCGTGGAAAGGCATTTTGATGGTGGCTGTGCTTGCCGCGATCACGTTACCGCATTGGTCGCTTGCACAGTCAACAACTCCGGACGACACCGATCCGAAGCCCGCCAAGGATCAGCTTGTAACAGAGAACGTTCAATCAACGCCCATGAAAGACGATGCGCTAATCCCAGAACTCGAACAGTTGACTGTTCAGGTCATTGATGCAGACAGAGATAAACCAACTTCAAGCGTCTACTTGACTTTGTGGCGAGCGTTAACGGAAGGCGATGTGGAGCCAGAAAACACAGTCAACGGGCGGGCTGGCTTCGGTTACTACAATCCAATTATTTGGGACGACGAGGAGAATAACGCGCGATGGATTCGCGCTGGGTCGGCCCATCCTAACGACGGTCGACATGGTAAGTCCGCTGAAACGTTTACCTTCAGGAATCTGAAAACAGGGAAGTATCGAATCACTGCCGTCTCCTATCAATCACAAGAACGCACTCCAGATCCGACTCCTTATGGAGTAACTGTGCCAATTGAAGTGAACGGCATTACGCCAACGGAAATCGTGATCAAGTTGCGATCCGGCGACGCCAATGCGACCGTGAAGTTGATCGACGCAGAAACTCGGTTGCCCATTTCAGCAGCCGCGATTCGCCTTCGAGATTCGCATGGAATGCCAATTGTTCATGGTCATGGTAGCGGCAATTTTTTCGAGTGGACTGGCATTGATGGAGCAATTCAGTTCCGAAAACTAGTGCCAGGAAATTACTCCATCGAAGTTCTGGGCAAACAGGCGAGCGTCAACAACTTTGTCGAATATGCGCCGGTCGAAGAGTGGACTTCGTTTACTGCAACAACTGGTAGCAACACGGCCGAAGTCGCCGTTACACCAAGAGTACTTTCTGACGACGAAATCTCCAAACGCTTTCCTTTTTCTGTTTTTGGTAGCGTCACGGACGAACAGGGCAATCCACTGGCTGACGTAGAGATTCGGGCCGCAACGGGTAGTGGAACGCTTCGAGGAGGTGGCACTGTTCGGTCAGATGTTGACGGAAGCTATCGACTCTACTTTGGCCCTGGCATGATGATGCGGATAGGGGAGTATGCTCCGATGGGCGTCGGTCTTCAAGCTGCACACTTTTTTGCCGACGGAGGCAATCGAAAAATCGTTGGACAAAAGGACGGGTATTATTCGCTGTTGATGAGCGACCGAACGAACGAGCAAATACTCGACGAGATCAGGAAGCGAGGCCAAGTCTGGGGGCGAAAGGACACGGCAGATGTAATCTTTGCGAATCAGCCACGTCAGCTCGATTTTGTCCTTTCGCAGCCGACTGACAAGACTGAAGAGAAAGACGAGGCCGCATCCACTGAAGAAATAGACGAACAATCGGGGACGAAGAGCGAATCGACACTGCCCAAATCCTCCTCGATCTTGCCGGCGAGTCCTGTTCGCCCGCTAAAGGTCACCGTCTCGGCGGGCAACGCGTTTGTACTTGATGACCACAGCATTCGACTCGAAGGAGACGTGTCATGGCAGGAGGCGACAGCACATTATTCGTTCGACCATACGACCTCAGTCCATGAGTTGCGTCTCGAACTGCTGCCAGTCGATACTCCCACGGGACCACAGCTCGGACGCGGCGGAAAGAAGTTGATTCTGTTCGACATTAAAGCCAGCGTGAAAGAGCAAGCGGGAGAATCTATGGTACGAGAGTTCTCGAGTTGTGTCTCTCTTCACAATCTAGACGACGATGAAACTGCTTACTGTATCGACGCTCAATCCGATACCGGCTGGACTGTTCCTGTTTTACCTGCAGGCACCACAGGACATACGTTGATTTTGAGATTCGATGAGCCTGTTACGCTGCAACCTGGGCAGCAACTTGTGCTGACCGTCGAATCGGGAGGTTCAGACGAATTTGCATTGTTGAACCGAGTTCGCTTTGCCTTTCATCAGACTGCAAGTGAAATGCTAAGTGATAGTGACGAAGATGCAGAAGTCGCGAGTTCTGCTGTTTCGAAAGAGACGTTTCGCTTACCCGAACACCGCAGCGTGCAAAGTATTGCGTTTCGCCCTGGCAATCAAGAATTGGTGAGTCTCGCTTGGGATTCCAACTCTGAAACCCAGGGGCTGGGAGTTACGGTTCGAAGCTGGAGTTTGGAGGAGGCGAAGTTAACTTCCGACGTTGAGTTGGAGTGGCAAAGTGATTGGTCCCAATTCGCCAGTAATGTGCGGCTGTCTCAGGACGCCACCCGCGTGGTCGGTTTGATCGGCGACACCATCTGTTTGTGGGACACAGCTAGCGGAAAGATTATCAAACGCCATGCGATTCCCGCTGATATCAAGAACGACAATCGCTACTCGGTGTCTCTCTCCCATTTGGTGGGAACACCCGATTTGTCTCGCATAGCATTCGGAAGATCGGTCTCGTTGGGAGGAGCTTTACCCAATGCGCATGCAGTTGTAATGGACACCAACAGTGGTCATGTGCAGCAAAAAGTGTTGATGCAAGCTCGTGTTCAAGTCAACGCCCTGGCACTCAGCCCCGATGGCAAGCGTTTGGCAACGGTTGGTTCACAGTACGGAGCCACGATCTGGGATGTGGACACCGGGGAAATACTGCTGGACTATCAAAACACGAATTCGAATCGCAAGCATCCCGATCCCAAAGTCAACCACAACTCGACTAAGCAGGTTCTAGGCGCTGGGTTTTCTCCAGACGGCAAATGGCTTGCTCTCTGTGACATGTTGGGTATCAAAATAGTCAACGTAGCGACGGGGCAGGTACGGAACGTTATCGATGCACCGTGGCGATACCACGACCGCCAGACGCAGTTTGTGTTTTCCGCCGATGGGCAACTGGTATCGTTGTTGGGGACCTATCCTGAAGACGGCGAGCCTAGAACGACTTCAGTTTGGTCGACTGCTACAGGCCAACGATTGCGTACACTTTCAATTTTTGGGCAAGCCGCTGCTTTCTCACCCGATGTCAGGTGGTTTGCTGTCGGTACGTCCGATCCGAAAGAAGCGTTGGCGGTTTGGCGGAATCGCGAAGACTAGCCAGCAGTGGATCTTCCAGATTCCGAAATTATCGCAGGGAGGTGATCGCGAGGTGAATGGCACGCTTGGTGGTCAATCTCAATTCTCGTCATCATGAACTTAGTGAGGTAGATTCGCCGCGACGCCGCAAATGAATGGATATTCTTGCGCATATTCTTTCGTATACCTACCCGCGCCGTGATTCTCGGCGTAAGCGTTCAGTTCCGTGCTCGAACCGACTATCCTGGAGTTGCAAGACAACCGTGCATCCAGGATTTCTATGCTCCCGTGTTTGTACCTCTGGGTAGGTGACGTGCAAGCAAAAATTCTGCAGGCCGGGAACATTGCCAAGTAGAGAATGAGAGCTAAGTTCAATCTTTATGAAATCGTTAACCCAGCTTCCTTTGGGGTTTGAAAATCCGCGGCGTTGTGTGGAGGGCGCTCTACGATATAAACTACGTAAACATATACTAACGGCAGCGAACAAGGTACTGGGTCAGACGAACGATCGACCATTCTTTGGTCGGCCGAAAACCTGTAGAATCATACTTGCTCGGACCAGTCGAGTCCTATTCTGTATCCATACCATCCCACTAGTTCGCTCCCCGCTTCACGTTGAAGGAGACGATATGTTCAAAAAGATATTGGTAGTTTTGGCAACGGTATCGTTGCTATTGCTGAACCTTAGCGATTCCAATGCGCAGATTCCTGATGCACCAGATGGAGAAGTTGCTGGAATTTCTGTCAACTATACCGAAGCCAAAGTAGGTGAACTCAGACTGCCAGATGTGCTTACAACTTTTGACGGCAAACAAGTCACCGATGCAGCGGCTTGGAAAGCGGTTCGGCGTCCGGAGATACTCAAGTACATTGAGTCCGAATACTTTGGGCGCATCCCTGACTTGGCGCCAAAAGTGACATGGGAAGTCGTCAGCACGGATCCCAATGCGTTGGACGGGAAAGCTGTTGAAAAGAAGTTAGCCGGGCACATGGGAAGCCCGGATGGTCCAGCAATTGACGTGACCCTGTACACGCCTGTTGGTGTTGAAGAGCCTGTGCCAGTTCTGGCGCACCTGACCTTTGACTTTTCACGCATGCGTCGCCCGCAAGCAACACCTCAGGAAACACCAGCTGACGCCCCTCCCCGCCCTGGTTCGCCTGCTCACTTGATCAGTCACGGGTACGGTTACGCCAGAATCAACTATAGCAGTATCGAGACAGATGCCAGCGGACAGCCGAATGTCAACATCGCGCGCAAGTTGGCGCTTGCCTCGGGTCAGGAGAACCCTGCACCGGACGAGTGGGGCTCGATCGCAGCCTGGGCTTGGGGAATCAGCCGTCTGGTCGACTACTTTGAGACTGATTCAGCGGTCGACGCAAAACGCGTTGCAATTACGGGAACTTCGCGACTTGGCAAGACCGTAACTTGGGCTGGAGCGAACGACCAACGCATCGCACTCGTCATCGCCTGTTGTGGAGGCGAGGGTGGCGCTGCGCTAGCTCGTCGGAACTATGGCGAGACAATCGCCCATCTCGTCGCGCCGGCCCGATACCCTTATCAATTCGCCGGCAACTATCAGAAGTATGGCCCAGACCCATCCGCGAGCGCAGTCGACACACATTGCTTGGTCGCATTGATGGCCCCGCGACCCATCCTGCTATCGACTGGAAAAACCGACAGTTGGTCGGATCCCCATGGAGAATTCTTGGCAGCCAAAGCAGCGACTCCAGCCTTTGAGCTACTTGGCAAGAAAGGCGTAGAGAACGCGGAGTATAATGAGGTGGGCACCATGGTTGGCAATGAGTTGTCCTACCTGATGGTCGACGGCGGACACGGCTCTTCCGACTGGGATCTTTGGCTGCAATTCATGGATAAGTACTTGAAACCCAACACGCCTTAGGTTGATTTGCCGACCCACCACACGACAAAGCAAATTCCAGGCGTGTTTGAACGCGCGTTTGTGCCAGCGTATCTTCGATTCGTTTTTGCTCGCAGGCGTGTGTGGGACACAACGAACGAAACGAATTCGGCGGATAGAATTGATTTTGAAAAAGTAGTCGATGTTATTCTGTCTGAGGACACGTTCGGCCACCTGTCTGCAACCGATTCATAGAAATTCGATAGAATCTTTCGGTGAATCAACGAGCCATCACTACATCGATTTCAGTTTGTTCTTCTGCTATTTCAAATGTTGCTCGATCGTTCGTGCTTGTTTGGACTTCAAGGGTTAGGACGCCTTCCGGTAAGCTTGAGAGAAAGAACCTTCCCTCATCATCCGTATGATCGATTGACTGGTTAACAAAAACCTGAGTATGGCGTTGGCAACGGACCTTAGCATTTCTAATTGGTTTGCCATCAGCGCTTACAACGGTTCCTGAAATCCTTCGGGTGCCACACGCCAATTCGATGTCCCCAAACACGAACTCTAATGGATCATCCGTGGAGCTAGGTCGTAGATTAGTAGAAATTGACCAATTTCCATACGGGAAGTGCCTTAGACTTTTGATGGCGTATGAATTCTCCTCTGGAGCGTAGATAGCGAACTCGCCGCGTTCATTCGTTAGTGCTTGAAGTTGGTCACTATTAGGCGAGTTTGGTATGCCATAAGGTGAAGGGTTCCGATCATCTAAACTGACTGCTATGCCTACCAACGGTGAGCCGTTAAGGAGTACCCTACCGGAATATAGGGCACCTTCACTCAGTTTAAGTTCGACGACGTCTGTTGGGATTTCCTCTGGCCTTTCCAGGTTGGCAAAAAAACGAGGCGATTTACTTGGATAAAAAACAGTGACCAGATTCGCGGCAAGAGGGCCGCGCGCCATGGTTCGACTCAGGCCCGTGGTGCTCCATCCCACTGCTGGTTTGACGACGGCGAACCCTTGTGTGTCGGTCAGGATCTGCTGGCCGATAGAATTGCCTTGCACGAGACTTGCCAGTCCCCTGGTCTGTCGCAATACTACTTGGCAATCAGCTACCGGTTCTCCATCGCTACTAACGACTCGGATTGTCACGGGTTTTGCGGCTGCGGTGTCTATGTTCAACAAGATCGTACCAAGGTCGGCGGGCTCGTTATCCAACAAATCTATTTGCCGAACGGCCCGGGATTTCGAATCGTCTTGAAATTGCTTCTTCTCAGTAGAATTCATCCACTGCGGTACAAATCGAAGGGTCCTTTCACCGGGAGCAAGCGCGATTCGAAATTTTCCATCGACATCAGTGACTGGCAAATCGCGTTCGTAGTTTTCCGCCTGAATTTGGATGCCAGCCAGGGGTTTCTTCGATTTTGTGGAGAGAATGCGACCGCTGACCCAAGTACCCTCTAGTACAACAGGCTCAATTGTCCTGGTCGACAGTTGCTCTCGGTCGAAGGTGACGTACTTTTTACTGAAACGACTGTCGCTAGGCGGTTCGACTACAACCGTTTCAATGACGCCCCATACGTTCGGATCGACTCGTCGGATTGTGAATCTGCCGTTTATGTCCGTAGTAGTAATTGTTTCCGCCGCATCCCTGATCCGTGCTCCGACAACAGGCGAGCTTTGGCTATCGACGACGAGTCCCGTGATTTCACTTTTAGGAAGAAGTTGGATCTTTCCAGAACCAGCGAAGTATTGCATAGTTCTTGCCCATCTTCTCTCTACCGCCGGGGTATCACTTGAAGTGCCAACCATGGTGTCAAGGCAATCCCAGTCGTCAGAATCAATTGTGACAGTTGCCTGCATATTGCTAGGCAATCCATCGATGACAAAATGTCCGCTCTCGTCTGAAACCGAATTGAATTCGAAGGGTGCATTTTCAACATCACGAACATTGAGAGCCACCGTCGGCGCATAAAGCGCCCGAACTTTCACCTTGATGCCAATCATCGGTCTGCCGCCAGGGCCGACCAATTCACCTTCCACGCGTCCAGTATTCTCACTTAAAACAAAGGAGATATGGTTTGACTGGTTAGATTTCGCATTTGCAATACTCCTTCTGGATGCCCCATCAAAGTGACTGAGCGAATCGACCGCGTAGAGCTTCAGGTGCTCGCGCTGACTCTCTGTGGCTGCAATGGAAAGCAAATAACGTCCATGCGCGTCAGTAACCGTTTTTCCAACAAGGATCGCGGTTGAATTTTCGACGCTCAAGCAGAATATGACTGCTCGGGCAGCGGTAAAGTCTGATTTTCGCACCACGCCTTCGAACGTCCAAGCTACTGCATTTTCAGGAGCTTCGGCAATCTCCATCGATTGCACTCGTTCGAACAGCGTAGTTGCTCCCGCCGTCATTTTCTGCGCAACCAAGGTTGTAGCGACGCTGGGGAGCAATCGAAATGGAATTGACAACAGCAGTAGACTGGCGACTGACATGCCAAACAGTGCTGTTCGCCAGCTTGGCCAATCTGCATGAACGTCGGTGCTTCTTAATATACGCAGTACGCGCATTTCGATGGATGAGCGAGTTGCCATTGGAACCGCTGGAAAGCAATCTCGATTTCTTACCAGCAAGCATCGTTCAGCAACCTCCAAAAGCTGTTTGGCGTAGAGCGATGGTGAAAAGCCGCTGGCGATCACTCGAGCGTCTGTTGCTTCTTCACGCGAGTTCACCAGGGCACGCGCGAGGAAATGAACAGCGGGGTGAAACCAATAGACAACCGAACAGAAACGTGCGATTAGGTCGAAAAATGCGTCACGTCGTGCAATGTGCGACAACTCGTGCATCAAAACCGCCTTTCGACATTCGAGTGACCATGTCTCAAAACTATCAGGCAGTACAACTGTCGGATAGAGAATCCCCCAAGTCATCGGAGTGGGGACGTTGAGCGATCTGACTAGTCTCGGAACAAACTTGAGCCGTAGCGCAGCTGTAGCCTGCTGAGCGATCTCTAGACTGGACGCAGCCAATGGTATGCCACTCCGGCACATTCGATTTAGTCGCCACCAACCAACCCAAAGCCTCGAAAGCAAAAAGCTGCAGACGACAATGTATAGGACGGCTGACAGCATGAATCCATACTTAGAAAAATGGACCCAAGATTTCACATCGGCTGCTGGCTTGCTCAGGGCAGCTCCACCGCTTCCGACCGCCTCGATTCGACTTTGCGGTCCACGGTCGGATTGGACTAATCTATGGGTAGGTGCGTTGCGTTCAACCAATTCTTCACCATTTGGATTCGCTTGGTGCTCATCTAGTTGTGAAGCGAGTGTTGTTTCGGACCGAAGGTCGATTATCGTGTTAGCATTGTGTAAGCGTTGTGCAACTGTCGGGCTAGTTACAGGACCAAGCTCCGTTTCCATTGTTCGAGTCGCACTGTCAATGATCGCGACAGGACCGGGATCTATAAGCACTGGCTGAACCACTTCAAAGTCGATCGGAATGGAGATTCCAGCCCTAAGCCAACTGGGTGCGAGTAGGTAACTTGGTAGTAGTCCAAGTATCAGTAACGTGACGCCAACCCAAATGCGATGTTTGCAAGCCCCCGACACATTGTTGAACCGCGTTAAGGTACCAGCACACAGTACCAGCAACGCAATCTGCGTTGAAACAATGGCAAACAATACAAGGAATTGTGAATCGAGTGCCCATTGATCAACGAGATGATTCATTTTTCAAGTTCCTTGTCAGTGATACTGTCGATAAGTGCCTTTATTCGTTCCAATTCCGAGCGTTCAATTTTTTGTCGATTGTCTAGCAGATGTGCTGCCAAAGCACTCTCCACGGATCCTCCATAGAACACATTCAACACACGACGCAGAGCCGATTTGCCTGCCGCTTTGCGAGACTGAATGACTTTATAGAGAAATCGTTTGCCGTCTTCCCTGTGACTAACAACGCCTTTTTCCTCTAGCTTGCGTAGCATGGTACGCACCGTTGCGTTAGCCAACCCCGCTCCCAACGCTTCGCGTACTTTGTCCGCTGGGGCTTCTCCAAGTTCAAACAGTACATCCACAATTTGTCGTTCACGGCGACTTAATCCGTCACTCACATCGGACTCCGGTAAATTCCTGTCCCTGTTCAACCATCTTCAAGCTTCGGTAGACGTGTTATAAAAATAACACATGTTGTGACGATAACACATGGGAAACCGCTTTACAATACCCACTCAGAATTCCGAGTGGTCCAATTTGAAAGCCGCATATCCGCAATGTACTCAAGTACGTCCCGCGAGCCGAGCTCATCTTTACCTGGAAATTCTTACAAAGTCTTGTAAGAATTTCCAGGCTTGGTTTTCATTGCAAAGCGCAAGTCGATGTAATTGAGCGATTTACGTAAATGCGGAAAGTTGGCACGAGCGATGCCATTAGGCCCCTATATCACCAGGGATCAAGGGTGGGCCAATCTCCATGATGGAGGCGCGTGTTAGTTCATGGAGGGCCTGCAATGTTGTCATTTCATGAATTGGAGCCTGCTGTATGGAGCCAACTGAATTTTGGAGATTGCGAGCTGGGTGAT
>JAGQOY010000158.1 GCA_020427005.1 Planctomycetales bacterium
CTGTCCAACGCATGGAACTGTTTTGGACCGGGAGCTAAAAATTTTTCGACTTCCTGATTTGTGTTGTATAACGAGCCGAGTCGGGAGGGTTACTCGTATATGTTGCATTTACCCCTATGCATGCAAGTTGCACTTACAACTATGCATGCAAGTTTTATTTGCTCGCTAGTTGGTCTGTAGTTGGCCCGTTTATCAATTCGGATACGTGTTTATGGCCCGTTCACTAGGCTGGAACCAAGTCGAATCTTTCTTGCAGGGATTGAACTTGCAATTCTTCCTTTCGCAAGGCTTCCATTGCTCGAATCGCCGCGTTAGCGGCTGCCAGAGTTGTGATGCACGGAACACCATGTTGCACCGCCGCAGCCCGAATTCTCCCTTCGTCGGTGCGGGCTCCCTTTCCGTTGGGAGTATTGATAATCAGCTTCACATCTTCATTCTTCAAGTAATCAATTAGGTTTGGAGAACCTTCGGCAATCTTTTTGACCTGCGTCACCGGGATTTGCGCATCCTGGATGACTTTGGCAGTTCCGGGGGTTGCCAGAAGCGGATATCCCATGGCATGCAGTCGGGACGCAAGGGGGGCAATTCCCTCAGCCTGTCGGGAATTAATGCTAATGAAGATATTCCCACTCGATGGTAGGACAACTCCGGCTGCCAACTGGCTCTTAGCGAAGGCAATTGAAAATCGCTCGCTAATACCCATGACCTCGCCAGTGCTTCTCATTTCAGGTCCAAGAACAATGTCTACACCGGCGAATTTTCGAAATGGAAAAACACTCTCCTTTATCGAAATCGCACGTGGCAATGGTTCTGCTTGTATCCCGAGGCTAGTCAAGCTCCGACCGGTCATCACTTTGGCGGCAAGCTTGGCGACCGGAACGCCTGTGGCCTTGGCAACAAACGGCACAGTTCGGCTGGCTCGAGGGTTGACTTCCAAAACGTAAACGTTGTGGGCGCCAACCTCATACTTTACGGCGAATTGGACATTCATTAAGCCAACTACCCTAAGTCGCTTTGCCATGGCCGTAGTGGCAGCCCGAATCTCGTCAATTACGGTAGCGGGTAACGAGTGGGGAGGGATGACGCAAGCAGAATCGCCCGAGTGCACGCCTGCCTCCTCTATATGTTCCATGATTCCCATAACAACGACATTTTCGCCGTCGCATAGAGCATCCACATCCACCTCGGTAGCATCCTCCAGAAAGCGATCAATCAAAACGGGCTGACCCTCTGCTGCAATAAACGCCTCAGCTACAAATCGTTCAAACTGGGCCGTGTCATAGCAAATTTCCATGGCTCGCCCGCCTAGCACGAAGCTGGGACGTACCAAGGCGGGAAAACCTACTTTCTTGGCTTCGTTTCGGGCCTGACTCATGGTCCTAGCAATGGCGTTAGCTGGCTGTTTCAAGCCAAGCTCAACTAGCAACTTCTGGAATTTTTCCCGATCTTCAGCTGCCTCAATCGTGTCGACAGTTGTACCAATAATCGGAACTCCGGCAGAAGATAAGGCGCGAGAAAGATTAAGTGGTGTTTGGCCGCCAAACTGAACAATCACACCATCAGGCATGATTCGATCACAGATATTCAGCACATCCTCTGTCGTGAGGGGCTCAAAAAACAGAATGTCGCTAGTGTCATAGTCGGTACTGACTGTCTCGGGATTGCTATTTATCATCACTGATTCAATTCCCAGCTCCCGCAGGGCGAAGCTGGCATGACAACAGCAATAGTCAAACTCGATGCCTTGTCCAATTCGATTTGGACCACCTCCCAAGATGATGACCCGCTGCTTTCCTTCGGACTTTTTAGGTGTCTCGTCCTCTTGCTCGTAAGTGCTGTAGTAATAAGGAGTGTAAGCCTCAAACTCCGCGGCGCATGTATCCACGGCTTTGAAAGTGGCTTGAATGCCCCTTTCTTTTCGCCATCTTCGCACCTCAAGTTCATCGCTTGAAAAAATGTGAGCCAATTGGCGATCAGAAAAACCACATTGCTTGGCAAAACGCATGTCGGCTTCTGAAAGTTGGTCGAGCGATCCCACAGCTCGCAACATTTCTTCAATTTCGACCAGCTCCGCCAATTGATCAAGAAACCAACGATCAATCGCAGTTATCTGGTGTATTAAGTCCACCGAGAAACCAAATTTAAGGGCATAACGCAAGTACCAGACGCGGTCTGGGTTGGGACGAGCCAACTTGCTACGAATCTCGTCTTCATCAGGCTGCAGATCCGTTTCCCATCGATCCTTGTTATCGCAACCAAAGCCAAAAGCACCCACCTCCAAGCCACGTAGGGCCTTCTGGAATGATTCCTTAAAAGTACGGCCAATGGCCATCGTTTCGCCGACACTTTTCATTTGCGTAGTCAGTGTCGTATCAGCCTCAGGGAATTTCTCGAAGGCAAATCTGGGGATCTTCGTGACTACATAATCGATGGTCGGTTCAAAACACGCCTTTGTTTTGCGGGTAATGTCATTGGGTAATTCCCATAGACGATAGCCTACCGCTAGCTTGGCTGCGATCTTGGCAATAGGAAATCCGGTAGCCTTACTGGCTAGCGCACTTGAGCGACTAACACGCGGATTCATCTCAATAACGATCATACGGCCATCTAGTGGGTTGATCGCAAATTGAATGTTCGAACCACCAGTCTCAACTCCGATTTCGCGTATCACTTTGAGCGACGCATCACGCATCAACTGATATTCTTTATCAGAAAGCGTCTGTGCAGGAGCTACTGTAATGGAGTCTCCAGTGTGGACTCCCATGGGATCGAAGTTCTCAATTGAGCAAATGATGACTACGTTGTCATCCAGATCTCTCATCACTTCCATCTCGTACTCTTTCCAGCCGATGATGGATTGTTCGATAAGAACTTCATTGATTGGAGATTGTACTAGTCCATTGCGCACCAAGGCATCGAAGTCGTCTCGATTGTACGCAATGGCGGATCCACTCCCTCCAAGTGTAAAACTTGGGCGAACAACACAGGGAAGCCCTACGTCGTTCAGGACACGTCGAGCTTCATCGATAGTATGGACAACTTCCCCACGACAAACCGCAAGGCCAATGCGTTCCATAGCCCGCTTGAACTGGTCTCGTTCCTCGGCTTTGGCAATCACTGCGGGATTGGCTCCGATCATTTCAACCCCGTGCTTCTCCAGCACTCCATGTCGCGCCAAATCCATGGCGACATTCAACCCCGTCTGACCGCCTAAGGTTGGTAACAAAGCATCCGGCCGTTCCTTTTCGATGACTTTGGCAACTACTTCCCAAGTCAACGGCTCAATATACGTTCGGTCAGCTGTGTCAGGATCGGTCATAATGGTGGCAGGATTACTGTTAACCAATACGACCTCGTAGCCCTCCTCACGAAGTGCCTTGCAGGCTTGTGTACCGGAATAATCGAATTCACAAGCTTGACCAATGACAATTGGTCCGGAACCGATCAGTAGAATTTTTTTGATGTCTGTTCGCCGTGGCACCGCGTTTACACTCCACAATCCGCGCTAATGCTGGATGTTCGGCGGCTGGGTTAACCCTCCAAGCTAACCAGACAAGCAAATCAACTTCCTGGCCTGGCTCATTGTATCAATCCACAGTTGAGCCCATCCCGTCGAGCTGATTCCAGTACGTCGATAGACGCTCGGCCCCCGAATAAAATTTCCCAAGACTATCACGGTTTTTCCAATTTGTACAAGGGGCCATACCAAATCTTAGAAGGTCGCGCGGTCATTGAGGAGGGCATAAAAGCGGGCAGGAGTCGGTTCACGAAGTCGTCCGAACGTATTTTTTGTGCAGCCCTGCCCGGTTTTTCGTAGCCTGTTTTCGAATGGCTATCCGCTGGCGACCGCCGGATTGGGGCCCAATGAAAAAAAAGGACCTTCAGGAGCGGTTTGTCCATCTAAAGGAGTTAGCGATTATGGCGGATCTAAGGGGGCGAAATCCATTTTTAGGTAGGAGAATTGAGAACAAGATAGAAAAGCCGAGACTTGAGTACATACTGGAGTTGGGCATCGTAGTCCGATATGGATTGAATGAAAATGTGCTGGCTGACCACCACCTATCAAATGGGCAAATGCCATTTGATAACCAGCTAGCAACGTTCGATTTTTTTCATGGGCTAGCATGCAAGGTCTGATATGATTGTACGTACGGTATGTTTGGATGTATGGACCAAGATCCAAACTCTCATGCATTGGCACGTTCTGTGTTATTTGTAAATACGTGTTCTGCAAGGCTTAGTCCATGCCAGTAAATACGACCATTGACTTATCCCGTTCGGTAAAGCAGCCTGAGCTGAACGCTACTTTCTCGACAACTGGAACTAGCTATCGCTGCCTCAATTGGCTTGCGACCACTCCCGAGTTTCGGTCAGAATTGACTAGTATCCGTTCGAGTCGTTCAGCCTATCGCAGCCCGTTCTTTAGTCCCGAGTTCATTACTGCAGTCGACTCAATCGCGGGGGATGTTGAACTGGGATTAGTCGAGCAGAACGGTCAAGTCCTAGCCTGGTTACCGTTCCAGCGACGTTCAAAAATCGGCCGTCCTGTTGGCGGGGGGATTAACGATGCACATGGTGTTATCAGCGCCCCCGACGTAGAATTTTCAATCTACGAATTATTAAAAGCATGTGGATTACAGGCCTATCCCTTCCATGCTGCTCCACCGTTTGAATCCGTCCATCGCCAGTTTGAGTTGGGCCGTAGCAACTCTTTCCTAGCAGATCTCACTGTGGATCCAAGCGGCTATGAAGCTTACTTGCGAAAGACGAGTACCACTATTGATCGCCAAGGACAGAAGACACGACGATTAGTGCGTGAATTGGGAGCATTGCATTTCGAATTCGACTGCCGCGACGAACTGATGATGCATAAGCTGATTGATTTGAAACGGTCCCAATATCAGGAAACACACACTTTTGACATCTTCTCTGTATCCTGGATCCGCCAGCTCTTGTTTCATCTGTGGCATAGCCAGGCGTCCACGCGTGGGATACTGAGCGTCCTTTATGCTGGCACTGCGCCTTTGGCGTTGCATTTCGGAATTATTGAGGGAAACTGGCTGCATTATTGGTTTCCAGTCTATGATCCGGCTTTTGCACATGGATCACCTGGTACCCAACTGTTTTTGGATGTGGCACGCGAGGCGACCGAACGCGGCTACGTGGCCATTGACATGGGATATGGCGAACAACTCTACAAACGCAAGCTTACCAATGTAGTCACCGAAATGAGTTGGGGAATGATCTCACCAGAAGCCTGGCGGCGCTCACTTCACAAAACTCAAGTTAATTGGAGTCGCCATATGAAAGGCACCTGGCTTCGAAATAATCTCAAGCCCCTAGCCAGAAGAATCATGCCCAATTGGGGTGGCGAGTGTTACAAGCAATAAACCATTTGGGAGGGGAACGGCGGAGTTCCAAAGATCCGAACTCATTTCGCCTTGCCCACATTGCTCTCGACTCTCTGCCGGCGACAATCCTTAAGTTGACTTCAGAGCGGCAATTTTCTTAGCTGGCCGTACGATAGTCCCCAAAACGGCATCTCTTATATTATCGTGTGATCGTAAGGACACGGTGATTATCGGAAATTTGGGATGGATGTTGATCTCTATGGCATCCACCCGCAACATCCTTTTCCATTTGGAATTGCCTCTGTAGCCAAAAAACTGGCGGTACCATGATCGAGTTCCTGTTTGGCTTCTGCTTTTTCATCTTCTTGTGGGCAATTACTGGCCACGGAATTTGGTGGATAAGTACTTGGATTCTCCGGCAAATTTTTGGCACGCGTTGTTCGACCTGCAATCAAGTTCACTGGATGGAAGAGTGCCCCAAATGTGAGTCTATCAAACGACTTGCCATTGACGTCGAGAACCTTCTCGACCAAGCAGAAAGATTAGGGGCTCGCATTAGCAATACGAATAAGTTGCCGCCCCATCAATGGGCTCAATTGGGGAGTATTTTGGCAGCAATTCGTTCTCGATGCAGCCAACCGCACAGTGGCAAGACAACCGAATTGCAAGGGCAGGCTGTCAGACAAGAAATTCCAAGCCACCTACGCCCACCATTTTTGGATGTGAAGACCACAGGCATCACGCATGCCAACTCTACTGACGCAAGTCACAATCCCCATATCGATGACGCCATAACAAGTCTGGTTGCTGCTCAAATTGTAGAGCACACCCACGCAACGTCTCCACCTAGTGTTTCTAATAAAGATTTGATTCATGCGCTGGATCAACCTTACGTGGACGACGGAATACCTGCCAAAGCTCCAGTGCGAAACGTGCTATGGGGTGAACTCCTGAAATCGTTCATGGAGAAATCAAATATCCGGTGGGTGGAGTTAGTTAGCGCGACACTGATAATCGTTTGTTCCGTTGGCCTAGTCATCAGTCTTTGGAGCACCTTATCTCAAACTAGCCGCTTTTTCCCTTCACTTGTGTTTTTGTTGGCCTCGTTGGCGATTCATGGAGCCGGACAATACACGTTACGAAAATGGAAGCTACGCGCTACTTCAAGAGCCATTCTGCACATTGGAAATCTGCTCATACCACTATGCGTACTAGTGGGCTTGCTGGTTGCCAGACGTGAAGACTTGCAACTGAACTTAGATCTGACCGCAGCTGCGCTGTTGGTCGTAGGGTTGTTGGCCTATAGCGGACTTTCTATTACTGCTTGCCGCGCTTTGTTTCGAGACCTGTGGTGGCCAGTGGCTATCCCGACCATTGTCTCAAGTATCACCTTGATTCCCGCCTTGCTGTTGTCGCCGAACGCAATTCAAGCTGCGTTCAATTGGTGTTTAACGCCACTAGCAATTCTAACCGTGATTGTTGCATTCCACGTTTCTCAAACCTCGCGGAGAAAGATACATCTCTCTAGACAGGCCTATCGCCGAGTATCCGGAACCATCGTGCACAATTTGTTTGCCAGCGGTGTGGCAGTGTTTTCGTGGATTCGCATATTGACTCAAAGTACAAGTGATTGGCAGCCCTGCGTTCCGTTACTTTGCGCAGTTGGCTCTGCCTGGGGACTGTGGGGAGCACTGGTTAGCTTCCATAACCTTCGCATGCCGGGGATGCCTCAACGTCAAAGCAAGTCGCGGTTCTATGCCAGTCTCATCAGTCTTGTCGGAATGTGTTTGGCCATCGTAGCGATACTCCTAAACATAGCTGCTTTAGTTGAACTGTCCGATCATCTTTGGTTGACTGCTCTGCTGCTGGCTTTGGCCGCTATTCTGAGCCTTGTATGGGGATGGAGTTTCGACGAGCCCATTTTGCAACACCTGGGTTTGGCTTTAGTGCTTGGAACTTTGATCGTTGTAAGTAATTCATGGATTGATGGCTTGAATGTGCTTAGTCCTTTGAATTGGCTGCGGTTTGACAGAAATCTTGTTCTACTTGGCGTCGGAATAGGTGCCTTCCTCTCCGCCGCGCTTCTTGTGGCAGCAGCCTCGAAAAATAAAAGCCCCTTTCTGCAAAAGTTGCACATCCTCGTTCAGGAATTGATGGTTTGTGGTGCTGTGATACTGATCGTGGCCAGTGTTTTAGCGATGGTCGCAAGTTTCACAGCGGAAGGACAGGCATCCTATGGCCGTTGGTCAGTTGGGCTGATGGTTACCTATGGATTGATGGCGCTACTCGGTGTCTTTGTTTGGGAGCGAATTGATCGCAACAAATTGTTAGTTATGAGGCTGCCCTTGAACCGTCTTGGATGCTCCGCTGCAGTGATGACTCTGGGCCAAGTCCTGTTGGCTTGCGCAGCCATTCGATATGCAAGCTTTCAATCTGGACAGGAAATTTTGTCAGCACTTGCCATAAGAAACGTTGCTCCGTGGTGGAGCACTCTAGGCCTAATTTTTTGTGGGACGGCTTTTGCTTGGCGGGCAGCTGGTAACGGTGAATTAATTCGAGCACGCAATCTAGGTTGCTCCGGGTTGGAGCTACGCGAGAATTGGTTCTGGCTATTACTAGGAGGATGTCTGCTATCCATTATCAGCCACGCCACTTGGTGGCTATATCTGCCAAATGTCAGCTACCTCGCGGCTTGGGGGTGGATGTTGGCGATGAGTTGCACCTTTGTCTGGCTCACCAGCCGTCAATCAGGTTGGCGCGAACTGGCAGTAATGTTCTGGATCGTCTGGATTGCATTTTGGGCAGGTGAATATTTTCATTCGCATCTCTGGTGGCAAGAGATGCATATCGCTCCCGAGTTGGCAACTATTGGCGTAGTTGTTTTAATCGGGCTGGCCGGAATTCACGCGCTTCTCGTGAAACTGTCCGTCAATTGGAAATTGTCCTGGCTAGTTGCTGGCCCACAAATCTCAACGGGCTTGATTCTGTATGGCTCGGCGCTGGCAGTGGGAGCCGTCTTAACACCCCCCGCCCTTCATAATTGGCAAATCTGCTTAAGTGGCGGTTCACAAACCTCCAGCGGTGCGCGATTTGCATCGTTAACAACTGCAGAATATGTACTCTTACTTATTTACATTTGCCTGATGGCATCATCGCAATTGTGGATCGCAAACAGAAATTCCAGTTTAAGCCTTAAGCGATTGAGCGTGTCGATTATTCTGCTGCCTACCGTGCTGGTACCAGTTTATGTGCAACCTCCCTACTCGGTGACTGCGGTACTCGGCTTTTTGGCAACTTCACTGTTTATCTTGCAATTCTTTGGTCGGGCAATCAAATCTGAGCATCAAGGGGATGGTCCTCAGTCACCCCTTTTCAAACTAGGTGATGTGTCTTCGTGGCAATTTGAATGGAACATGGATTTTGTTGCACGCTCTATTTCCAACGGTTTGTTGCTGCTAGGGACTACAGTAGTTCTGGTTTCTGTGTGGAGCCAACACATTGGAATTGAATCCCAAGTGGCTATAGCGAGCCAAGTAAACTCAGAGAGCGTGGATGTCATCTTGGTGGCCGTAGTACCAGGTTTCGTTTGGTGGACTTGGGCTTGGTTATGCAGCCTTCGCCGCGAGGACGAATTGGATCAAAGCCTTCGGCTTTCCATTGGAATTGCCCTACTCGGTGCCATTAGCCTGGCCCTAAGGAATGATAATGTGCATGGCCAGTTCATGTTTTTCGTCAGGTCCGTTGCCTACTTGTCTGCCTTCTTCATTGGCCTGTCCATGATAGCCAGGACCGTATCGTTCGTTTTAACGCGAATTCATGGACAGGCTAATCGCCATCGAATAATGCAGTTGCAGCGTGCCAGCAGCGACTACCTAGTTGTTGCCGCAGCAGCCTGTGCTGGACTCTATGCCACCGTCCTAGCAACTGTTGTCCTCTTCATCCGATCACCCTCGCCATTTTATTTTGAATCCCAATTGCAGTGGTTATCTTTGGTCGTTATTGGCCTGACATCTTTTTGGGTTTCACTATCAAGTCGATCTGTAACCGCCATACTACGAGTAGTAACAGTAACTGGAATAGCCTCAACTCCTATCGTGGTGGCGTTAACCTTTGATGATGCACTCGCTGGAAGCTCAATGCTTCGGGGTGGGATTGCCGGAAGAACCATGCTTGCATCATGGATCGGACTTTCGTTGTTGGAGTCCGTATTGCAATTCTTCGATGAAGTTGTCAGAAGATCGCAAAAGGAATCGGTTCGTCGACGATGGTTGCACATGGGTTCATGGGAATCCCAATTCAAGCTGCTTTGGCTTGCCATTCTCACAGCCTTTGTCATGCTTCAATTTCGAATGGATGTGACTCAATGGACGACAAGTGTCGAAATTTGGTGCCTGATTGCCACCATGTTGATACGTGGGTTAAGTATGACGCAACCGTGGCTGACAGTTGTGGCTGTTCTATTAGGAATAATAGCGATTCCTTGGGAAACCGGCTTCAACCCGATCACGAATTGGGAATGGATGTTTGGTCCATTGTTAGTTGCTTTGATTCAAAATGGCACAAAGAGAACCATAGGCCAGCTTATCGGAAAAAGCGATAACCAACTGATGATCGGCCCTAGGCCGCCTGTTGCTGGTCCTGGCACTTGGGTCAAAAGCCTGTTGCAACAGGTGAACGTGGAAGAAGTGATTGTGGTTCTGGCGGCCTTGATAATCTGTGGCCTGACCGCCCTGTTTGTTTTGCTGACTTCTGCCTTGCCTTTGGCTCGCAGCTGGGAACCTGACTTGTCTCACTGGCGTAATCCATTGGCTGCCCTTACTGCCCTTGGATTATCGCTCTACCTTGTATGGGACAAGCGACTCGTTTTCCCGGGTTGGGGAGTTTATCTGAGTCTTCTGGCCGTGGCCGGCTCAGCCGCAAATTTCGTTTGCCATCTTGAGTCCTCATTGAGACCGCATGCGTGGCTTGTATATTCCTCAGCCATGGCTTGGATAATGGCTTTTGCAGCCGTAGCGATCTACGAGTTCTCGAGACACAGCATGGGTTGGGTGAGTTTACTACGCTTGCCGCAGAACAGAGAACTTCTCCTAACCAACAAGCTGCCTAATTTTGTAGTTGCGCTCCACGTAGGGGCTGCTTGCGTTTGGGCTCTGGAGGGGATTTTGGGAACGCTGTTAGGCGACGAATATATGTGGAGGTCAGTGGCAGCTCTCTTGCCTATTGTGTCGGCCATCTCAATCTTACCGTTCGCGGGACGTGCACAGACAGGTTTGCGATACTGGGGAATATCCCTAGTTTCCTGCAGCTTGGTTTTGGCTTGGTGGTGTGACCTTCCACTGCCGATAACCGATTTTGATGTGTGGTTGTATTGGCAACGTACCTTTTCAGCCTTGGCTTTCCTTTGTATTGCCTTTCCACTGGTTGGTCACTGGCTGGGTAATTCAAATGGCTGGGGCCGCAGTCTGTCAATCGCAGGTTACACAACTGGGGCTTTATCCATTCTGTGCGGAGGCATAGTATTGTTGGGTGAAACGGCTTCGCCTTGGGCATCCATTGCGAACGATGTTGCACTGACTTCAAAGTTCTTAACGATTTTATCTTGGAGTCTGCTAGGAGGGCGCGCCTTGCAATTCGCCGTCTACCCAATCCGAGTCGATTATCTTGTCGACGGAACTCCTCCGAGTGTTTTGAATCGCAAGTACTCGGTTTACATTTTCCAAGTAGTCATCTTCTGTCTCAGTTCTGCTACGTATTTTCATTTTTCCAATATATTCCAGAACGTGCTAGTGCGATGGTGGCCGATAGTATTTCTCGCGATTGCCATGCTGAGTACGGGGATTGGCGAGCTGCTTCGCCGATATGGGCAGGAAGTCATTGCCGAACCAGTTTTGCGTACAAGTCTATTGCTGCCAGCCATTCCACTCCTAAGCACTTGGTGGATTGC
Organism: Planctomycetales bacterium; assembly: GCA_020427005.1. GTDB lineage: Bacteria > Planctomycetota > Planctomycetia > Pirellulales > Pirellulaceae > Aureliella. The sequence goes on from JAGQOY010000158.1 coordinate 11,296, forward strand.
AGCGGGCGGGTGGAATGACCCGGTACAATACTCTGGGTTACTGATTAGTTCCGCAGCGATCTACTTCGCTCACGGATGGCTATTTGGAGCTGCCTGGTTAAAGGGATGCTCCATGTTACTCAGCACGTTAGCCTTTTGGTTTTTTCTCAGCGGTTGGCACGATTTGTCATTTACTGCGCATCCTCAGCTATGGCTGGTCCCGCCAGTGTTGGTCATGCTCGCCTTTGTAGAATGGAACCATCTTAGACTCCATGCCCAAGTAGTGGCTGCCTCGCGATACATCCTGCTGCTGACATGCTATTTGAGCAGTTCTGTAGAAATGATTTTATCTGCTTTTGCCGCTCAACTGTGGCAACCCATCGTGTTATTAGCGCTGGCCTTACTTGGTATGGCCTTGGGGTTTGTCCTACGGATACGCGCGTTTTTGTATTGCGGTACAACCTTTGTGGGCGTTTCATTATTCGGCATGGTCTGGCATGCACAGCAAGCCATTGACCAAGTCTGGCCGTGGTGGGCCTTTGGTATATTCTCGGGCATAATCGTTTTTGTTTTGCTCGGTTACTTCGAGAAGAACCGTGCACAGGTAATCTCTTACCTGAGTGCCTTAAAGCAGTGGGAGCAGTAGACCGGATCCAAACTGGAACTCTACCTGAGCCGCGTGAAAACCAGTCGTCGGACACTCCGTGGCCGAATCTTGTACTGGCACTATGCTCCCTCTAAAAACGAGTGCATGCAGACCTCTTAGATCGGTAAGTTACGCAGAACTCACAATTCACCGATGGCTTTATTGCTTTATTGGAGCTGCAAGGTCAGTCCAGAAGCGTCGGCTGCAAACTCTCGTTCCATTGCCAATAATTTGCGTTTTGTCTCCAATCCACCTCTACCTGAGTAGCCAGTTAACCTTCCCGCTGAGCCCACAACTCGATGGCATGGGATAAGTAGCGGCCAGCGATTCGCAGCCATGGCTGCACCTACCGCCCGAGCAGCCTTGGGACTGCTCACTGCTTGCGCCAACTCACCATATGTCATCGTCTTGCCGGATGGAATCTGGTGGCAACGACGAAGTACTCGAGAATAAAACTCCGAAATGTTTGACCAATCAAGGTCGTTGAGTTCCCAAGCAAACTGCCCAGTATGAAAGTACTCCTGGATGGCAACGCCCAAGGCGATTGCACGTGAGTCACTCATGGAACAGGCTGATTGCGAAGAGTTTTTTGGGCTTGCGAACTCGAGAGCATATAATCCGCAGGATGTCCAACTTGAAACTAACTTGCCAAACGGCGATTGATAAGTATGTACTTGCACGGGATTGAAATCCTTATGCGTATTGTCATGAACTCGAAATCGGAGGTCTTAGCCCAGCCTCTCTATTTCACTGTGTTGAGGAATTATTTTTTCGATTGCAACTGGGCCAGGTACTGATCGAAGAGTGCCATGTCAGCAGCCGAAACGCTGGGGTAATCTAATTTAAGTGATTCTAATCGCGAGCTGACAATGTCTGCGATGGCTGCACGAGCATACCATTTATCATCCGATGGAATGACAAACCATGGCGATTCCTCAGTGCTCGTCCGAGCCAGAGCCTCTTCAAATGCTTGCTGATAGTTTTCCCAGAAACCACTTTCCTCCATATCCTTCGAATTGAATTTCCAGTGTTTTTCAGGATTGGTCAAACGTTCAATGAAACGTAGACGCTGTTCTTCGGCGGACACATGCAAAAAGAATTTAAGAATCAGTGTTCCATTTGCAACTAGCGACTTTTCAAAGTGTGCAATTTCCTTGTATCTGCGCTTCCAAAGTTTTTCCAATGATTTCGAGCTACTTGTATCGACATTAGGCAGCTTTTGCGGCACAAGGAACTGAGGGTGAATTCGGACGACTAGAACTTCCTCATAATAAGAGCGATTAAAAATGCTGATCATGCCCCTTCCCGGTAAGCAGGGCATAGCTCTCCAAAGAAAGTGATGCTCTAGTTCCGAGTTGTTGGGTGCTTTAAACGAGTAAACGCGGCAACCTTGCGGGTTCACGGCTCCCATCACATGTCGTATTGCACTATCCTTGCCAGCAGCATCCATGCCTTGCAATATGATCAGTAGTGAACGAGTTCCACTTGCGTAAAGCAGCTCCTGCATCTTCTGGAGGCAAGCAACGTCACTAGCGATTGCTTCCTTAGCATGTTTCTTGTCACTGAGTTCTGTGCCGGGCTGCGTGGCCCGTTTGGATAGATTCAGTTTCTCGCCTGGAATGACCAGAAACTTCTTTTCTTGAAAACGATGTTTAGAAGGCATGGGTGAAGAATCGCGATAGCAATTACGAAAAATACTCGACCAGATGATATTCTAAGGCATTCAGCAATCGTACAACATCCAAGATTGCCTTCATTGGGTTTGTGAGCGTTATCGGGCCAGGGTCCCAGCGATTCGATCGAGCGCTGCGTTATGCATCGCAGCAGCCGTTGCCTGAGCGCCTTGGACGTAGCTGTCCGCGAGAAGACTACGGACGACGCCCCAATACCACCCACTTTCATAAACGAAAAAAACCGGCAAAACCCAACGATTTACAGGAGCCAACATCAAAGTGAGTGCCATTGGGCTAGCCGCGGTTGACTACCCTCCATTTCGGCAAAAAACCCGCGGCTTCCGCCGTCGGCTCAGGCAAGAACATGATGGAAACACCGAAGTTATTTTTCCTCAGTTCCTCAGGGGAATTATCAGTCTCAGCAATTAAATCGATCCAAAAATGAGCAGTTCAATCTAGTTTTTTTGTTCTATTGAATAGGCTGCAGCATCAAGTCGCAGGGAATAGGGATTGCTAGTTTCGGCGCCTTTAAGATAATCATGGGCCTGAATGATGAGCAATATTCACAACTACTTGTAGTGCCTTCGCCTGGTCGAAGTGCATAGGAGAATTGACAATGGCCCTTGTTCCGCTACGCGCCGTCTTGGATCACGCTGCCGAAAATAACTATGGCGTTGCGGCGTTCAATGTCAACAATATGGAACAGATTCAGGCCATTATGGAAGCGGCCCAGGAAACCGATTCACCGGTAATTATTCAGGCCTCGCGAGGAGCACGTGCTTATTCTCAAGATGCTTATTTGAAACACCTAATGTTAGCCGCAGTTGAGCTCTATCCGCACATCCCGACTGTCATGCACCAAGATCATGGCAATAGTGTATCAACATGCATGAGCGCGATCGAAAACGGATTCACGTCCGTCATGATGGATGGTTCATTAGAAGAAGACGGTAAGACGCCTGCTTCATTCGAGTACAACGTCCGAGTAACTGCGGAAGTAGTCAAACAAGCTCATGCTCAGAATGTATCCGTCGAGGGAGAGATTGGCTGCTTGGGATCACTTGAATCTGGTGAAGGAGAGCAAGAGGATGGCCACGGTGCAGTTGGACAATTGAGCCACAGTCAACTGTTGACGGATCCAGAGGAAGCTGCCCGTTTTGTGGAGCTAACCGGAGTCGATGCCTTGGCGGTGGCCATTGGGACGAGCCACGGTGCTTATAAATTCACTCGCAAACCAGATGGTGATGTGTTGGCGATGGGGCGAATTGAGGAGATCCACAAACGCCTGCCAAATACACACCTCGTAATGCACGGAAGCAGTTCGGTGCCGCAAGACCTGCAAGATATTATCAACAAGTACGGTGGCCAAATGAAGCAAACATTTGGTGTACCTGTCGAAGAGATTCAGCGTGGCATCAAGAGCGGAGTTCGCAAGATCAATGTGGATACGGATTGTCGTATGGCCATCACTGGCGCCATACGAAAGGTCCTATCGGAAAGCCCCGAAAAGTTTGACCCGCGCGATTATCTGAAACCAGCTCGAGCAGCGATGAAAGCGGTTTGCGTCGCACGCATGACTGCCTTTGGTCAAGCTGGCAATGCAGCTAAGCTACGTGCTGCCTTGGGCAATTAACAGAACCGTTCGGTGAATTTGTTGAGTTCCGGATGTATCTTCCTTTTCAGCTCGCGATTCTGTAGGTCGCAGGTGTTTTTGTGAGGATAGAGGAAAATATCTATTTGCATAACCCCCTCTCCGACCGCCTTTACATTGCGTTCGACCCTCCCGATATTTTCGGGAGGGTAAGTTGAATTTTGTCTAAGTTGAGACTTGCAGATTTTCGGGAGCGCAAGTTCGATTTTGTGCAAGTTTTGAATTACCCGATTTTCGGAGGGTAAATTGCGTATGGTGCAAACTCAAAATTGACCCGTCGGGTTTTGATATGTTTAGCTCTACGCAAAGTTGCCCTGCAGGCAAGTTACTCTCGAGCAAGTTTTTCTCGGGCAAGCTGGTATTGGGCAACTTGCAGAAAGTGCAGTTTAGAGCAGCATTCATCAAAGTGTAGCGGTAGCCACAGTGTTTGATGTAGTTTCTACATTCGG
>JAGQOY010000015.1 GCA_020427005.1 Planctomycetales bacterium
TATGCTCCAACTGCGGCAATGGGGTTGGCGGAAGTGGCAGGCAACATGAAACGCCTGAAAGATGATTTTGACCCCAAATCCGAAGAAGCTGAAGGAAAACTACCACAGGTCAAATATGAGCCAACCCGGTTTCGCGCAGATGGCAAAGTTTTTTTTGATTTGGTGCGAAAACCTGAAAGTAACTCCTGCCTGTACTGTCACAGCAACATTGCGACTGATAACGTGACGGGAGGACGCTGGTTGCATGACGAGGACGTGCATGTTCGAGCAGGAATCTCTTGCGCGGATTGCCATCGCAACGGACTGGATCACGCTACTGTACGAGGTTTTGATGACGAACAGCATGTCGCAGGCAATTCGATTGCCAGTTTCTCTTGTGCAGGTTGCCACGTTGGCAGCCAAGACCTAGCTAAGAATCTAACTGGCCGGCTGGGAGCACCTCGACCCGAACATCGCGGCATTCCACCTTTGCACTTCGACAAATTGACCTGCACAGCTTGCCACAGTGGGCCTCAGCCCACGCGTCAGGCGGGCAAATTGATGAATTCCATACTGCATACACTCGGTCACAAATCGATACGAGATGGTGAGGAATTACCGGGCGTATTTGGGCCGGTTGTGATGCCCGCCCAAGTGATTGATGGCAACCAAGATGGATCGGCTGACCACGAACCTATGTCCGGAAAGTACGCTCCCCATCGTATGATGTGGCCCTCGTATTGGGGCATTTTGAAAGCAGGTGATATCACGGTTTTGCATCCAGACGCTGCCTATGAATTGGTTCGCAGAGATCTCAAAGTTCGCACTGATTTCACACCCGAACTAGCCGACGTGAAACTGTCATTGCTTCAAAGAAAAGAGTTACTTGGGGAAGAGCGATCACGAGTCAAGGAATTCGAATGGACTGACGAAGAACGCGAGAAGATTTTAAAAGCTGAGTCAAAGGTTCGTGTGGTACAGGTTGCCGAACGAATGGCAAAAGCTCTGGCCGCGATAGAGAAAGCCTACCCTGACACTCAAGCAGTCTATGTCAGTGGGGGAATAGGCTTTGTGCGTTCCGGTGAGGCAGAGATTAAACCACTCCTTGGTAAAGAGGTGGGCAACCGAGCTGGCCCGGTCGCTTGGACGATTGGCCATAACGTACGCCCCGCTCGCCAGGCATTAGGTGCCCAAGGATGCCGTGAATGCCATAGTCACGACTCACCCTTCTTTAATACGGAGGTGACGGCGGCCGCTGTCCTTCCTGACCAGCCAGTTTCCACTTGGGCAGTGGCAGACGTGCAACCCATGGATCGAGTTGTCCTTTCCAGCTGGAATGAGCTTTTCGTAGGCCGTGACATGTTCAAAATTGCAGGGCTAATAGTTCTCGGACTGACTTCGTTGTTAACTTTTGCGTCCGTGGTAAGCCGTATGACTCGTCACTAGCCCCTTCAGTCGAAATTAGCCTGATTGATTTATTGCACATCACATAGAAAACTCCGCTAAGAAATCTCACTATGCTTTTCGCCGAAGTTAGGCTACCGGATATACCGTTCCCCCAAGTCATGTTGGGCCTATTCGCCATTGTTGGCATAGGGCTCGTTTTGCACTTGTTGTTTGTTCTGGCAACTCGCAAGACTCAACCAGCTATCCGTCGGAAGAACATAGCGATCCGAGGATTGTATGTTTTGTTTCTCATTGTTGTTGCCACACTCGCGGTAACTTCTTTTGGCTCGATTTTGAAAGTCGGACACATGTCCGGCTGGGCTCTGATTGGCCACACGGTTGTGGCTGGAGCTTTTGTTTTTTTACTATTGGCAATGTCCGCCTACCTGCCGCGTGGAGGAAACTGCGAAGAGACTTCGGATCGCTGGTGGCTGGCCCGATGGAGTGCTTGGAGCTTGATGCTTAGTAGCTTGGTTGCGGCGGCAGTTATGTTTTCGGCCATGCTACCAATCTTGGATACGTCTAGGTTGCAATTGGCAATGGAAATTCACCGCTATGCTGGTTTGCTAGTAGTAACAACCGCAGTTGTGCACGCATATTCGTTGCTCTGCACGCGTTGCGGTTGGCGTTAAGGAAGTGTTTTACTTACGCTGGCGAAAAAACGCAGTAGTTGCTGACTTCATACGCTTGCCATGGCAAAGTAAAGTGGCGCACAAAAGGGCCTCTGTTCCGCACATGTGGAACCGAACCATCTGACAGCGGGAAAGGAGTCCAAGATTGGCACGCAATGAACAATTAATCCGTCAACACAAAATCCTCCAGGTACTCGAACGGCTGCGTTTCGGTTCGACATTAGAGGAGTTGCGTGATACTGTCGTAGATGAATTGGGTTTGACAAGTCTGCATACACGCAGCATTCGACGGGACTTGGAAGCACTTGTGGCGGCAGGAATGCCCATTGTGGATGAAGATACTCCCCGAGGGAGAATTTGGAAACTTTCCCGTAGCGACAAGGGACTTCAGAAGATTGCCATCACGGCCAGCGAATTGATCGCTCTCTCGATGGGCAGAGACCTTATGCTGCCGCTTGTAGGTACTCAATTCTGGATCGGCATTGAATCATTCTGGAATAAGGTCCGCGAACAACTCCCCGACGCGGTCTGGTCGCATTATGAGCGTTATAGACGGACTCTGTATGTACTCGGCCTACCGACAAAAACATATGAAAAGCATCAGGGAATCCTGAAGACCATCAATCGGGCTATTCAAGAGCATCGATTACTGGAAATGGAATATCAGGTTCCGGGCAGGACCCCGACTCTGAGAGTGGTAGAGCCCTACGGTGTGGTAATATTTCAAAGTTCCATCTACGTTGTCGCAACAGAGACTGCTACAGATGGAGTGGAGACAGACCGTTTGCGCCACTGGAAACTCGATCGTTTCAACTCAGCTAAGGCTTTGGACAAGTGGTTTAAACCAAACGAAGCGATCGATCTTCAGCAACACTTGGGACAATCTGTGGGGATTTTTAGTGGCGCCAAGGCCCATGAGTATGTCATCCGGCTTTCACCGCAAGCAGCCCGCTGGGCTGAAGAAGATCCTTGGCACGCAGCTCAAAAATTAGAAGTCCAAGAAGATGGTTCTATTATTTTGCGTGTGACTGCCTACCACGATACAGAAATTATTCAACGTGTGATGCGGTTGGGAGCAGAGGCAGAAGTTCTCGAGCCAGAGAATTGTCGCATGGCGATTCGGGCAATCGTTCAAGAATTATCGAAACGATATGCGAAGAAATAACGTCGCTCAACATTTAGTGGCAGGATTTCCGTAGGATAGGCTTCCAGCCTGCCTGAAAAAAAGTTAGGCTTCCATTGACTGGAAGCCTAACCTACTTTTACCAAGGCGGACTACTAATAATGAGTGACTGCCTAGTGAGCAGTCTTCCGAAAACTGAGGGGCCCTCAGGAATCATCATCTCGTGGCGGAACAAACTTGGGACTACTTGTTTGCACAGTATCGTTTTCATCATCAGAAGCTTCGACAAGTTTCTTAGTGGGCTGAGGCTCGATTTTGTCCCAGTCACGAAATTCCCGGTGAAATTCATCCACCTTCTTGCGCAAGTCCCGATAGGTCCCGCCAAACTTGCGAGCCATATCGGGTAGCTTGCTACCGAATAGCATGAGGGCAATGATGCCAAAGAGCATCATTTCCTGATAGCCAAGTCCTGAAAACATAGGGCTCTCAAATAGGTATGTTATTCATTTACGTGGGATGACTTGCCGACAAGTCAACGCGGTCTGAGACGATTCGCTCGTTCCCAATTCGGCAGAGTACTCTTCGCTCGCGGACACCCCTTTTTCAAAATTCAATGGTTGGCCATGGGCATTTTGAAAAACTGGCTGAGCAAATAAGCTTAAAAACGAACCACTACTCGCGGAACTTACGAATCCTTGTTGTCGTTTTCGAGATTTTCAGTTCCACTTCCAACCGGCTCGCGCATCCCTGCTTTGAACTCGTTGGCACTGCGCCCAAGATTTCGCATTAAGCTGGGCAGTCGGGAGCTTCCAAAGACGAGCAACACCACGACCATGAAAATGAGGAGCTCTTGCATTCCAAGTCCGAACATCGCAATTCTTCACTTCAAAAAGGCGATTAACATGATCTGCCGCAACTATGTGCAAAGCAAGAAATCACGCCCCAAAGAAGCGGCGAAAGCGGGCTCGTCACCTTCACCACAAAGGTACGGCCAGAACCACTTTTTGAGAGTTCAAGAAGATATCACCTATTTTAAGATAGGCCTAGCGAGTGGTCAAACCGTATCTTTTCAAATTTGGATTTTCAAATGGCCGAGCTGGGATTTCCTCGCAAGTGGAAATCGATCCACCATGACCTAGAGACTATCGTCTGGCCCGGCAGGCAGGAAGCCCGTCCAATAGGGAGCTACCAGTTTTTGCCGTGTCAATTTTCTCCTACCTTGCCACTGCGTCCAGAGGAAATGATCGTCTATACTATTTTTGGTCTGAAAAGTAAGGAGCAATTAGGGGAATGGCGACAGAAGTCGAATTGGAATACGAACGGCGTTGGAAATCGATGTCGCACGCGGAAAAGGTTTCTCGCAGCGCGGCCATGTTCGCCTGGACGCGGCAACAAATGGCCATTCGAATTCGTAACGACAACCCTAGACTATCGAACGAAGAAATCAAATGGCATGTTGCGCTGAAGCTCTACGAGCGAGATCCGGAAATGGTCAAGCTCATTCAGGAGCAACTCACCAATGTTTCGCGTTGAAGCATTTGAATGGACGATCAGAAAGTTTGTTGCGATTGCAGAGGCGGTGGAACTTCCCTTTCATCTGACCGGCGGCTCGATCAGTTCGGCATATGGCGAACCACGATTGACCCAAGATATTGACGTCGTCGTGTCGCCAGAAGTCGCCAAGCATCGAATTGATGATTTAGTAGACCTACTGGCATCTTCCGACTTTCTATTCACCGAAAGTGTCGTTCGGCAAGCGGTTCTAACCGGAGAATTGTTCCAGCTTCTGGACAAGAGTGAGAGTTTGAAACTGGATATCTATCCAAGAGAGCTGATACCCGGTGAGCTGCTGCGGTCACAGACTCTAGAGCTGTTTGAGGGATTTTTTCTGCCCGTGGTTTCACGCACGGATGCTGCGATCTCGAAACTCATTTGGATCGACAAAGGAAGCCTGCGTAGTCGTCGCGATTTTCGAAGCATTTTCAAAAGCTGTGATGAAAAGCAACAATTAGTTATTCGAAATCATGCTTCTGGATTGCATTTGAGTGACTTGCTTGACGAAGTCCTCGCGGAATCCGATGAAATCCGTTGATCCCAAATAAGGTTTTGGATAGCTTGCGTCTTTTGCGGGGAGTGCTTCCACTGAGCTTGCACTAACCTATGTTACCCGTCCATCCCTACCCGAGCGTTTTTCCAGCGACAGACTCGGTGAGGGAAGTAACAGATGTGACAGGCCAAAGCGTGACTACCTGACCAATTGGTTGGCAAGAGCAAGAGCCGGTGATCCCGGTTTTTCGTCCCCAAGTGGCCTAAAACCGAAACATTCGGTGATGATGGACTTGGCACACCGAATGCTGTCTGGCAAAAAAACCTCCTTCGGGGTGCTGATGGCGCGCGACGGAATTTCGGATCGTGCTACCATACGAAACGCTCGACAACGTCAGAGTGGTTAGCAGGATGATTACCGCCGTCATTCTTCCAACAAGTAGATACATGTTCCTGTTCCTCTCCCATTTGAGTATTGACCCCAATGTTCGAGATTCGCGCTCCATGCCAGGTTTAGAGCTATAAACGAATCCATTAAATCCCTAATGAGCCTTGGAGAAGAGCAATCTCTGGACCATTGACCAAATGCCCAAGGTTTCCTTAGAGAAACGAGTATTCGATCACGATTTTGGCTCTAAAGGATTGGCAGGGTCGAGCATTCTTTGTGCAATCGAGCATCTTTTGTCTGAGCTCAACAGAACGTACATGTGGTCGTCCGAACCCAGTTGGATAGGCTTGTCGACCAGAATCAGGAGTCCGCGTTTCGCCGCTGGGTATCCGGTATAAGCTAGTGCTTCGTATGGGGTGTGCATTGTCAGGAATTCCTAAAGTCTACTTCAGAAAGGTGATCAAGTGCCTCGATGTCCCCATGTTGTGGTAGTAGGAGGAGGGTTCGCGGGATTGCAAGCGGCTCGCTGCCTAAGGCGCGAAAATGTTCGAGTAACTTTGGTAGACAAGCGTAATTACCACCTGTTTCAACCGCTGTTATACCAGGTTGCCACGGGCGGATTGTCGCCGGCGAACATTGCAGTCCCGCTCCGTAGAATTCTCAATAAACAACGTAACTGCGAAACATTGCTGGCCGAGGTCGTTGATTTTGATCTCGACCACAATAGGCTACTTCTTGCAGATGGCGCACTTGAGTATGACTTTTTGGTAGTCGCTGCAGGTGCTTCGCAGTGTTACTTCGGTAATGAAAAATGGCAGATCCATGCACCTAGCTTAAAAACGCTCGAGGATGCGTCTGTAATTCGGCGCAAGATTTACTTTGCGTTTGAGGCGGCGGAACGTGAAACGAGCACCGACATGCGAAAATCGTGGCTCACGTTTATCATTGTCGGTGGAGGTCCTACTGGAGTAGAGCTTGCCGGTGCCATCGCAGAAATTGCGAGGGAAACACTGCGATATGACTTCCGCCACATTAACCCCTCGGATACTCGCATCCTGGTAGTAGATTCCGAGCCACATATTCTCAGCATGTATTCCGAACGGTTGGCAATACGAGCAGCGAACAAACTCCAGATGATTGGAGTCGAGATTATGAACTGCTGCCGAGTCTGTGATGTTCAAAATGACTCGGTGACCATACGTGACTCAAATGGCCAGACAAGTAGGATTCTTACAAAAAATATATTATGGGCTGCTGGCGTCAGTGCCAATCCGCTGGGACGGAACCTTGCGGCAGCCGCAAACGGTGATGTGGATCGAAGCGGTCGGGTCGTTGTGGATGGCTATTTGCGTATGGGATCTGACAATGTCTTTGCGGTTGGCGATATGGCTTGCGTTAAGAACCAATCTGGGCATACGCTTCCTGGTTTGGCCCCGGTTGCCATGCAGCAAGGCAAATTTGTTGCAAATGTAATCTGCCGACTCGTATCCCATCAAGCATTGCCACCTCCATTCGAATACCGCGATCCGGGATCGATGGCCACAATTGGTCGCGCAGCAGCAGTAGCGGTCATCGGCCACCGAGAATTCTATGGTTTTACAGCCTGGTTACTTTGGTTGACGGTCCATCTTTTCGGTATCGTGCTATTTCAGAATCGGATGCAAGTCCTGGCTCAATGGAGTTGGAATTACCTGACGTTCAGTCGAAGTGCTCGTCTGATTACCGGGGTTGAGCATCCTCGCATTGGTAATGGGACAGAAGTGCATGACCAAGCTGCTCATTGAATAGCAAATTCACTTGCCTCCCCTCGCTATGCTCGAACATAGTTAATGCTTGAATAAGAAGGCTGGGCTATTGATGAGTGCCCATGTCAGGCCTTGATCCAAGATTCACTTCCTGATTTCAAAGACAACCATTAGCCGGCAAAAGTTTGCAAATCTTGCACATGTTTCTCAGCTCGGCTATTCCCTTACTTCTTCCACTTCCGCGTATAGTACCAATTGCCGGGCAGCTGCGGCGGTGGCAGTCATTGGCCATCGAGAATTCTATGGATTGACGGCCTGGCTCTTGTGGCTACTGGTTCACCTGTTTGGTATTGTGTTATTCCAAAACAGGACGCAAGTTCTAGCACAATCGAGCTGGAACTATCTGACATTCAGCCGCAGTGCACGTCTGATTACGGGAATTGAGCATCCAAGCCTTAGCCACAATGCAGAAGAACAGAGTGAACCGGGTTCTAAGAGAGAACCGGATTCTAATGGTTAAACAAAAATGCTGGACTGTTAATAAGTGCCCACGTTAGGTCTTGCGCTAAGGTGAGCCGCCGATTGGACATTTGTTGTGAGCTTGCCTCAAAGTCATGTCGCAATTGAACTAGGCCCAAGTCATCTGGCGTTTCAATACTCAATTGTTTGAGTTTTGTTGACAACTGCGTGAGCTGCACGTCCTCCGCCAAGGGACGCTTGGCATCTGCCACATCTGCTTGCAATTTAAGCCATTCCTTATCGCTGACTTTAAGGTAGCCCACCAGGGACGCAAAGGCTTCCTCGGTCTGTTGCTTTTCAGGTAACGTCTGCAGGACCGCAAATTCTTCAGGCAAACCGATCCCCAATTCTCCTGTATCCGTAGTTGCTGAAAGCCTAAAATGGGCCAATCGGTGAGCTTCCGCGTTATGATACTGGTGAATCTGGATGGTAAGTAGGCAATCGCCATCTGTCGACAGAGGCTGTTTGAACTGTAGGTTCAACCAGTGGACGACAGCTCCACGAGGACTTACCGCCCAACCACGCTGGTCGCGATTCTGATTGTCAAAGACTTGCTGAGGATCGAATCCATCTTGTGAAAAATCAGCTATCGCCCGCTCAAGTTCGACGCGATGACTTTCTTTGGAGTTGGCCTGAGAGGCTGCTTCAATTTCAATTTCGGTGATAACGAAATTACCGTTTTTGGACAGTCCGGGGCCGCCGCCTGGAGACCCATCCAAAGGCAAGGCTTCCAGTCGTAGCCCTGTGATTTCTTTGAGTGAAGTTCTAAAGGTCAAGGTGTAAGTACCTTTGTCGGCATTGCCTGAAGCCACAATGGAGCGGTCGGGTTGCACAACGAAATCGCACTTGTTAGTTGACTTCAACTTTTCAGGCATCAAGGGATACCATTGAGCTTGTTGTTTGCTGTTGTTCATGAGAAATTCACGTCCCATGGGAACGCCTTTCACGGCTTGCTCGGCCAGCTTAGTTTCGGCCGCTTGGATCGCCAGTTCACGTTCTTTTGCCAATCGCTCGCGCTCAGGTGCAATTTCCCGTTTGCGGTCGGCAATCTGAGTTTCAACTAACTTAAGTTCGTTTAACCGTTTGATTTCAAGCTGTTCACGTTCCCCTACCCACCAAGCCTCACGTTCGGCCAATTGCGTTTTCAATTCCTGGTGATCTAGCGGGATCTGATCGGCTGCATCGACAATTTGAGTTATTTCTGCTTCCGTGGCCTCTCGATTTAGGACTCGCAAATAGATATCTCGCACCAACTGAGCATCTGAAGCTTCCTGCCCCGCCAGTTCCGCCAACTCACATTTAGGATCGCTAATTGCCTTACCCACGGTTGGCCCGCTGACAAGCGCCATGACGGGGCCAAGTTGTAAATCTTGTGATCGCTCACATTCGCAGGCGCTCTCTCGAACCGGCCGGCCAAGATTGTTCAAGAAACCATCGGGCAATTGAACTGCTACGTCAGGTAAAGCGGCAGCCCGCGTGCCAGGTTCCACGCCAGGAATCTCTGACACCGCTCCGGTGACGTGATAAACCGCATCATATAATACTTCCGCCGGCAATCGGCGAGCAAGTGCATGCGAATAGTTCAATTGATCGTCTTGATTCCAACGGTTGCTGGCCACGCTAAGTTGGTAAGTACGAGAATTGCAAATCATTCTCAATACATGTTGAACATCGAAACCACTATCGATGAACTCTGCGGTGAGCCAATCCATTAATTCAGGATTGGTAGGTGGATTTCCAGCTCGAATATCGTCGAGCGGCATCATCAATCCCGTTCCAGTCAAGTATCCCCAAATGCGATTGGCCAAACTGCGAGCAAAATAGGGATTGTTTCCAGAGGTCATCCAAGCAGCTAACTGTTCTCGTCGGGTGGCGTTTTCTGAGACTTCGAATTGGACATCGAAAGGAAAATGAGGCTCTGCGATTTTGCCGGTCCGTTGGTGCGTCATTTCACCATCGGGTCGTTCCGCCACAATTTCATAAAGGGGCCGCGCAACTTCGACGGCAGTACCGCCGACTTTTTTATCGCCACTCTCGGGATCCTTTTGAAGCTCGATGCGAGAAAAATATGCTGCCAAAGCGTAGTACTGATCCTGTGTCCAGCGTTCGAACGGGTGATCATGACACTTGTTGCAGTTGAATCTAACTGCCATAAACAAGTGAGTCGTATTCTCCATAATCAGGTCAGGATCCCGCAAAATCTTGTAATAGGAAGCAGCGGGGTTGGTGCGATTAGATCCATCGGCCGTGATTATCTTCCTCGCAAACTCATCAAAAGGCGTATTGGCCTTGATCTCCGAGCGAATCCAATCGCGAAAAGATCTTGCCCCTTCGGTGCCTAAGAATTTCGAGTTAACTTGTAACAAGTCTGCCCATTTGTTCGACCAATGGTCCACGTAATCCTCAGATGCCAGCAACTCATCGATCTTCAGTTGGCGTTTTAAGCGGCTCGGCAGCGGATCACTAGTGAATGCATTGATTTCGCTGACTGAAGGGGGTAGGCCTGTCAGATCCAATCGCACACGCCGCAAAAACTCAAAGTCATCACAGACATCCGAAGGAGCAATCTTCATACGTTGCCACTTAGATGCAACCAAATCATCAATGGTGTTGTAAACCGATGGCTGCGACCATTCGAACCCGGAACGATCGCCCATTACAGTGACGGTCGCCGCGGCATAGGCTCCCTCATAGCGCACCAGCACCGGAGCTTCTCCTCGACGTATCGCCTGGACTCGACCTCCGGGGAAGGCCTTGACGACCTCACTGTTGCCGCTTTCTACGAAAGACTCATGAGTAACATCTCTTTGGCGGCCATCCGGGTAGTGTGCGATAACTCGGAATTGTTGCCAAGCTAAAGCATTTGACAGGACGGGTTTGGTTGGAAATAGCTCGATCCGAGACACCTTCTGGCTGCTCGTATTCAGTTGAGCCCCCTCCGCAATCCATCGCCGCAATATATCGAAATAGACGCTGTCGGACGACATCAGCACTCCGCCTTCGTGCGGAACTGCACCTACCGTTTTTTGTAACATCAAACTTGCACCAGGTGCAGCAATATTAAGGCGACGTGCACATAGGTCATCGCTTAATGCACGGATATCTTCAACTGGGTCGTAGCCACGTAGAGACAACTTGAATCCATTCTTACCTTTCTGCGCACCATGGCACGTGCCCTGATTACAACCTAGCCGTGAAAGTATGGGATTAACGTCTCGTACAAAATCAGTGCCAGAATTAACGGTAGTAGCAAAATCAACGCACACCGGAATCTCGGACGATTGGCCTCCAAACGCCACTTGAAGTATCGCATTGCCGCTTCCTTCCGCCTGAAGCAACCCGGTTGCATTGAGTTGAGCTATGTGTGGTGAACTCATTTCTAATTTGACTAGCCGCGTCAAGTCAAGTTGCTGACCATCGGCAAAAGTTCCTGTAACCACCAATTGAACGTAGTCGGTTGGAAAGTGCAGATTCACCTGTGTCGGCAAAACATCCAGTCTTGTAAGTGGTGATGCCGATAGTTGTTCTTGCTCTTGAATTCGGTTGGGTAGATCGACACTAGCAACAGGCAGACCGCTTGCGGGCGCCAGCAATTTAGTACTATCCGAGCCAACATCATTCCTCACTATGGAACTCTCCATTGGCGTGAATTCTGCTTGGATTCGATTCTGGTCGACATCAATCATCCGGACTCGACCATCGCTACCGCCAACGGCCAGGGCTCCGGTCGGTGAAAACGCCACCGCGTACAAACTAGTCGGAATATCCATTTCGAGTTTGGCAGGGGATGTTTTACTCTGGTATTCTTCCACTATTTTCTTCTCGTCATCGCTCCGTTCGGTGACGCGTTTCGCCATAGCAACTTTGACATCCGCCGGGAGCTCCGAATCAAAGTCATAGGGGTAAACTTGTACCCGACTATGGCCATCAAGCGTGCCAGCTGAAGCAAACAAAGTGCCTGACATGTTGAGTTCAACGCTGAATATGCGTTGACCACTGCTGGGAAACTGTCGAATTAGATTGGCATCGTCTCCAATCCTGCGTTCTGTTTCGCGAAAAATGCGGTAGATCTTGGGCGAACCATCTGCCCCCCCCACTAACACTTCGTTACGACTGGGATGCATCGCTAAAGAGTTGATGCCTCCCCGCAATGCACCAGGGGTAATCGAGGTCACATTATCGACAAATCGTTCGGTGACTACTTCCGTTAGCTTGACTGTCATGTCTCGTCCGGCACTCAACAAATGCGTGCCGTCGGGATTGAACACAACGCTGCGAATCCAATCTTCGTGAGCTCCCTGATGCAATACTTGTTGCCCAGTCTCTGCATCGATTGCGCGCACCGTATTATCAGTGCAACCAAATGCGACGAGCTTTCCATTGGGCGAAAAACAACCGCCATAAACGCTATCGTAGGATACTTGGTGACTGATTAGCAATTCACCGCTTGCCACATCCCATATCTGGACTTCGCCGGATCTCCCTGGCACGCCGCCGGTTACGGCGAGTCGGCTCGAATCCGGCGAAAATGCGACGGACTCAATTCGCTCACTTAGACCAATTAGCCGCTTGGTCACTTGCCAATCCGCGGTCGACATCAACAGAACTTCGTGGATTCCGTTGACGGCCAGAAACCGACCATCGCGAGAAAACTCAAGGGCCGTTATGACAGCCGGACGCGTGTAGACCGGCGGGTTTTCGGGCGAGAATTTGAGGCCCTCGCTAACTACATCAATCTCGGCTCCCAATTGAATCCATGCCTCAATCAGTTCGATCTCGGCAGCCGACAGTGCTGGCAGGTTCTTGGGCATAGCCGCTTGACCGTCGACAGGTCGGATTTGCCTCAGTAGATGACTCGCCTCAATGTTTCCCCGTACGACGGCGGTATCGCCAGTCTCTCCGGCATCAAAGAGACGTTCCGTATCGGTGATAACATAACCGCCCTGAGGCTTGGCCGGCTGATGACAGCCCTGACAGTGCATACGGAAAATGGGTTCAATGTCTCGTTGATAGCTAACTTTCGGCCCAGATAAAGGCTCCTGCGCCTGGGCTGAAAGCTGGCAACAAATCCAAAGTGTCATACAGCATGGCAGAATTAACCATCGATATGTCATGAGCTTGGGTTTCAGTATTCTAAAGGTGAGCAATCGACCACGTTTTGTTAGGCGGGGCTTCGTGGTGGTAAGGGGCACGGACTCCCAACTGACAAGGGCTCTCCGCCGGGACCTGCCTCGATAAAGAGCTTTCTAGGTCTGATCAAGGGAATCTGCTTCTTGGAAACCGAAATGGGCGGGATCTAATGTATCTCTAGAATAGCAACTAAAAGGCCGAATCGGCAACTATCTGAATCTCTGTTGGCAATTTTGGGATAGAGCTACAGATGTCCCTATGCCCCCCTTATTGAATATAAGGCGCAGAATGTTTGCATTTCAGGCACCGGAGAGAATACAATTGAGCTGTTCGTCTCCATCATGAGGGGTATTCACCCAGTCCTTTATTCGTACGGATGATTGTTAATTCCATGTCGCAAGCCACAGAAAATCTTACTGTTGGTGTCATAGAGAGTGACGAACAACTACTCCGCTCGTTTGTAGAATCGGGTAACAGAAGTGCGTTAGAAACATTGATTCGACGTTACCAGACCGAAATTTATAATTACCTTCGCCGCTACTTGGGTGATGACAGCTTGGCTGAGGATGCGTTTCAGCTAACGTTTGTTCGCATTTATCAAAAAGCTGAGCAGTTCGACTTGGCGCGCCGTTTTCGGCCCTGGTTATATGGTGTAGCAACCAACCAGGCCATTGATTTGAAACGCCGTTGTAAGCGGCGTAAGCTGCAAAGTCTGGATTTACCGTCTCCAGCGGCGGAAAGCCGCGGGACTACGCAGGCAGCCCGATTGCCCGATCACCGGCAAAGTGAGGCCGATCCCTTGGAAGTAGCTGAATTCAACCAGAGAATGCGTAATGCGATTGAGCAATTGGGGGATGCAGGACGTAGTGCTTTGGAATTGGTTTACCTGCAGGGAATGCCCTACCGAGACGCGGCCGAAATCCTCGATGTACCGGTGGGTACGGTAAAAAGTCGCGTACATGCCGCGATCCGCAAACTTGCATCGATTTGGGAGCGTACAACATAGGTGTGCGTATCATTTTGACCGAAAGGGTCTCTGCCTATCCATGTTGATTCCCAGATAAAGTTCTCGCCTTTGTCGAATCCCTCCGCTGGACACCATGCCGATTTCTGACGATGACTTGATTGCATATTTGCTTGGGGATGTGACTTCTGAGCAAACCCGGCGCATAGAGGAAGCGCTGGCGGGTGATCAGAAATTGCATGACCGCCTTGAGCATCTGCGAGAAATGCTCAGTGGATTGGATCGTTTAAATCAAGCAGTTGAACCACCGCTAAATTTGCTTACAGATACGCTGGCAAAGTTGGATGCCGTCGACCACATGGCGATGAGCAATAATGGGATGGGTGGATCAGCTACTAACGACCGCCTGAATTCCTCCAATTCGATATTTGCATCCAGTGAACAACCTCAAAGTCTATCCTCGATCCACGCCCATCCGCTATCTTCAATCTCACGAGGCCCGCTCGATTCCACAGTATTGGCAACCTGTGTCGCGGTAGTGTGTTGTCTGATATTGCCTGCACTTGTTCGCGTAAGATTTGAATCGCGCAAGTACCAATGTGCCGATAATCTTCGGGCAACAGGCATAGCCATGCTTGATTTTGCGAATAACCAGCCTAGCCACCGTTTTCCGGCTGTGGCTGTAAACGGCCCCGAGGCGTTTGCAGGCATTTTTGCGATACGGCTAAACGACTTGGGGCTTATCGAGTCCTTGTCTCAACTCCAGTGCGCTAGCCTTCCAAAGCTTACCGCATGGCCAGCCAGTTATCGATTGCCAAGCGTTCAGGAGCTGTCTACTTTAGACAACTTGCAACTTGAGCGCGTACAGAATACCGCAGGTGGTAGCTATGCGTATTCTCTGGGCGTTATTGAATCGGAGGAAATATTGCCGCCTCGTTGCGAAGGAAGAAGCCATTTTCCGATTCTTGCTGATGCTCCGATTTACGTCGGAGCTCGGGAGGAGTTCGTCGCTCATGATGGCCGAGGAATCAACATTCTCTTTGAAGATGGTCGAGTTGCCTTTGTAGTCGGAATTAAGGACTGGGAGCTTGGCAATTCATTCGAATCGACGATTGGGCCCTCTGATTATCCATTCCAAAACGCGAACGGACTGCATGCGGTGGGAATGCATCCTCACGATGCTAGCCTCGCGCCAAGTTTCGTTGCACCACTGGCTTTGGGTGAACAGTAAGCGTTGGATCTTCGGCTAGCGATGGCCTCGTGGCACGGATTCTACTTTCTAGGCCGCTGCGGTGGACCCGCCCCCCCAATACACTCCGGGACATTTCTTTGCGCACACGTCGATGCAATGGTACCTCTACCGGGAATACCTGTTATAAGAAACGGTTATAATTGGAACATTCATGCTCCAACATTGGTAGCAATCAACAGACTTACAACTTTCGTCACATCAATTTGGACAAGCGAATGCAACGAACGACACTGAAGATTCTTAGTATTGTTTGGGTAGTGGGTTGGTTTTTGAGTGCTCCGAACACTGCGCAAGAGGCTTTGTTTGACAAAGATTTTCCTAACCTGGACTCCCAAGCTACTGGATCCTGGTGGGAACCTCGGCCCAACCCGGGACGTGCCAATGCCCGCAATGGGCAGATACTTGATTTTGGCGTGCCGCGTAATGAAGTTGTCGCTTTTGCGATTTACACTCATGAGTCTGGCAAATTGAAGATGAGCGCACAGTTATTCCCTCTCTTACCTGACGAGCCCCGGATCGCCAGATTAGAACTCAACCAAGGGGGAAAATGGCAGGAGGTGGCTCAGGCTGAAGTATTTTACCCAGGCTGGGATGCCCATTTCCGAGTTGAGCCCTGGGACAACACGCGTGATGTAGCCTATAGGGTCAGGCATGGCCAAAGCTCCGTTTTCGAGGGATTAATCCGCCATGATCCAATCGAAAAAGACGAAATCGTGGTGGGGCTGTTGAGCTGCAATTCCAGTCGAACTAAAGGGCCACGAGAGGAGATTCTGAACAACTTAAAAGTACAAAACCCTGATCTACTGTTTTTTGCTGGTGACCAGACATACCACCATACAGAGCACACATCGGGATGGTTGGAATGGGGAATACAGTTTCGTGAAATACTTCGAGACCGACCCGTTGTCACAATTCCCGATGATCATGACGTGGGACAAGGCAACATTTGGGGTGAAAACGGCAAAAAAGCATCCACCTCAGCTGGACCGGACGGTGGATACTTTTACCCACCTAGCTATGTCAATATGGTGCAAAGACAGCAGACATCGCATTTGCCAGATCCATTTGACCCGACACCAATCGAACGTGGCATTTCCGTTTACTACACCCGCTTGCATGTCGGCGGTATCGACTTTGCGATTCTCGAGGATCGTAAATTCAAAAGCGGACCAGAAGGCAAGATTCCACCCATGGGACCTCGTCCAGATCACATCAATGATCCATCCTATGATCGAAAAAGCGTCGACATTCCAGGCCTGAAACTACTCGGTGATCGGCAGTTGCAGTTTCTAAAAACGTGGAATGAAGATTGGGAGGGCTCGGTCCTCAAGTGCGCGCTTTCACAAACCGCCTTCTGTGGTGCAGTGCACATCCACGGAAATATCAATAATCGTCTCTTGGCGGACCTCGATTCCAACGCTTGGCCCCAGAGTGGTCGCAATCGTGCCTTGGAGCTTCTCCGTCAGAGCCATTGTACGCATCTATGTGGGGACCAACATTTGGCAGTGGTCGTCAAGCATGGAATCGAGCAATTTGGCGATGGGCCATTTGCTTTTACGGGCCCTGCGATCATCAACACTATTTATGGGAGATGGTGGCACCCAGCGGACGAGAAGGCTGGTAACAATGCCTCCGCGGATGCCAAGCTGCCCTGGACAGGCGAATACTTCGATGGCCTGGGAAATCGAATCACAATGCTGGCCTACGCCAATCCTGAGGACATCCAAAATGAATTGAAACGTTCCGACGGATATGGTTTAGCCCGTTTCCACAAAACGGCTCGCACCGTTACTTTTGAATGCTGGCCTCGCTTTGCTAAAGTTAGCGATGGAGATTCCGCTCAGTTCCCAGGTTGGCCGATCACCGTCAATATGGATGAGAACGATGGTAGGCGCCCCTCAGGATATTTATCCAAAGTTTCTTTAGAAGGTTGCGACAATCCTGTTGTACAGGTGTCGGATGAGACTACAAGCGAAGTGCTGTATACAATCCGTCCTGGAAATCCATCCTTCTCGCCGCCTATTTTTGATGCGACTCATACCTACACAGTCCGGCTCGGGAAAGACCATCCAGACCAGAAAGTGCTGACCAAACTCAAAGCCCAATAAACGTCATGCAACCGTTTGGCGACCTTGACTCGGCAAGCAAGATTACTCACCAGTGTGACAAGAAATTCTCACCACGTTGGTCCTGAAAGAAAAATCAAAAACGGGGATCGAAGGCCCAAGCCCCTCGTCCCCGTATTTGTTTTTTTTGCGAAGTGGTTAGTTCACCACGATCGGTTATCTATCGGCGTCGATTTCCGAGCGAGCGAGTTTCGCCAGGCTGGATATGGCCAGCCTTTTGGTTTTCTCGCTTAATCGCCTCGTAAACTTCTTGGCGATGTACTGGAATATCTTGTGGGGCTTCAATGCCAAGCCGCACTTTATCTCCTCGAATATCGACAATTGTGATAACTACGTCATCACCGATCATGATGCTCTCGTCTCTATGTCGCGACAGCACCAACATGAATCGCTCCTTCTCCGGTCAAACTAAGTTGTGTAGTCAATCCATTGATTTTTTTCACCTGCGACGACTCGCTACTTCGCCCCGCTTTGATGGAACATCCCACGCCTTCCAGTGACAATGTGTTCCAACGCGACTTGCCTCGAATCCATCGATGCGTGATCTATCGACCGGTACCATTGCCTGCAATCAATAACAATAGCATGTTTCTAGTTGGAACGAGCGTACAGGCTGGGTATAGCGAATCTAGTTGTACCGTCTACAACTGTTGTCTAGCACGCCATCCGATGTTCAATAGACAGAATGTGAAATCTGAAAAGAGAAGAATCGATGCGGGCGTTCCAAGCCTAATTGCTTTAGATTAATTCAGACATCTTTTTTGAATTAGCCTCCAAAACTATCAAGTCGCTCGCAGTAAAGTGCTTGCTCTAGTAGGCTGCTGAAAAAGTAACCCGCAGCGTCAGCGAGGGAAAGTGCCCAGCCCCTCGCTGACGCTTCGGGTTACAAATCGTCCACAAGATTTTGCAAATCTTCAGCAAATCTAATTACGCAGAGCTACTACCTAGGCGGCAATTCTAAGTGGAGTTGCCGAATCGAGATTGATTGGCATGGCTAGTGGCAACGGCTCGGTTGAGATCACTTGACATGCTAGACGCTGTGTAAGATTGATCACAATCGGACTTCTTAGATTGGTGGTCAATGTCTTGCCAGACTTGCTAACCACCGTCAACACAAAGATCTTATCCGTCGATCGCACTTTGAGCGGCGACAGTTGTCTTTGCGGCAAGCTCAATCTGTAGTCCGGAGCGTATTTTCTGGGGCTAACCAACGGCAAAGCGACTTGAGCTTGCGCTACAGCTTGAAGCCAAGCTACATCGGAGTTTTCAGGGTCTGCCACTATCAGCCAATGACGATTGGCCTCAAAACCAATTAACCCTTGAGGGAAAATAATAACGTCGTCTTGTTTTACTTCCAAATTCCCAAACCTGGTCGTATGAACTAGCATCGGCTCACCATGAATTAACTAAAAGGTCTGGAGAATTGAATTCCCTGCGGCTGTACGACCGTCACATTCGTAAATATCGGCCAAGAGCTGGACAAAAAGTTGGCGGAATTGGTTTCTTCACGCAAATTTGTCATTTTTCAGTGAAATCGATACCTCACCTTCCAAGCCTCAGACAACAATTCGTGAAATATAAAGACTTACACTTAAGATTAAGGCCTCTGGGCAGGAGATGCCTCAGCCAGCTTGAGTTTTTTCGGATCCGCAAACCTGCTCACTAAAGTCCAGTTGCTGAGCACAGAACCGGCATGCAATGTGCTCATAGGGTGAACTGGCTCTGCACATGCAGAGGGAACCACCTTGCCACGACAAAATGGCAGCATAGCAACTGTAAAAAAGCCCTATTGGAGAAAGTACTTATCCGTGTGACCAAAATGGCGGAAACGCATGTTGTTGTCGCGCGGATTCAAAGGGAAAGACAATGAAACTGGGACGATTCGCAGAAATAGACATTTTCATCCATTGGTCATTTTGGATATTGCCAGCCTATTACTTGCTGTCCGTCACCGCCACTCAAGGTTGGGAGACTGGGCTGTTCACGAGCCTACTAGTTTTAGCCATATTCGCATGCGTTTTGGCACACGAGTACGGACATGCTCTGACGGCTCGCGCCTTTGGAATACGCACAATTGACATTACGCTTTATCCCATTGGAGGAATTGCTCGTTTAGCCCAGATTCCAACGAATCCCTGGCAAGAGTTCATGATAGCCATCGCTGGACCAGCCGTTAATGTTGTTTTGGCAACGATCATGGTCATGGTGTTGTTCTTTGTAGCCCCCATCCCAACTGTGCCCATTACGGAGTCAATTACAACAGAGGCTCTCGAAGTCCTGTTGTATGCAAACCTTGCGCTAGTGTTGTTTAACCTAATACCAGCTTTTCCGATGGATGGTGGACGGATCTTGCGTAGCTTACTGGCTACTAGGCTTGATTACTTGCGGGCAACCGAGATTGCTGTGCGAGTGGGACGCTGGATGGCACTGCTGCTCGGAATTTATGGATTCTTTGCTTCACCCATGCTGATGTTCATCGCTTTGTTCGTATTTCTTGCAGGCACTATTGAATTTTATGGTGCAAGATTTCAGAACATGCAAAACCAAGCAAACCACTATGCTTCAGGAAATGGTTTTGGATACACCCCCTTACATGGCGCAAACGACTCAGGTTGGCAAGTGTTTGTTTGGCCGGCACAAGGTGCCGCTTACCCAGGCCCCACCTCGGGACCCGGCACTCATGCTCAGAGCAGGGCGTATAGCGCTGGGGCAACTTCTCCCCAGCGCGCCGATACTATCGATGCAACGGATGTACGCAAGTTAAACTAACCGTGCTGTCTGCTCTAGCAGGGTGATGCAAAAGTCGATTTGCAACATCTTGTGGACGATTAGTAACCCGAAGCGTCAGAGCGTCAGCGAGGGCTGGGCACATTCCCTCGCTGATGCTTCGAGTTACTTTTTCAGCAGCCTGCTAGAGCCAACCTCATACAAGAGTGGCGTGTTTTCGCCCATTCGATCAATGATTTCCCTGAAAACACACGCTATACGTTTGTGCGACTCGCACCTAGTTCGACATCGGAAACAAGCGGCGAATTTCTTCCGGTTCAGGTTGTCGTCCGTATTCGCAAATCTCAAATGCCTCGGCATATTTGATTTCTTTGGCGCGATCAGGACCATACCACTTTTCCAAGGTCGACCGATATCGATCGGCTTCATCTGAGTTTCTGCGCTCCCATCGTTCTCGCAACCATGCCCGGCGTAATTCGGGTTGGTTGGCTGGAGGTGCTGCGTCCATTTGTTGTTGGCTTCCAGTGGCTCCGCCCTCAAACGTTTGTGATTCGAGTGCCAACAATGCATCGACCTTTTTCTCGAATACTGAGTCAATCGCAACAGCAATATCAGCTTTGAACGGGTATGGCTTCTGAAAACGGTCACTTGAATAGAGAAATAGTGGATTGTTCTCCAATGGCTCGACGTCAGGACAAAAGAATGGCACTGCAACCATATAGGCGGCATCTTGAACCAAGATTCCGACATAACGGTGGTCCGGGTGATAATCCCAAGGACGATGCGAGATGACTATATCAGCCCGCCACTGACGAATGAGGCGGGTTATCTTCTTTCGGTATTCGAGAGTAGGTTCGAGTTCACCATCATGAATATCCAATACTTCGTAGGACACTCCCAACCGCTTGGCCACTTCGGTCGATTCAGCGGTCCGCCTTTTCGCTAACGGGCCACCGGCCATTTGCCAATGCCCGATATCTCCGTTGGTTACAGAAACAAGCTTTACAGCATGCCCTGCTTGCGCCCATAAAGCAGCTGTGCCACCACTTTTGTACTCCGCGTCGTCCGGATGAGCTCCAAAACATATGATTCTTAGTTGCTTCTCGCTTCGCTCCTGTGCTTTAGCGATACTTCCTAGAGCTAGGAAACTAACTGCAACGACATACGGAGTCCACCAAGATTGCAATTTAATGTTTTTCATTCTACATCCTCACTGAAGAAGCCTTAACTGACAATTCGTCACCCACGCGCTAGCCCTATTTTCGAAACGCATTTGTACTTGGCCATTTGAAGGTAGCCGTTCAGGACTGAAAACCGAATTGCCAGTTTAGCCTAAAATAGGTGAGTGTTGTTTCACATCTCAAGACTTTGCGCGACCCTGGTTCTAAGACCCCCGATCCATTTATTACCATATTTTCATCGTTAACTTATAATGGTAAAGAAAGGCTATCTGGTCCTCTGTTTTGGAACTCACCGTTTCATCCTATAATCTGTCGTTTCTCGTATGCCGAAAAAACCACTCTGCTTGAACCACAGCAAATGGAGCTTGATCCTTCAGCTGATGCTCATCTGGTTCGCAAACACTCCAGCCTCAGCAGAGGAGACTTCGCGGCGCGCTGATGAGTTACGCCACGAGGTTGGTCCCTTGCTTTCTGAGAATTGTTTAGGTTGTCATAGTGGAGACGAACCAGACGGAGGCTTGGCACTCGATATCTTTACAGAGCCGCTTGATTTCGTGAAGCAGCAAAAAGTATGGCGTAAGGCAATTCAGAAGATCCGCATTCAAGCCATGCCGCCGCCGGAAGGGAAGGCCTTGGATGCGAATTCACGGTTGCGACTAGTAGATTGGCTGTCATCCGTAATGGATGAATTTGAATGTGGACAAGAACCAACACCCGGCCGTGTTACCATGCGTCGTCTCAACGCCAACGAATATAAGAACACCATCTATGAGCTTCTAGGAATTCGCTTTGCAGCAGCCGCCAATTTTCCGGCCGATGATGTTGGCTATGGATTCGACAACATTGGCGACGTGCTAACTTTACCTCCCATCTTGATGGAAAAATATGTTTTGGCGGCCGAGGAGATAAGCCGCTTGGCAATTCAAACACCCTCGCCGGGTTCGCGGTTTGAAATCGGTTTGTCCGGTAGTGAGTTGCGATATGACCAGGAGAACAACCGCAAAGGGCAACGTGAATTGATCATCACCAGTAGCGAACCACCTGCTTCACTTGATTTGGACATCCCCAGGGCAGGCGTATACGAAATCACTATTCAGGCTTCAGGCGATCAAGCGGGCGACGAACCGCCAATCATGCAATTGAATTTGGATTCAAAACCCACTTTGCGTTGGCCGGTACCAAATGAGCCTTCTACCCCTATGGAGCTTTCTGGGAAACTGAGAATGCGAAGCGGCAGGCATCGCATTGAAATTCGTTTTGTTAATGATTTCTATCAACCTCGTGAGGGACAGACTGCATTGGATCGCAATCTAATCATTCATCACGTGCTCTTGGCAGGTGAAGCTGAAAAACCTAAACCTCTTAGACTAGACCAAACCTCTGCCAGTCATCGTCGGATTTTCTTCGTTCAACCGACTTCCAAAGCGGAATTACCAACTGCCACTCGCCAGATAATTCAGCGGTTGGGAAGCCGTGTCTTTCGTCGTCCGTTGCTTGACGAAGAACTGGATAGCCTGTGCGAACTTGCAGAAACGATACAGCAGGATGAAGGCTCCTTCGAGGAAAGCATTCAAATCGTGCTGCAGGCGATGTTGATTTCTCCGAAGTTCCTTTTTCGCCCCGAGCCACTACCGAGTTCTGGTTTGGGTCAAAACTATCGAACGCTAGATAATTTTGAACTAGCAAGTCGCCTTTCCTATTTCCTGTGGAGTAGTATGCCAGACGAAGAGTTATTCACCCTAGCCTGGCAAAAGAAACTTAACGATCAAGCAGTTCTAGATCAACAAATCATGCGCATGCTGCGGGATCGGCGTAGCAACGAGTTCGTAAAGAATTTTGCTAGCCAATGGTTAACCTTGCGGCGTATTAGCGGACTCAATCCCGACCCTACGTTGTTCCCCGCCTGGGATCCGCAATTAGCACAATTAGTTCAATTGGAGACTTTGAATTTCTTCGCTGGCATCATGAGAAGGGATTTGAATATCCTCCGATTGCTCGATGCAGATTTTACTTATCTCAACGAGCCTCTCTCTAATTTCTACGGGATCGGTGGAGTCAAAGGGGAAGGCTTTCGCGAAGTGTCACTGGCGGGTACCGGCAGAGCCGGATTGTTGACTCAGGCTTCTATTTTGGCTGTCACGAGTAATCCCACTCGTACAAGCCCGGTGAAGCGAGGTAAGTGGATTTTGGAAAACCTGTTGGCGACACCGCCTCCTCCAGCACCACCAGGAGTCCCGGAACTCAGGGATCGCGGGCCACTATTAGGAACTCTTAAACAACAAATGGAACAGCATCGTAGCGACCCAGCCTGCGCCAATTGTCATCAATTGATGGATCCATTGGGTTTTGCATTGGAAAATTTTGACGCGATCGGTCGTTATCGCGACTCAGATCGTGGGCAGCCCATTGAGTCTCAAGGTGTTTTGCCAGATGGCACGGTAGTGGAATCTGCTAGTGAGTTACAAGCCGCATTGGTATCTATGCACAGTGAAGAATTTGTTCGCTGTGTCACTGAGAAGCTTCTAACTTACGCCTTGGGACGTGGCCTAGAATACTACGACCGCTGCGCTGTCGAAACCATTTTGTCTGAGGCTCGCGCGCAGGATTTCCGATTTAGTTCGGTAATACAAGCCATCGTCCGCAGTGATCCATTTTGTAAGACACTCGCTGATTAGGTTCCGTCCAGGAATCACGAATACTTAAGTGCTATGAAAAAAACATTCTTTCCCGTAATGTCATCTCAAGCCATCAATCGCCGCACGTTGTTGCGTGATTCCCTGCTGCGCGGTACCGGAATAGCCATTGGTCTGCCCTGGCTCGAGGCCATGGTGGCGGAAAACAATTCGGGCAGTTGCCGGGCAAATGAAAACAACCCGCTCTTACGCACAGTATTTGTATACGCACCCAATGGCATGCACATGCCGCAATGGACTCCAGAAGCGGAGGGACGCAATTTTGAATTCAAATCAATTCTCGCTCCCGTCGCTCACCTACGTTCGAAAATCAACATTCTTTCCAATCTGACACTTGACGGTGCGCGGGCTCACGGTGATGGCGGCGGGGATCATGCACGTAGTGCGGCGGCTTATTTGACGGGCGCTCACCCTCGCAAGACGGACGGTGCGGATATTGAAAATGGAGTCAGTATCGATCAAGAAATTGCCTCGCACTTAGGAAACCAAAATCGCCTTTCGTCACTCGAATTGGGCCTAGAAGGAAGTAGTCAAGCAGGTAGCTGTGACACAGGTTATAGCTGCGCGTATTCTTCGAATTTAGCCTGGCGAAACCCGACAAGTCCACTCGCCAAGGAAGTTGACCCTGCCGCAGTCTTCGATCGGCTGTTCACCTCGGGAAAAGAGTCACCCAGTAATTTGGTAACCGCTCAAAGAAAACAGCGACGGAAGAGTGTGTTGGATTTTGCGCTCAGTGAAGCCAAAAAACTGGAGAGCCAACTTGGTAGTGCGGACCGCCGAAAATTAGACGAATATTTTTACTCGATTCGGGATGTTGAAAAGCGACTCATAGATAGCGAAAAGTTACAAATTGGCGAGGACGGGATTCCCAATTACCCACGTCCTGCCGGAGTACCAAAAGAATTGGACGAGCATTGTCGCCTGATGTTTGACATGATCGTACTGGCAATACAGAGTGGAAGTACGCGGATTGTAACGCTGATGTTGGCTAACGAAGGTAACAACCGTGGGTATCCAGAATTGGGAGCCCCAGAGGGTCACCATGATCTATCGCATCACGGAGGTAGTATCGAAAAACAAGCCAAAATCGAGACTATCAATATCTACTATGCTCAGAAACTGGCGGTATTCCTTGACTCGCTGAACGCCGTGTCAGAAGGTACCGGGACTCTGCTCGACAATACACTTGTCGTCTATGGAAGTGGTATCAGTGATGGAGATCGGCATAACCACGATCAACTTCCCGTTTTAATGGCTGGGGGAAGCACAGCAGGAAGATTTGAGACTGGTCAGCATATCAGATACGCCAAGGAGACCCCTTTATGTAACTTTTATGTTTGGCTCATGCAGCGCTACGGAATTGAATCCACAAGTTTTGGTGACTCGACAGGTGTGGTAGAAATCTAGTAGCCTTCGGGATCGGATGGGATGCTTTTTTAAGAAATGTATTTGCCTCAATTCGAAAGTAACGCGGTAAATATGCATCCATTCGGGAACAGAGAACGTAGGCAAGGTTGGTGAGTCCCAAACCATGTGCTGAGCCTAGTATGAATGAAAGGTTTTGCATTCGCGGAACTACTCTTCTGCGGGCCCTAGCAAACGCTCAATGATTAACAACAGGACATTAGGATCGTATGGCTTGCCAACAAAGAAGCTTGCACCCGAGGCACGGCTTTTGCGCACGATATTGTCGGGATCCATGCTGCTCAAAATTATGATTGGCAAATCAAGGTAGCGTGGATCGTCTACTACCGATTCACAGAAATGCAAGCCATTTCCGTCGGGTAACTGGATATCAACGATTGCAATTTCAATCTTTGCATTCTCGAGGTGATACCAGGCACGCTCAATAGTCCCGGCCACCAGAGTCTCCAGACCCATGGATTGCAAGTACTGAACCAGCAACTCCTGCTGTACATCATCGTCCTCGACGATTAAACACCGCAATCGTCGCCCTCCCAGTTGAGTCGACTGTTCCTCTGGCATCACTGTAGCTGAAGTCTCGGTTTCCGGACCTGAAAACTGCTCTAAATCAGACTCGGCGTCCAATGATTCATCCATCGCCGTGAATCCTTACTCCGCGGGAAGTTGTTCCAAATCTAAAAATTGTTATATCATTTTGTTAGGACGACGTTGCGAGAAAAGAGTGAATTATCAACTCAACAGAATTTTGAACTAACAACCATTGCTACGAATCCGATTGAATATCGGCCTCCATTGGGGCTTGTATGGTTACTACAAAACAAGAACCTGAAGAGTTTTCCTTTAACTGACAATCTCCACCATGCGCCTGTGCCAACGTTCTTACAATGGCCAAACCAATCCCCATGCCAGCCGGGTCCGACACGCCATCGCGTATTCTATAGAAGGCATTGAAAATACGTTTGCGAAAGCGGGCAGGAATTCCCTTACCGCGATCCTCAACTTCTATAACTAGGGTAGTTTGTGTTCCATAACTCTTAATCTTCAGATACCGTCCGGATGCAGCATACTTCTCGCAGTTAGATACCAAGTTTACAAGGATCTGTTGCAATGCCGAGCTGTCGATCAAGCGCTGCTGCTCGGTCGAAAGATCTAGTTGAACATCGAAATCTAGTTCTTGTAAGGCCGGCATAAAGCTGGAGACGACATTTTCAATGATGACATTCGGGACCGCTTTACTTTTCCTTAGCAGCGTCGCTCCGCGGTCGGCTCGGGCAAAACGCATGACATTATCGATTACATGTCCCAATCGATGGATTTCACTTCTTATGATTTCTATCCGCTGGCCAAATAAAGGCTCCTCCTCGACGGATGAACCTTCCAATTCAGAGTGAAGCAAGTCGGTATACAAACAGATATTAGTCAACGGCGTACGCAGTTCGTGGGAAACTTGATTGACAAACGATACTCGGCTTTTAGCCAGCCTTAACTGCCGATTCACATTCATTGCAACAAACGAACCGAGACCAATCAAACACGCAGCGAGCAACCCCACCAAGGTCCATATTGGCCATGCTGAAATTCCCAGACGTTTAAGATTCTCGATGTGCCTTGGAGAAGCAAATAGTTGGAGCTGCCACCCGGAAAGCGGCGAAGCCAAATCGAAGGTCGCCTGTCGATGATTATTTAAATCCAGTAGATCGGTAGATGCTTTCGTCCCATTTGTCCATTGATAAATGGAATTGTTTTCCGCATCCACGAGTCGGGTCAGGATACCAGGTTCATTACTTGTTGCGGATGGCACGCCACGTAATTGATCCGCGTTAGAATCCAGCAAGAAATTGGGAGAGGTAGATGAGTCTGGCAGGGCATTGACTACATCGGACATCCACCTAGAACGAGGTAAGACAACCAAAATCCTTAGTTGGCCATAAATATCCGAACTTTGTGAAGAAATATAAGCCAACATCAGACCTCGACCGTGGTACCAAGTCAGCCATTTCAAATTGGTTGTTCCAGGAACTTCGGCCGATTCAGCGATCTCTTGGGGCGAGCTTCCGCCTAAATCACTACCAAAAACCTGGTCAGGAGTTTGGGCTAAACGGTTGAGATCCACATTCTGCGAATCGATTGATTGCTTCAGGCGCTTTGCAGGAGTTGTTGGGAAAGTCTCATGCAATAACTGCATAGCCTCAGAGAGGATTAACCGATCATCGTCCGACAGTCCTTTACCACCAGAAGAGCCGGGCACTAGCCGGTCCGCAGAATCCAAAACCAAAAGATGAGCGACCAATGGATGACGCCTCATCTCCAGGTTGTCTTCGACTCGACTTACGTTATGTGATTGCAACTCGCGTTCGATGGCAACTTCGAAGTTTAGAATGACTTCATGAATGTTAGCCGCAATTGGAGGAAGTTGTTGCCCTAGCACTTCTTGAGCTTGAATGGCCGCATTGATCTCTCGTTGTTCAAGCCACGAGGATGCAAAGAAACATACCGTGCCTATTGCGCAGGCGACAAGTAAGAATAACCAGGCGATAACAAAACGCACAACCTTGCTCCAAGAGCTGGTAATTGATCACGTACTAATCTACCTTCTCCGTTTTCAAGAATTTGAGATTAAATACTCTTTCAGAACTGACATGAGCAGAATCAATCAACTTTAGTTTAGTAAGTTGATTGACCAAAGTTTCCCATCGCTCTGCACTCATTGCGCCGATCTCATTTTCAGACAGGCCCTCTGGCCTGCATAATTTGCCCAACTGTTCAGCACCAAATTGAAGCGCTTCGGCGGTCATTCCGAATTGATTCTGAGATAAAATGTATTCATTTGTCTGACTTGGATCAGCCAGGTATCGCCTCCAACCCTCACAACTTGCCTGGACCATTTTGCTTACCAACTCCGGATTGGCATCAATCAAAGATTCCGTGACTATCAAGCAAGATGCATATGGGTTAAATCCGATGTCAGACAACATCATTGATCTTGTGGCTACGCCTTGTTGGCTTGCCATCAATGGTTCGGAAAAACTATAGGCCTGAATAGCCGTACTTCGATCTGATACCAGCTGAGATACGTTTCCGTTGTAGGGTACTACCTGCACACCATCTAATAGTCCTTGAGCCTGTAGAAAATCCAGAAAAGCGCGCCCCTTGTTGGCCTGCAATAGGTGGCCCTTAAGATCTGAGAAATTGTTGATATCAGAGTCTTGGCGTACCAAGATGCAGCGTGGTGTATTTTGCATAGGAGCCATAACGGCCACCACGGGAGCTTCCTGTTGTCGAAACAACAGCACGTCATCCGCATTTCCAATAGCGAATTCAACCCGCCCGGTAACCAGCTCTTGGGCTACGGGCGCCTTGGGACCGCCCGGCAAAATTTCAACCTCTAATCCATATTTCTCAAAGATGCCGTGTACCTTGGCAGCATAGAATCCTCCATGTTCGGCTTCGGGAAACCAGTTGAGCATTAGCTTTACCGGAACAAGACCAGGGCCTTGTGCAACATCTGAGTGTTTGGAAGTGCAACCTAAGGCGCTAAAAGTCGCAAGCAATAAGAAAAAAGATGCAATATTTTTCATCGAACTTTGGCTCTACAAATGCGTTATGGCTGGGCACATTGTAGCACTGCAGTCGATCAACTGGTAGCAGCAGACGCTGGGCTTGTTGAATACGTAGCCAGGTTCGAAGTTACTTAATCCAGATGATGGCGTTTCACAATCTCTTGTGCTGCGCTATGAAGCGTGCCATTGCTCGCCAGCAAACTGGATTTCGTCAGGGGCAGCTCCTGACCTCGGCCGTCGCTTACACAACCACCTGCCTCTCTAACTATCAGCTGGCCAGCAGCAAAATCCCAGGGGGCTAGTTGATATTCAAAGTATGCACCGTAAAGACCATCTGCTACGTGACATAAATCCAGTGCTGCGGTTCCAAACCGACGAATGCCGTGGATCTCACACTTGAAGAAATCATGAATGGCGTTCAGCGTAGCTTGCATCATGGCCCCACGATCATAATAAAACCCGACACCAATCATCGATTCACTCAGTCTTGTTGCCGGACTTACCTGCATTCGACGACCATTGTGATAGGCCCCGTACCCGCGCCGCGCCCAGTACCAATCCTCGCGAACAGGATTGAACACTACGCCTACCTGAGGTTCACCACAATGATAGTAGGCTACTGAAACCGCAAAGTGCGGAATGCGGTGCGCGAAATTGTTGGTTCCATCCAACGGATCCACGATCCACAAGTGTTCAGCTCGAGTGTCTGCCACCTGCTCCTCTTCACCCAAAATTGCGTGCGTAGCAAACTGGCTCCGAATAAAAGCTGCAATCGCCTTTTCAGATTGAATATCCGCGTCGCTGACTAAGTTGTAGGTTTGCTCGCCAGGCTTACTGCGGATTTCAGCGCCCAAGTGAAAGTAATGCAAGACGATTTCGCTACCAATGCGCGCCGCCTCAATTGCCACGCGCAATTCCGGGCTGTCGGGACAATTCAGAACATCAGGGCCTTTAACCATGTATTTTGTAAATCCTAACTTTTCTGGAGAGAAACAGTCCCCTGATCGCTCGTTCAGTATCGACACTTATCCAACTAACATGCAATGACAAAAGTCGCGAACGCAACGCGACTCTCCTTGGTAGTCTTTCGCCACATGCATAACGACAGAGGTCCATATCGCCAAGATGGTTACATGGACGGATACGGCTGGAATTGGCCAAGAAGCATTATGTCTGCAATAGGGCTGCCTCATATCTGTGAGCAGATCACAAATCTGGTTTTCGTACCCACCATTCAAAACGAGCGACCCCCCAGATGAGTGCATAATAGTGAATATTGTCTTGATTTTGAGAGCTTGGGCTTGGATTAAGTGGCAACCGAATACGATACGATGTGACAAACTTCTTTGGGTGTGGCAGATAATATCCCGCTAGAGGCCCTCCAATCTTCGGTACGCTGTTCATCCGTGCTAAGGAAGGAATTATTGCCATTGGAATGGAATCCCAGTAGATTGCGTGCAAGAAGATGTACGTCGAGGACTTTTTTATGAAACTAGTACAGATTGATGAATCGTTATTCGACTGAGGCACTCGATGCGCCAACCATTGTGGGTGATGCAACCAATCTTCCACACACTGCAAGCGAGAGTTTCCCACAGATCCCAGGCTACGAAATTCTCTATCAGCTGGGTCGTGGGGGCATGGGTGTTGTCTATCTGGCGCGACATAAGGCTCTCGATCGCCGGGTGGCGTTAAAGACTTTGCGCGGGACCGAAGATCCGGAACTTGCTAATCTTCTGCTTTCGGAGGCCAAAATTGCTGGTCGGCTCGAGCACCCAGCCATTGTTCCAGTCTACGAGGTTAATACCCAGCGTCAGCCCTGGTTTTTCTCCATGGGATATGTGGACGGAGAAGACCTCGCCAAAAAGCTTTCTCGTCAGGTAATGGAACCCCGTGCCGTTGGTGAGATGGGAGTTGCATTAGCCGAAGCGATTGTTTGTGCACACCGACAAGGCGTTCTGCACTTAGACATTAAGCCAGCCAATATCCTTATCGATAGCCAAGATCAGGTGAAGCTTGCAGACTTTGGGCTAGCAGCGCTCCACACTGACTATGCACATGCCGATGTACAATTCGGCACACCTCAGTTCATGTCCCCTGAGCAAGCGATGGGGGATAAATCTAGAATTGGGGAGAGTTCTGATATTTATTCCCTCGGGGCCGTACTCTATGCCGCCCTCGTCGGCAGACCTCCGATCGTTGCCGCGACTACGACAGAACTAATGGGACGAGTCATTTCGCAGCAACCTGCTCCGTTACGACAATTCAGGCAAAAAATCCCGGTGGAATTAGAGGCCATTATCAACAAATGCCTGCGGAAATTGCCCGAGGAACGATACCAGAATGCGGCCGCCCTAGTAACGGATTTGAAGGCCTACCTAGAAGGCAAGCGAGTCCTAGCACCCAAACCTGGTCTGCTGCAAGCTCTGCGTTATCAATTACAATATCACGTGGTAGCATCCCGGGTCAGCGGTACAATCGTGCTGATGCTTGTTTTGCTGGCAACCTGGTTGTTCCTGAAAAACGTCAAGCAATCTACAGAATTGCAACGTTTACGGGATATGGAAGTTCAAATCGTTCAACAGGGACAAGTCCTGCACGGACTGGCATCTGAACTAAGCAGACGCAACCAGAGCAAAGAGGCTGATCAACTGGCGGCTATTCTCTTTCTGTTATCACCATCCACTAATCAGACTGAGAAATCGCGTGACAGCCAGAGATTTATCGATTTGGCTGGTGCCGCTGGGATTGATACCCGAAACCACGAAGCTTTGACCGAGTTTGCAGAACAATTGATTGCACCGATTCGCAGTAAACTGCCGACCGTAAGTGAACACGAGTAATATCACGGTGACTGAGGAGAGATAGGGTGACTTGGGTTCTCGAATGTAGTTTGAGTGATGGCCAGACACGCCGATTGCCAATTGCAGATGGACAAACCATCAAAATAGGGCGTGGCACCAATAGCGATACGCAGATTCCCGACCCCGCTTTGAGCCGATTGCACTGTGAGCTTTCAGTACACGGCGAACGCTTTACACTTAAAGACAATAACAGTTCGTCAGGAACTTTTGTTTCGTCGGATCGAATCCAAGAATGCAGTCTACAAGTGGGTCAATCTTTTCGCGCAGGCAACACGCTATTCCACATCTTAGGACACTCACAACTAGATGAGCCAACGCGTCTAAGCGCGCATTTGGGGCATGCAAAACGCCTGCGAAGTCTCGCCAAAGAACTCGAGTCAGCCGGTGAATTGGACAGATACCGACTACTGGATGCGTTGGATGAAGGCGGGCAAAACCTCGTCTTTAAAGCAGAGGAAATCGAAGGAAATCGCGAAGTAGCGATTAAGATTTTCCCTGACGACCATTCGACGTTAGAAGATGACGAACGTTTCATGCGTGCCATGAAAAGCGTGCAGCAACTGAATGCCCCTGAGATTATCCGACTTTATCGAGCAGGCAAGAAGAAAGACTTTTTTTGGGTTGCCATGCGCTGGTGTCCTGAGGGCTCCTTGAGGGACCGTGTGGCTTCCTTGGGCATCGGAGGAAGGTTGGATTGGAAGGACGTCTGGGGTATTGCGGTCGCCATATCAAAATCGTTGGTTGTACTTCAAAAACATGGCATAGTGCATCGCAATGTGCGTCCCAGCAATATTCTGCGATGCCCAAAGCACAGGTGTTTTGTGCTGAGTGATTTGGTTGCCGCCAAACCTGCCAGTGAGGAGCAAAGGGCAACTGTAACTGGGGAAATCTATCTACCCTCGGACTTGAGTTACACGGCACCAGAACGATTGCTTGGGACTGAGGGCGACATCCCCTCTGCCAAGGCTGACATCTATTCACTAGGTGCGGTGCTGGCCGAACTCCTAAACGGCCAACCACCGTTTGGTCGAGGCAGTCTTGGGGAACTGTTAGTCAAAATGCGTGCCGGCAGTGCCCAAATTGAACGACACGGCCAGATGGGAGTCAACGAACGCTTTGTAGACTTAGTTGGTCGCATGACCAATCCAGATCCAAAACACCGGCCGCAAACTGCGACCGAACTATTGTCCGAGATAGAACGCATCGCCAAGTTTTCAAACCTCCCAGTTTGATCGTTGGTGTAATCTTCTCCAAGGATGTCGTTGTTGATGCCAAAATGCGTTGTCCAACCATTTCTGACTCTGCGATTTTTCCTCGCCATTACATGCATTCTAGGATGCTCGCAGATATCTTTTGGGCAACCAAACGAAGTTCATTCGTACTCGCCCGTCGATGGTTCAAAACCAATTTCGGTTTCAGATGAATACCTACAAACGAAACTGGATGAACTGTCAAGCGATTCTTATCGTGCACGCCAAGCAGCCTATTGGCAACTGTCACAGCATCCATCTGACACTGTTCGCATTATAGGTCTGCGAATCGACAAGTTCGATTACAACACCACTCAGCAGATAATCGAGCTATTGAGTCTGTTTGCGACTCATGAAGATCCTCGCACTCAGCGGCAGGCATATGAGTTGCTCCAACAGCTCGCTGAGCGAGTTTCCGGCGTCGGCATACTAGCTCAAAACGTAGTGCTCGGCATTGCCGACATCCAGGAAGCTAAAGCGATTGAACATTTGAACCATTACGGGGTCATGTTCGGTGATCGTTTTTTCATGATTGATGGAAAACGACCTCGATTCAATGTTGGTGATGAATACTCCCCAGCTATGGTCCTCAGTTCTCGGTTTATTATTCAACGCAAAGAGATCCTTGACTGGATACCCTTTGTTAAATCGGTGGACACTGTCTACATAATAGGAGAATTCGATAGACCTCTCTTAGAATCTGTGTCAAAAATGCGGGGAGTCAAGAACGTCAAGCTTCGAGAAATTAAGCTCACCGCTGCCGATTTAGATCTTTTTCGCGAGTTTTACACGCTTGAGCATTTTGAATTGTCTTATGTCGATATCGACGATAGCTGCATTGAAACTCTATTAAGTCTTCCAATTAACATTTCGCTCAGATTGTACGGCACAAACATCAGTGACGAAGGTGCAGAAAAATTGGCTCGCAATTTGAGTACGATTCAAGTGTTTTGTGCTCGCGGCGGACATCTGGGTGTTTCCATGGATCTCAACGATACGGTAGTACTCGATGTAGCCCCAAATTCAGCAGCCCTGCTGGGTGGTATTCAACGATCCGACGTTCTTACCCACATCGCAAACGTTCCTATCTCAAATTTTGACGAACTGCGCCGTGAGCTTGGTAAATTCCGTGCAGCTGAAACGATAGAAATTCGCTTGAAGAGGCCCGTTTCTCACTTTCAAAAGGAGGAAGTAACCTTACATGTCACTTTAGGGTACGAGGCCGAGTGACTAAGTTTATCGACATGGCAACAACGTTATCAGTGCGTAGTTTTCGAACGGCTCTATTACGTTGGTTTGCCAAACATCAACGGGACCTCCCGTGGCGTCACACGCATGACCCATATGCCATATGGATCAGTGAGACCATGTTGCAACAAACTCAAGTTGCCACCGTACGTAGCTATTACGAAAGGTTTCTCGAACGATTTCCCAACGTTTGGCAATTAGCGGATGCCGAGGAAGCAGAAGTATTGCGATTGTGGGCAGGGCTGGGTTACTATCGACGCGCACGACAATTGCATGCTGCCGCCAAGCAAATTTGCGATCAACATGAGGGCCAATTCCCTCCCGAACTTGAAAAGCTCCAACATCTACCAGGTATCGGCCGATACACGGCTGGTGCCATCCTCTCCTTTGCCTACGATGCGCCAGCCCCTATCGTGGAAGCCAACACAAGCCGAGTCTATTGCCGACTGTTAGCATTGACTGCTCCACCGTCTCAAGCCGCCACTCAAAAAGAATTATGGACTTTTGCCGAATCTTTGCAGCCAACATCTGGAGGCAGTGGAGCACTCAATCAAGCCCTAATGGAACTCGGAAGTTTGGTTTGTACTCCGCAAGCACCTCAATGCGCTGATTGCCCAGTAAAGAAATACTGCCGGGCATATGCAGCGGGTTTAGAAAATGAAGTCCCTTGTCGTCCTGCAAAACAGAAATTTACTGCTTTACATCATGCTTTAATCATTGTCCAGAAACAAAAAGATTTTCTCGTACGACGCAATCCCGCAGGCGGATGGTGGGAGGGTCTTTGGGACTTCCCGCGAGTGGATATTACGGAGACCATGACGGCTTTGGTGAGTAAGAAAACGCCAACGGAAAGGATACTAGTTGAAACTTG
The DNA here is from genome assembly GCA_020427005.1 of Planctomycetales bacterium. Classification (GTDB taxonomy): domain Bacteria; phylum Planctomycetota; class Planctomycetia; order Pirellulales; family Pirellulaceae; genus Aureliella. The sequence continues at coordinate 35,170 of JAGQOY010000015.1, forward strand.
CCAGGCCGCATTTCAGGCAAAATTCGACTTGCACCTCGACAGCATCTCTCACGTACATACTTTGCGACATGGAGTGACGCGTTATCGCATTCGCCTTGATTGTTTCCGTGCCACGAGTCTGAGGCTCAAAAAACTGCCTAACGAGTTTCAATGGCTTCCACTACCTGCGATTGAATTGCTAGGCCTCACTTCTACCGGCCGCAAAATGCTAAGGTGGATATCTGCCCAAGATTTTAGCTAATGCCTAGGCAACAAATTTCCCCAGCGAATGCGATGCAAAGGACCCGCTAGGAAAGCGCATTAGATAAAATGAAGCCATCGAAATGTGTGCATCTTTACAAATGCCAAAACAAATCTGCCTACCCGCATCAAGGTCTCCCATGTTCCCCAACATCAAGCGTAGTTGGCTGACGCAGTGTTTTTGTTTTTTATCCTACCTAGCCGGTTGGGGATATTCGCAGAACGACATTTCAATCGATCTGGAAGAACTGGAATACATTCCAGGATTGATAGGTCACTATGCGACCGAGCAAATTCAATTCCAACGGCTTGATGATGCACTCAGTTTCGACTGGCGAGTTCACTCGCCCGACGCGAGAATCACCGATGGCTCAAAATTCTCAGTAACCTGGCAGGGCGGTTTGCAGATTCGAGCGGACGGAAACTATCGCTTATCTTTTTATGGAAGTGGAAAATGCGAAATATTGCTGGATGGCAAATCCGTATTGATTCATGACAGCATTACCACCAGTTGGACTACTTCTGAACTACTTACTTTGCAATTCGGTATTCACTCACTTGTCGTCAAGGTAACCAACAGCCAGCAGCTCGGCCTGTTTTGGGAAGGCCCTCAGTTTGCCTTGGAGCCGTTAACAAGTTTGCATATTGTGCACGCCAACCCCGATTATTTTGATGCTACTCCGGAAGTCGCTGCCAGTCGTTTGAATGACCAATTTGATCGTGGTCAGCAACTAGTGAGAAATAGTAAATGTTCTGCCTGCCATGATTTGACTGATGGCAGTTCGCCTGTGCCCGCCCCGGCTTTAACGAACCTAGCCGACAATCTGAATCCCCATTGGTTGGTAGAGCATTTGATGGCGTCTGTGGATACCGTTAGCGACGGTCCTCACAATCGAAATATGCCGTTCTACGGTTTGTCGCGTTCCGACGCGGAAGCCGTTACGAGTGCCCTACTAGCTAACTCGGAACCACCCAGCGATCTACCGCACTGGCGGCAAGAGCTGGCAGAAATGCAGCGTAAACGCAAAAAGAACGATCCTGAGATTCGTGTTTCACCAAGTGAGAAATCTGGGCGAGTATTATTTGCAACTAGCGGTTGCTTGGCCTGCCACATACACTCTGCAATCATGCCTGCCTCAAACATGGCTGTTGGCGCGTCTGCCATCGACCTCTCTCAGATTGCAAACAAAAGGACGCGATCGTTCTTTGCACGGTGGCTGAACAACCCTGCTGAAGTAAATTCCCAACATCAAATGCCTGTCTTTGAATTCGATGCCATCGAGCATCTGGACTTGATCGCCTTTCTGACGACTGGTTCTGCGAACCCCCAGTTGGTGAACAACCAAACTCCTTTCGAATTGGGCGGTTCTGAACAGATAGACCGAGGCCGCCAGTTAATAGCAGAACTCCATTGTGTTGCTTGTCATGAATTGCCTCGCAGTATTCAAGCAACTCCCAACAAACGAGTTCGCTTGCAGGCAACGAGCAAAATAGCTATGGCCGGATGCATCAACGGAGCTTCCGCCGAACGCCAACGAACGTTCCAGGTCTACTTGTCCGAAAATGACAAGTCGGCGGTGGAAAGCTACCTGCGTGATGCTGCTCCTAACCATCGTCAAATTGCGTCCGCCGAACAATTGCTAGAACAGCACAACTGTTTGGCGTGCCATGCTTACAATCTGAACTCTGGTATCGTGAGTCAGTTTCCAGATCTGTTGAAGGCCGTGCCTGGTTTAGCGACTGAAATGCCTCTTTTGTCTCCTCCGGCCTTGACCAGTGTCGGCGATAAACTCCATGACTCGGCATTGAAAACGGCGATACAACGCTCGGGCCCAGCCCGTCGACCATGGCTGAGAATCCAAATGCCAAAATTCCGCCTTTCAAGCCGAGAGATCGATTCGTTGGCTGAGTACTTTATCGCTCGTGACAGGATTCCTGAGGGTAAACAACCGGTTTCCGTCGTTTTAGATCGCGGGGCTGAATTGGCGGCTGCCCGTTTGGTAACGTCCGAAGGTCTTGGATGTCAAAGCTGCCACCAAATTGGTAGCAATGCTCCTCCCATAGTTGCACCCGGAGCTCATGGAACCAACCTGACGATGGCTGGAAAAAACATTCGTGAAAGCTGGTTTCGACGCTGGGTACATAACCCTGCGAGAATCGTTCCGCGGATGGAAATGCCGGCTATTCAAACACCGGTCAAAGGCGTCCTTAACGACTCTTTGGAAGAGCAATTAAGCGCACTATGGCAAGTTTTGAACACACCAGGTTTTGAGCCACCACGACCTGCACCCGTTCGCGTCGTCCGCAGTTTTAATAGCCCTGACTTGAAACAATTCGGGCATATCATGACCGATGTGCTGGAGTCTGGAGAACAGAAGTATTTGAGACCTTTGATATTTGGGTTGCCAAATCGCCATAACTTGCTCGTTGACCTCGAGCGGGGCACGCTGCGTGATTGGTGGATAGGAGACACAGCTCGACAATACACTCGCGGCAAAAGTTGGTATTGGGAACAGGGCAACGACTCGCTGGTTAGTGGACTAGACTCTTTGGAACGCTATGAACTCTGCGATGCACAGGGCAACATCTGGGTACCTCGCCCCGTAGCTCAGTTTGTCATGGAATTGGACCAACTGGACTTTGAGAATGGACGTCGCATGTTGGGCCGAATTCATTTTGCGTTCGGCGATCAGGAGCGTACATTGGCCCTCGAGTATGAGGCGGACGGAATCGGGCCGGATGCAGTACTGACAACCCACATGACAGGCCTCCGTGCGGGCGAATTCCTACGTATTGCCACGGGAGCTCAACTTACTCCAACCAGTAATGCAACCTTGGAGGGCGCGCTGGACCGCGATTCAGGCCTTCAAATCTCGGCCGCGGACAGGGCATGCAATATATCGTTATCTGCATCCGACAAGCGCCAATTTGAAATCCGGCCAGCATTATCAGGCGATAGCGTGGCCTGGAGTTCACGCTATCAGACACGCTTCGTACCTGATGAATTCCCGATAGTTGCTGTTGAACCTTATGTCCAGCCTGCAGTGGAATTGAAATGCGTGCCTGGCTTTGAGGCTTGGCAAATGGCATTGCCTCCCGACGAAATGCCAACTGCCATGGCTTGGGACGATCGAGGAAGAATGTACATTGCCTCGTTGAAAGGCCGTGTCCTGAAAATCGATGAAAGCCAACCCGAAAAGTATGTGCCCATTAGTGACGAATTCCCCGCACCCTATGGACTCTACTTTGGAGCTGACGGTTTGGATGTCCTCACGAAAACTGCGCTTTATCGGTTAACCGAAAACGAATCTCCGACTGAGATTCGGGATAGCCGTGTATTAGTGGATGGCTGGGGCTATACCGCTGACTACCACGACTGGGCCGTTGGATTAGTGAAAGATGAGACCGGTAATTACTTTATGGCCTTGCCGTGCCAGCAAGATGACCGGTCCGAGGCAGCAGCCTATTTGCGTGGGCACGCTTTGAAGCTTGTGCCGTATGAGAGTCAGGAAGAACCACGAAGTTATCGGATCGAGCCTTGGGCAGCTGGCTTGCGTTTTCCAATGGGGATTGTCCTTACTGATAGCGGTGATTTATTCACTACCGACAATCAAGGCAACTATAACCCATTCAATGAACTGAATCATTTGCAGTATGGCAAGCGATATGGCTTCATAAACAAACTAGAAAATAAAGAGGGTTTTGCACCGCCGTTTGAATCACCCGCGATCAACTTGCCGCACCCGTGGACCCGTAGTGTCAATGGTATTTGCATTCTCAAGACTCCGACAGCCTTGAAACAAGTGGGTGAGTCCAATCACTTTGGTCCCTTTGAAGGACATATTATTGGGTGCGAGATGAACGGACGTAGCCTCGTTAGAATGAGTTTGCAGCAGGTTAATGGACAATATCAAGGCTGTGCTTATGACTTTAGTCGGCCCATCATCGACAATAGCGAACCTACCTTTGAAGGGCCCATCTGCTGTGCAGTTTCTCCATCTGGTGACCTGTATATAGGTAACCTTCACGATAGCGGATGGGGAGGCGGGCAAAACACAGGATCCATTGTTCGATTAACTCCACGCGATCAAATTCCATTGGGCATCGCCGAAGTACGAGCTACTCCAGATGGCTTTTTGATTGACTTCACACAACCCGTGGATCCTTTGGCAGCCACATCCAAAGAGAACTATCAGCTTCGATCGTATCGGCGAATTTCAACACCTGCATACGGTGGAGATGACCAAGAGCAACGTCAAGAACAAATTGCTGAAATAGAGTTAGCTGGTGAGAAACAGGTAAAACTTAAGCTGGGCGCAAACCTGCGTGACGACTCAGTCTACGAAATTTATGTTTCTGTAATTGGTGATTCTGGCGTCACTCCATTTCCCAATCAGGCTCATTACACGATGCGTTCTGTTCCTAGAAAGCAGTAACAGAATGTCGTATTGAAATTTCGAATCAATTGAGATCCTGGATAGGTTCAACGAATAAACGACACTGCATCTTTATCGCCTAATAGCTAAAATCGGCTCCACTAACGAAGGTCGGATGACCTGTTTGATGGTTTCATTTTTTGTAATGATTGCTGAGTAATAAATGAATGACATTGCGACTCGAGGAATTGCCATAATAGGCTTGGTGGTTTTCATCTTCCTGGCTTGGCTAATGAGCTCCAATCGCAAACAGTTTCCATGGCGAATTGTCACAGGAGGTTTGTTGCTGCAACTAGCCTTGGCCATCCTCGTACTACGTACTCAAGCCGGTCAGGCTTTTTTTGAATCGGCCAATCGTGCCGTAGCTGCTTTTCGTGATTTTGTGAACGAGGGAAGTGGCTTTGTATTTGGGCTATTTCCAGGTGCAGCCGAACAGGTCGGTGGGGATCGGTTGTTTCTGCTGAGTACGTTTGCCTTTGGCGTCCTACCAACTGTTATTGTGTTTTCGAGTTTGATGGCAGTGCTTTACCATTTGGGAGTCATGCAGCTTGTCGTGCAAGGAGTTGCTTGGGGTATGCAACGTACGCTAAAGACGAGCGGACCCGAGACGCTTGCCACTGCCGCAAACATCTTTGTTGGCCACACGGAAGCTCCGTTGGTGGTCCGACCTTATTTGGACAAGCTTACCAAAAGTGAGTTGAATGCCTTAATGGTAGGTGGTTTTTCTACGGTCACCGGTAGCCTATTGGTCAGCTACACGGAGATGGGTGCAGAAGCAGGACACTTGGTCACTGCAAGCGTCATCTCGGGGCCTGCTGCCCTGCTGATAGCCAAGATAATGCAACCCGAAGAAGCAGACGCTGAGATCGAAACGTCACTCATTATGGATCAACAAAGTAGTAGCCCCAATTTGATTGGCGCTGCTACTCAGGGCGCCAGCGATGGTTTAAAACTGGCCCTGAACATTGCCGCCATGCTTATTGCCTTTCTAGCTTTACTGGCGCTAGCTGATTTTTGCGTAGGGCAGTTGGGTTTGCTATTTGGACTTCGGGGTGCCGAGGGTGAAGCTTTGCTTAGCTTTACCCTAATCCTGTCTTATCTATTTACTCCCTTTGCCTGGTTGTTGGGTGTGCCATGGAGTGAGTGCTTGGATGCAGGTCGGCTGCTGGGAATTAAAATGATTGCCAATGAGTTTGTTGCTTACGAGCAACTTGGCGAAATGTTGAGTAGACAGAGCAATCCGCTAAGTGAGCGAACTCGCGCGATTATGACCTATGCGTTATGTGGATTCTCCAATTTCAGCGCCATTGGCATTCAAGTAGGGGGGATTGGGGCACTGGCGCCGAGTCGAAAGGAAGAGATAGCCAGACTTGGATTGCGAGCCATGTTAGGTGGGACCTTAGCGTGCTTAATGACAGCATGTATTGCTAGCGCATTTCTGTGATACATTTCACCACGGATGCAGGGCCACGCAAAGTCTCAAGAAAAGGCATTTTCTCGATAGGGACGAAAAGTTCGGACTCAGGTACTTTCCTCCCGCCAATCCGAACAATGTGAGGAAATTTGGAAAGGGGAGGGCCGCCTCAGTTTGAGAAAAGTGCTCAGGCACCTGTGCGGATGTGTTATGCGGATGCTTTGACAGTTGAACCGCCGCCACTTAAAATACTGTCCACGGCCTGCCGGAGTACGCCTGCGTACTCAGAATTGCAGCCACTCGAACTTGAGTGCAAATGGACGGTAGGCTTCCCACCTAAATTCCCACCTTGAGTCGACAATCCAGATGGGTGGAGGTCGATGGATGTTCCTGAGTACCCGCGCTCGTTTCAAAGTTGATCCGGTTGCCGGTTCTCTAATTCACAAAGTGATTCATCCTAAATTCTGATTGCGAAGCTCAATTGAACTTAGTTTTTGCACAGAGCGTTTCACCGGAGTAGCTAACAATGATGTGTATGGGTAACGGACTCTCAAGAAGAAGTTTTCTTACGGTTGGCTCTTTCGGAGGATTGAGTTTAGCCCAATTGTTATGGGCGCGTGCTTTACGGGCGGAACAGAAAAACTACGAATTCTTGCCAGCTAAAGCTGAGAGCGTTATTCACGTCTTTTTGCCCGGTGGCATGGCTCACCAAGAGTCGTTTGATCCCAAGCCGTATAGTCCCTTGGAATATCGCGGTGAAATGGGGGTCATTAAGACGAACACGGGTGAAGTGGTAAGCCAAGTGCTACCCAAGCTGGCAGCCTGTGCCGATAAGTTCACGCTAATTCGCTCGATGACCCACGGTGAAGCGGCTCACGAGCGAGGTACACACAACATGTTTACTGGATACAAGCCAAGTCCTGCGCTTGTGTTTCCAAGCTTTGGAAGTGTTATCAGCCATGAATACGGTCCGCGTAATAACCTTCCTCCCTATATTTGTATTCCCAATCGACCCAACGAATTTGCAGGCAGCGGTTATTTGAGCAGTTCGTATGGTCCGTTTAGCTTGGGTGCCGACCCAGCCAATGCCGGCTTTAAGGTTCAGGACTTGAATCTCCCGGGAGGAGTTGACGAAGAGCGGTTTTTGCGGCGCCGAGAGGCGTTGGATTCAGTCAACCAGTACTTTAAGACACGCCATAATGCTGACGGCGTCACGGCAATGGACAGCTTTTACGAAAGAGCCTATTCGTTGATTGGTTCTGAAAAGGCGAGGCTGGCATTTGATTTGGAAAAGGAAGACGCTGCCATGCGCGATCGGTATGGTCGCCATCAAGCGGGACAACGGTTGCTTTTAGCGCGTCGCTTAGTAGAAGCTGGCGCCAGATTCGTGACGTTGACCTATGGTGGATGGGATATGCACACCAACATTACTGCCAACTTCAACAATCAAATGCCCCCGCTTGATCAAGCACTCGCTGCGCTTATCGAAGACCTGGAATCTCGTGGCCTGCTCGATTCCACTTTGATCATGGTGAGCAGCGAATTCGGACGAACTCCTAAAATCAACAACGATGCCGGACGAGACCATTGGCCCAAGGTATTCAGCGTATTGTTGGCCGGTGGTGGTACCAAACGAGGAATTGTCTACGGAGCATCTGATCCAACAGCAACTGAACCGGACCTGGATCCCGTATCACCTGCGGATCTCGCTACAACTGTTTATCACCTTCTTGGAATTGTCGCAGATAAGGAGCTAATGGCTCCAGGCGACCGACCGATTGAAATCGTTGACGGAGGTAATGTTATCAAGGGACTATTAGCCTAAATACTGGAAACTTAAATACTGATTGGTAGCCAGATTGCTGAAATCCCAAAGACTCCTACGTCGACAGTTCCGGTCCCCCGTTCTTAGTGTGGCAAGCCATGTCCCTTGCAAAACTCATGCAACATTCAACTTTCAATCGACTAGTCTTAGCCGTTCAGGTTAAGGTGAAAATTATTCGAGCAGGGCTATGCGTCATTGCAATGACTGTGGCGATTCCAGCGAGTGCGGATAATCCAGCCATTTCTATGTTCACTCCTGCCGGCGGTCAGCGTGGCACGGAAATCGATGTGTCCATTGCGGGTGCGAGAATTGACGATGTCCGCCAATTGCACAGTTACACACCTGGAATTTCGGTGCTTGGGCTGACTGCTGAAAATGGGAATCGAGTGAAGGCCAAATTGGCAATCGCAGAGGACTGCCCGATTGGCTTACATGCCTTGCGTTTAGTAACCGAAACTGGCATTAGCAACTTGCGGCTATTCGGCGTAAGTGCTCTTCCTCAGATTGAGGAGACCGAACCAAATAACCGTTTTGATGCGCCACAGGTGCTGAGCATGAACAGCACAGTAAACGGAGTCGTCAAAACGGAGGACGTGGATTATTACGCCATTAATCTATCAGCTGGTCAGCGCGTCAACGTTGAGTTGGAAGGACTGCGTCTGGGTACAGAATTCTTTGATCCATTTGTGGCAATCCTGGACACGAATCGATTTGAGCTAGCTGCTAGCGATGATGCGCCTTTGGTTCAACAGGACTGTGTTTGTACCTATACTGCGAAGGAAGATGGAACCTATGTAATTGAGGTTCGAGAAAGCAGTTTTGGTGGCAATGATCGTTGCCAGTACAGACTGCATGTGGGCTCATTTCCGAGGCCAGTGTCAATCCTTCCCAGTGGCGGTAGACCTGGCGAAACCATCCAAGCGACGGTCGTTGATATCTCAGGCGAGACTTGGCAACAAGAAATCCAATTGCCAGAGACCCCTGGCGATTATGAATTTGTGGCTGAACGAAATGGACAATGGGCTCCTTCGGCTAATAAGCTGCGAGTCATCGATCTGCCAAACTATATGGAGACTGCGGACGATGCCCAGCGAGAAGCTCTAGTCGCAGTAGATTTGCCAGCAGCCTTCAACGGAGTAATTGAGACCCCAGGCGACACTGACTGGTTCAAGTTTAGGGCTAAAAAAGATCAACAGCTTGAATTCGTCGTCTATGGTAGGCGTGTGCTGCGCAGCCCGATTGATAGCTGGCTTGAAATTCATAAAGTTGGCGGTGGCCGACTGGCAGCTAACGACGATGCGAACGGACCGGATAGCAGTCAGCCATTCAAAATTCCAGAAGATGGCGAATACTTGGTTTCGATTCGAGATCAACTTAGCGAGGGCAGCCCACAGCACACCTATCGAATTGAAGTCTCACCTCCCCGACCAGAACTAACGTTATCCATCGACGAATTACAACGCTATGTTTCACAGAATATGGAGGTGCCGCAAGGAAGTCGAATGGCGGTTTTGCTGCGTGCGGGACGCAAGAACTTTGGCGGAGATTTGGAATTGCTATTTGAGAATCTCCCAGCCGGAATACACGTCTCAACGCCCAAAATGGCTGCCAACGAGAGTTATATTCCTTTCATGCTTGAAGCCAATCCGGATGCTCCTATAAGCTCGGAACTAGTTCACCTGGGAGCCCGACTCAACTCAGAAAACACCGATATCATTGGACAGCTGGATCAAAGAACCCTGTTGGTGCGGGGGCAAAATAACCGCGACATGTGGGGATTTAATTCCGATCGTTTGGCCGTAGCCATCACGAAGCAGCTTCCCTTTCAGATTGAGTTGATTCAGCCGCAGATTCCCATCGTTCGAAATGGAGCTCTTAATTATCAGGTGCGAGTTCAACGAGCTCCCGAATACAAGGAAACTATCTATCTCCAAACGCTATACAACCCCTCCGGCTTGCGTGCTAGCGGTAGCATCAAGTTGGAAGGCGATGCGACGGAAGCGCTAATACCAGTCACTGCCAACGGAAACGCTGCCCTGGGCAATTTCCCCATCACTATATTGGCTCGCGCTAAGGGCACCAATAGCACCGTATGGACGGCATCCAATTTTGTCAATTTGGAAGTCGCGGATTCATTCTTCAATTTCAAATTTGGAAAAACCGTGATTGAAACCGGTGCACGCGGATCTGTAGTCGTAGGTTTGGAAGCTAAGCGACCGGCTGAAGGAATTGCTGAATTCGAATTGGTTGGATTGCCAGCTGGCGTTACCAGCCCACAAGCCAAGGTAACGTACCAAGAAGGGCAATCCCAGCTGGAGTTTCCAATCGACGTAGCCCCGGATGCAAGAGTGGGGCAATTTAAGATGCTAGTAATCAAGGCGACGATAACTCGAGACGGTGGCACGATAGAACAGAACCAAGGCACTGGTGAAATTCAGATAGCGCAACCCTTGCCAGCTACAACTGCCGTGGCGGTAAATCCTTCCAACACCGGCGAACCGGCTGCCAAGCCGCTTAGTCGTTTGGATCAGCTGCGACAAGCTAAGGCCGCAGGTGGTGGAGAATAATTGTGAAATTGGTGAAGCTCGACGCGAATCGGTAGTGCGAGCGACGCAAAGCGTGTGTTTTAGGGAAATGATCCAACGGACGAAAACGCGCTACTCTTGTATCAAGTTTGCTCTAAAAGATGGCTGGACGCAAAAGCATGGTTACTAAGACGTCATTTCGGCTTGCGACCTTCGTTGTCATGCTCGTACTGCAGGCTGCGACCGCGACAGCTGACGATTCGCAGTGGCAATCGTTGGACATTTACCCCCCCAAAATCCAACTTGATTCGCAGAGCGACTTTCAAAATGTCGTAGCTATGGCGCGGCGCAACGATGGCGTAACCATGGATGTAACTGAGCAAGTTCATTGGCAACTTAGCGATCCCAATTTGGCCGAGATGCGTCACTTTCGACTCCGTCCTGTGGCCGACGGTCAAACGCTGTTGCGGGCCACGTGGGACTCGCTGGAAAGTACGGCATCCGTGAATGTTAAAAATGCTGAACAGCCGCACGGAATCAGTTTTGGAATGGATGTGATGCCCGTGTTGACACGAAGCGGATGCAATACAGGTTCCTGTCATGGTGCAGCCAGGGGCAAGGATGGCTTTCGCCTTTCGTTATTTGGATTCGATCCACAAGGCGACTACCAGAGGATCACTCGCGAAATTGGCATACGGCGAATCAATTTGGCCATTCCTGACCAAAGCCTCATTTATTTGAAAAGTATCGGCAAGGTTCCACATAGCGGCGGTAAAAGGATGGAGTCTGATAGCGTCTATGCGGAAACACTGCTTTCGTGGCTCGCTCATGGTGCCTTAGCGGATGCCCAAACACCTCCAGCCTGTACGTTAGTTGAAATATTCCCACCCGAAGCTGTCCTGGAAGGTGAGCAGGCCGCACAGAGAATGGTTGTAGTGGCCCATTATGCAGATGGTACCACCCGAGATGTTACAAATCTCGCGTCATTTACTTCGAATAATGAGCGAACCGCTGCGGTCACCGATACTGGTCTGGTACAGGCCGGTGCGCGTGGCGAGGCGTTTGTCATGGCTCGCTTTGATACGCATACTGTTGGTAGCCAGATTTTGGCTCTACCCGCCAACATGCAATACACTTCGCCAAAAGTAACCGGCAATTACATTGACCAACTAGTGGGTGCCAAACTAGAAAAATTACGATTACTGCCCAGTGACTTGTGTACCGATGAAGAATTCCTGCGGCGGGTGACGATCGACATCATTGGCCAACTACCTGCTGAACAACAGTATCAAGATTTTCTCAATGACTCAAACCCTGACAAGCGCGCCGCAGTGATCAACCAATTACTGGAAAGAAAGGAATTCAGCGAAATCTGGGCCATGAAATGGGCGCAGTTACTAATGATTAAGAGCGACAATCAAGTCAGTTACAAAGCCGCATTTCAGTATTCGACTTGGTTGACCAACAAAATTGCAGCCAATACGCCGATCGATCAGCTTGTAAGAGAATTGATCGCGTCTAGCGGTGGAGTCTTCGAACAACCTGCTACGAATTATTATCAAGTTGAACGCGACACACTCAAGACTGCCGAAAACACCGCCCAGGTTTTTATGGGCATTCGTACCCAATGTGCGCAATGTCACAATCATCCATTCGATCGCTGGACTATGGACGACTATTATGGCTTTGCATCATTTTTCTCGCAGATTGGAAGGAAGACTGGTGAAGACTATCGCGAGATCATCGTTTTCGACCGGCGAACAGGTGAGGTAAACCATCCCGTCACTGGTAAGCCGGTACCTCCTACTTTTCTCGGTGGATCTCGCCCTGAAATTCGTGACCAAGATCGTCGCGAGGTGTTGGCCGAGTGGATTACCAGTCCAGACAATCCATTTTTCGCTACAAGCATAGCCAATCGAGTTTGGGCACATTTTACGGGTGTTGGAATTGTCGAGCCTGTCGATGATATTCGCGTGTCGAACCCCGCTAGCAATCCTCAACTACTCAAGACGCTGGGCGAGAAACTAACTTCCTACGAATTTGATATCAAGCAACTCGTGCGTGACATTTGCAATTCACAGACATATCAACGGACGACCGCACCCAACGAATCCAATCGGCTTGATTCACGCAATTACGCTTTCGCTCGAGTACGTCGCGTGCCTGCCGAGATGTTGTTAGATTGTATTTCGCAAATAACTGAATCACCTGATAAATTCCGTGGATTGCCATTGGGAGCCAGAGCAGTCCAGATTGCCGATGGAACTACTAGCACTTATTTCTTGACCACATTCGGTAGGTCTCCGCGTTCGAGTGTTTGCGAATGTGAAGCCACAACAGATCCATCCTTGTCCCAGGCCTTACATTTACTAAATGGCAATGCCACACAAGGTAAGATCCAACAAGGCAAATTGATCGCACGCTGGTTGTCAGAAGGACTAGATATCCGGTCCATAATTGACAAGATTTTCGTTCGCGCACTGTCCCGCTTACCCATGGAGCAAGAACGAAGTCGGCTGATTAAAATCGTGGCTGAGGCTGGCGATCAGCAAGCTGGATTAGAGGACGTATTCTGGGCCGTTCTCAACAGCCGTGAATTTATGTTCAACCATTGATCCGCAGTGAGGTTTGGCACTAGCCATGCGTACTTGTCTCGTTTTTTGCTTGATTATTTCATGCAACCTACTGCGCAACTCTGTTGCGGCAGACGAAGTGGAAAAAAAAATCACGTTCGACGAGCACATCAAGCCCATCTTTCGCGAACATTGCACCACCTGCCATAGCGAGTCGGACAAGGAGAGTGACCTGGCTTTGGACAGCTACGGCGGCGCACTTGCCGGCGGCTCAGGAGGCCAAGTCATCAAGGAAAATGATGCTGGCGGCTCTAGGTTAGTGGCTCTGATCGACCATGCTGAAGGCCCATTTATGCCGCCGGACCAAGCTCCAATTCCAGATGCACAGCGTGCGATGATCAAGACTTGGGTTGATCAAGGAATGCCTGAAAACTCTGGTAGCAAAATCCGACGCAAGAATACTGCAGCTGCGTCCATGATTGAACAGGGTGCACAAGGACGTCCAGAAGGGCCTCCCCCAATGCCCATATCACTGCTCAAACAACCGGTCGAATTGACTCCACGAAGTTCGGCTATTGCCGCGATGGCCGCCAGCCCCTGGTCGCCGCTAATCGCTGTGGGTGGCCAACGACAGGTAGTCCTTTATCACTCAGAGACTACGGAATTGCTCGGCATTTTGCCATTCCCCGAGGGTGAACCCCAGTCACTGTCTTTCACTCGGGATGGTCGACAGTTATTGATTGGCGGTGGTCGCCATAGTCACAGTGGCTGCGCCGTGCTGGTTGATATCGAGACGGGGAAGCGGCTAAGCAAAGTTGGCGACGAATTGGATATCGTCCTGGCAACCGATATTAGCCCAGATAAGCGGCGCATCGCAATTGCTGGTCCTCAAAAGATTATTCGCGTTTTCGATACGTATTCAGGTGAGCAGCTTTTCGAAATGAAGAAGCACACCGACTGGATCTTTACGCTACGATACAGCCCGGACGGAGTTCTCCTGGCTTCAGGAGATCGATCCAATGGACTAATTGTATGGGAAGCCGATACGGGACGTGTCTACGCGGACCTGGTGGGTCACAAGGGAGAAGTACGAGCAGTCGATTTCCGACCAGACTCCAATGTTCTATTGAGCGCCAGTCTGGACGGCACCCTCAAACTCTGGGACATGTACGAGAGTAAAGAGGTTCTTTCGATATCTGCTCACAGCGGTGGAGCTACTTCGGCAGCCTTCACTCAGGATGGCCGCATCGTTTCCTCTGGTAGAGACTCAAAGATCAAACTTTGGGATGCCAACGGTAAAATAATTAGTGAATTCCAGGGCCTGAGCGAAGCCGCACTTGAAGTAGCAGTAACAGGCAACGGCCAAAACTTGGCGGGAGGAGATTGGAATGGGGATGTGCGAGTTTGGCAAGCTAACAATCCTCAGGCAGCTCTCCCGGTGTCCGCAAATCCGCCGTCAATTGAACAGCGATTGTTAGTTGCTCGACAACACGTTGATTCTCTTGAGCCAAACTACGCGAAATTGAGCGAGCAACTAGAGAAACTGTCACAAGACACCGGAAATGCCAAAATGGAGCTCGAAACAGCTACCGCAAGGGTATCAAGCATGGAAATTCGACAAACTTCACTTGCTTCAGATTTAATGAGTGTTGAAGCTCAGATTGCCGAACAGAATGCAGAAATGGAACGGCTTGCTTTAGCACTGGAATTAGCTCAACAGCGTCGCAACGAACTTGTAGCTACAGCTGAGAACATTCGTCAACAGCAGGCCAATGACGAAAGTGAGCTTCAGCAGTTGCTAGCTGCCCGAGAGACCGCGAACAAGATCGTCAACGAACTGCAGATCAAGGTTGAAGAAACAGCAGCTAAAGAGGCTCAACAGCGTCAGGAGCTGGAATTAGCACGCGTCGCTTTAACACAAGCTGAAGCTGATAAAATATGACGAACAGACTGCCAAGATAGCCGACTTAGTTTCTCAGACGGTCTCACGCGTCGAGGCAATTAAGAACCAGCTAGCGACAGCCACAGATCAAACGTCTACCCAACAACACGCGATCGAGGAACGTGATGCCGAGCTGGAACAATTGAAACTGCAACTGGGTGAATTGCAACAAAAATTGCAATCGGCTCTAGAAACCCAACAACAGGCAATGCAGCAGCTACAAGACCAACTATTGATGAAGGAACAGCTGCAGGAAGAATTGGAAAGTGCCGAAGCTGATGCTCAGGATGCCACAGAGCAACTGGACCTATTCCAACAATCCTATGATTGAGCCTTGAGTATTTGATATTAATTCTTTGTCACAGTTGTATCACGAGCGGAGCTGGGGAAGCCAAAATGAAGTTTAATCGCCGGCGATTTGTTGCTGCTAGCTCTGCCTTGGTTTCCCATTTGGGACCTGCCCCAATTTTTTTGCGTGGCCAGAACCTAAACAGCCGTCCCGGAATTGGCGCAATCGGGTTGAGATATCAAGGTACCGTAATCGCCAATAAAGCGCAAACCCATGGCGACATTCTGGCCGTGTGCGATGTAGACAAAAATGTGCGTGATCAAGGCAAAGCTGCTTTTGGTAGCACCCCGCGGGACTTCGAGGATTATCGTGACCTGCTTGCCCGAAAAGACATCGATGTAGTGACCATCGGGACTCCGGACCATTGGCACACAAAAATGGTCATCGACGCGTGCCGAGCCGGTAAGGATGTATACTGCGAGAAACCGCTGACCTTGACTATTGACGAGGGCAAGTTGCTACGCCAGGTTGTCCAGGAAACCGGACGCGTCGTACAGGTGGGTTCTTGGCAACGCAGTGATCACCGCTTTCGCTTAGCGGTTGAAATGGTAAGGCAAGGCCGAATCGGAAAACTAAAAAAAGTCGAGGTCGTACTGGGAAAGAACCCTACCGGCGGTCCGTTTCCTAGGCACCCGGTACCCAGCACGCTGAATTGGAATCTGTGGCAAGGTCAAACTCCCGACGTCCCATACATTGAGCAAAGGTGTCACTATCTATTTCGCTGGTGGTATGCCTATTCAGGAGGACAAATGACGGACTGGGGCGCCCACCATTTGGATATAGCACAATGGGCCATCGACAGCTTACCGGTAGAAATAAATTCCTCTGCAAGCTTTCCCAAGGTTGTAGATGGGTACGACGTAGCAACGGATTTCTTTGTCAGTTATCGTTATGCCAATGGAGTCGAAATGACTGTCAGCGATTCCGGTCGAAACGGAATCATGTTTTCCGGTGAACAGGGAAGGATTTTTGTGAATCGCGGTAGCTTGGAAGGAAAACCTGTCGAGGATTTATCCCAACGGGCTCTGCCACGCGAAAACTGGACTGCCTATGCATTCGACGATTTAAGCCAACCGCTTCGAGCCGGGAAACTTGACGCCATTGTTTCCCATATGGAAAATTTCTTTCAATCCCTTCAATCACGTCACCAGCCAATTTCGGATATTGAGAGCCAACATCGTAGCGTCTCGACGTGCCATTTGGGAAATATCTCTATGCGATTGGGCCGCCCTTTGAGGTGGAACCCATCCCTTGAGAAATTCGAAGGGGATGCAGAAGCTAATTCATGGCTTAGTCGAGAGCAACGAACTGGCTTCGAGATTGGGTAAGACTTGTAAAAAGTCACAATCTTCTCGAATATCTACCGGAGAATATTTCTGCTCACTGAAAAAAGAAATATTGGGAATGGTACGCTTTAACTCCATGCGACTCGCAGTATCGGAATATTTGATGAGCCACATTGACGAATTGGATACAGAACAGGAGATTAAGCTTCGACCAATCGAAAATCCCGATGAGAGTATTGCAAGCGGGATTGCTATGCGTCTACGAAAAGCTCAAGCGATACTGGAGTTAGAAAAAATTCAAGCGGACGCCGCCCTGGGAAATGAACTTTGCGTACGCGAGATGGGAGCCCAAGTTGGCATTGGCTTCTTACTCACATTGACGACATTGGTTGCCATCACTTTTTGGCTGGTTCAACGATTCGGCAGCTACTCTTGGATGATTTGGTTCCCGCTGGCCGCAGTTTTTGTTGGCTGGCTTTATGTATTTGACTGGCAAAACCGTCATCATACTCGGATTGCAAAGCGACTCAGTCAATTTCGCCGCCGATATCGCGATGTACCGATTGATGTCTTTGTGCCGATTGACCAAGACTCAGGACCTAGCTCTCCATTTCACGATTGATAGTCAACATGACAGTCATTCTTCTAATACTCAAACTGACAACAAATTGCCAGCGCAACACTGATAAGCAATTCCGAAAGTTGTTACGGCCTGAGCACTAGTTTTCCTGTGAGGGTACTCGTGTTACCGATAGTATGAGCTTCTTGCAAGCGGTGGGCTTCCGCTGCCTCACTTAGTGGTAAGGTACGGTCGATAACTGCCTGAAGCTGGCCGTTCGTGAACCAGTGGTTGATATCAGCCGCGCAGGCTCGCTGTTCTTCTGCAGTGGCTTTGAACATAACAAATCCATGCATCGAACAACCTTTGACATAGAACGGACCTACAGGGAAAGGAGGACGTGCATCGCGTCCAGCCATCAAGATGATTCGTCCCTTTTCGCTGAGGAGTGAAACTGCCATATCAAAGTCAGGCTCGCGAAGAGTTTCCCAAAATACTTGCACTCCACTAGGGGCAAAGTCGGAAACTTGCTCGCAAATGTTGCCCTGCGTGTAATCCACTACATGCTTGGCACCGAGTCGACGGCAAACTGCAGCTTTTTCGGCTCCTCCGGCCGTGGCGATTACGGTTGCCCCTATAGCAGAAGCCATTTGCAGGACCATAGATCCCACGCCTCCCGCTCCGCCGCGTACAAAGATGGTCTCACCCGCCCGCAAACGGGCTTCTCGAAACAGTCCCAGGTGTGCTGTTATGCCAACCAGTGCGGCCGCGGCCATCGACTCACTGTCCACACCATCGGGTATGGGATACAGCCATTGCTCATCGATCGCACAATACTCCGCAAAAGTCCCTTGGCGCCCTAGCAATCCTTGGTTGCTCCCCCACACTCGCTGCCCTACAGCTAGACCACTTACATTGCTCCCTACTTCAACCACCTCCCCAGCAATATCACATCCTAGGACAAACGGGCTTGGTAGTTCCCAGTATTTTGCACCGCCGCGAATATAGGTATCAATCGGATTTATTGACACGGCCGCAGTACGAACGAGAGCTTGATTTTCCTCAACTTTCGGAATTGGAAGTTCACCATATTGAATCACTTCTGGCGGCCCAGCCTGTTCAATAAATGCAGCCTTCACCTACGCTCTCCTATATTTATTCTCGGTCGCGCAAGAACGGGTCTTCTTGCATAAGGTCGACCCGGCAAGAACATATTTTACGAATTCCAACACAGTGCCTCTTCAAAAGCCCCCCTGGCAATTGAGCGGTGGGATAAAGTCATTGTCCCCCGTTTGATGAGGTGCGACTAGTAGACAATGGCCACTTGGTCTTTGAGAAACGGAACTAGAGCTACGTCGGCTCTGAAAGGCTTGCCCCGAGGCGGATGAAAACTCACCAAGCCGGTACTCCACGTGAAGCTCTTTGTTTTGAGCTCGTGGAATCCAGGAAATGAGGAGTTGCCTAGGGCCATCCGCACAATTCGACACAACTTACCTGCGTGGCTGCATGTAGATTCCGCCGGATTGTCCGGCGGCTGACCAGTAACCTTGAAGCGAGTTTCCGTAGGGGGTCAGTACCATTTGGTAGTCTCCCAATGGGCCTAGTCGCTTGTTAGTCACCAGTTGACCGTTGATTTCATTCACTTGAGCTCGAAAAACGTATGGAATCACGACGAAGAATCGCCCAGCAAATAACCCCTGATAGCTACCACTTGCGGTGGGCCGCAGATGCATTCTCAGGGTCCCCTGATGGCCTTTAGCAGGACTGGTCCATGTTCCATGCCAAGTTCGGTTCGGGCGCCCCAAGACCTGAGCGGATGTGTTGTTTTCAGCCAGGATGACCGCACAAGAAACCAATGCGAGTCGTAACAGGTAGTATCCAACCCTTGAACGGAACGTGGATCGAATGGATTGGTCACGCATTTTTTGACTCCGTAAAGAAAAATGTGGGGGAAGTCTTTTCTATCTTGCAACTTACTCGGCGTCCTGGTGGTGCGAGTTGGCACACCTCTTGACGACTCAGTTTCTACTATAATCCGCAAAATCGCTTCTTCACTATTCGCACCGAACGATCCGCAATTGATCATGCAGTCCATCAAAATGCCGACGTTTGCCTAGCCGCATAAAGTGGCTCGCGACCTCCCGTGCTTTCGGCAAAACAAAACACCCCTGAAGGGCTGTCCGAATCTGACTACCGGTTCTTCATAATTTCTTAACAATTTTGCATTACCCCCGGAACATCCACCTCAGGGAAACTAATGCTTGTAAAAAGTTATCGAGAAATGCGTTCCGTATTTTGCAGCTGGCATATGGAGAATTAGTGATGAGATCGTTCAATTGGTTCGCAATCCTCGCAGTGTTTGGATGTTGCACAACTGCGACTTGTCAAACAGTTTCGGTCGACAGTCAGCTTCCCAGTTACAAAAAGGTTAGTGGCATTGCTGGCGGTAGCATGCTGAAGACCGTTGGATCCGATACCATGAATAACATGGTAGGCCTGTGGACAGAAGAATTTAAGAAGCTCTACCCAGGTGTAAAAACCGCAGTAGATGGCAAAGGCTCCTCAAACGCGATTCCAGCCTTGACCGAGCGTCAAGCAACCTTCGGTCCGATGAGTCGTGACGCAAAGAAAAGCGAGATCACAGCTTTTTCAGAGAAGTTTGGTTATCCACCTTTATTGATTCCGACTGCTATCGATATGTTGGCTGTTTATGTCAACAAAGATAATCCGCTGGAGGGACTTTCCTTTCCTGAGATCGACTCCATTTTTTCGAGCACTCGGAAGCAAGGTGCAAAGCAACAAGCGGTCAAGTGGGGTGAATTTTTGAAACAACCTGCGTGGAGCAGCAAGTCCATCGCTTGTTACGGTCGCAATGCGTCCAGTGGTACGTACGGGTACTTCAAGGAAATGGTTCTGGCAGATGGCGATTACGGAACCTGGGTGGGAGAGGCCCCTGGCTCTTCATCCGTTGTTCAATCTGTGGGAGAGAACTTGTACGGAATTGGCTATAGCGGAATTGGCTATCGTACAGCAAATGTCAAACCACTCAAGTTATCCGTGGAATTGGGTGGCGCCTTAGTTGCCCCAGAACCAGCCAACGCTTTTGACGGAAGTTATCCGTTGGCTCGCTTTCTGTATTTGGCCGTAAACTATGATCCGCGCGGCAAGCTTGATCCGCTACAAACAGAGTTCCTGAAATTTGTATTAAGTAAGCCCGGCCAGGAACAGGTGATCAAAGACGGTTACTTGCCAGTCTCCGCAGACATTGCTCGCGAGGCATTGCTTTCCGTTGGCGTTGAACCTGGATTCTAGTTCGCTGAGTTGTGATTCCATACTCTATGTTTTTCGGTGGTAGCCGAATTGGCCGCCACCGTCGACTATCGAACCTGGAAGTTTTGTGTGGCTGACAATACCGACAATGGGCAAAAGTCCTTTACTGGCCTAAATCGTCGCAAGCAAACGCCTTGGACAGTACGGTTTGGCGATAAACTGGCGTCTCGCACCATTACGGTTGGAGGTATTGGCACCATCATCGCTGTGATGCTGGTTGTGGTTGTTCTAATTGCTACTGCAGCCCCTCTCTTTTTTAAGCCCCAAATCCAGGACTGGGTCCAGTTTTCACTACCCGATTATGAGCAATTCGGCTGCGATGAAAACAGCCAGTTGTTATGGGGCATGCTGGAAAACGGCTCGATCGAGGTGCGTAGCACACACGACGGTAGTTTGCTCAGTACTTTCGATGCACCTGATTCCACAGCTGCTATCACCTGCACGCATCTCTCAATTGACCGACGGCTCCTTACGCTTGGATATGCTGACGGAACGGTGCGCTCTACGGAACTTAATTTCTTAACGGAATTACTTGCATCGAGTGCTTTGCCATCGGAGGTTCGAATCTCTCCCGAGAATCCCATGCAGACCTATGAAGATTCCGTTTATGAGTATTTCGATCGATTCGGAGTTCGTCGCACGACGCTGACTCCTCCTAATTGGTCGACGCCAAGAGAATTGGGTACGCAACCTGTGATCGCCTGCGATTATCTACCTCCTGGTACAACCAACCGATTTGCTACTTCCTCAATAGCCTATCTGGCTGCCATAGTGGGAGACGAAATCGTATTGGCAGAAATAGAGTCCAAACGAAACTTGTTGACCCGGAAGACTACCGAATCGCTTCAAGTGCAGCGTTGCCCCTTACTTCAGAGGACGATCGACCAATCCCCATTGCTGCTCATGCTATGGGATGGGGAACGCCAAATCGTTGTTGCATGGAAAAATGGCAAATTAGATCGTTACGCGAAATTGGAAAATGAGCTACGATTTGCAGAGTCCTCCGACGCGAATCTTGACGGTGGCAGCTTGACGTGTGCGGCACCATTACTTGCCCGTCAGACGTTAATGTGCGGCGACTCACTCGGAAATGTGACCGGTTGGATGATCGTTCAACCCTCTGATCCCACGACCATCACTACTACCGACGGTATGGTAATGGTACCAGCCCGAGAACTAAAAACCGGTGACCAGGCGATTCAAAGTATTTCAAGCAGCCAGCAAAGCCATGTCGCGTTGATTGGCTCGCAGTCCGGGGAATTTTCCCTGGCCTACCTTACCAATCAAAATCGACTACAAAGCTTCCGATCTCCGCTCACATCACAAACAAACGCCTTCTTGAACCCGGTAGACAACTCGATTTTCTCGATCGGATATGGTTCGATTGCTTGGTGTCCGGTTCAGTTAGGCTACCCGGCCGCTTCGCTTCGCGGATACTTTGGGAAGGTCTGGTATGAGGGTCATGACAGACCAAAGTACATTTGGCAGAGCTCCTCAGGTACCGAAACGGCGGAAGCAAAATTTAGTTTGGTACCATTGGTTTTCGGCACTATTAAAGCCACCTTGTATGCAATGCTTTTTAGTATTCCACTGGCGATGTGCGCTGCAGTGTATACGAGCGAATTCCTTTCTCCAAAGTCTCGCAGCCGTGTCAAACCAATAATAGAATTCATGGCTAGTTTGCCTAGCGTCGTTTTGGGGTATATCGCGGCCTTAGTGCTAGCACCTGCCCTACAGACGAATTTGATGACTGTCATTTTGTCGGTCTATTTGATACCTCTATCATTTGTAACAGCAGGCCATGCCTGGAACCTTGTACCGCAAAATGTCAGCGCTCGAACAATGGTACTTCGGCTGCCTCTCCTGTTAGCAACTTTATTTGTGGCTTGTCTACTGGCTTGGTTACTCAGTGACCCCATTGAACAAGCGTGGTTCTCGGGAGACATTGTGCAATGGCTTTCCGGTAGCGGCGATCAAGCAGCAGGCGGATGGATTTTGGCACTATTACCACTCGTGTCTTTACTATCGGTATTGGCTCTTAACGGTCCACTGGCCATTCCCATTCATAGACAAGCCGTTCATCAAACTCCTAAAACTTTCGCGCGTTATTCTTTGGCTCGACTGGCCGTCACGGTAGCAGTCATCTGTGGATTGTCCATCTTGTTTGGCCACATGGTTGCGTCGTGGGGATGGGATCTACGGGACAGCTTTCTGACTGGCTACAAAGATCGCAATGCCATGCTAGTAGGTTTTGCACTCGGCTTTTGCGTCATACCACTCATCTACACAATTAGTGAAGATGCTTTGCAAAGTGTTCCGCGACAATTGCGAAGCGCTGCGTTGGGCTGTGGGGCAACTCCTTGGCAAACGACGACACGCGTCGTGATCCCTAGCGCTATGAGTGGTTTGTTTAGCGCGATCATGATTGGACTCGGTCGGGCTGTCGGCGAAACCATGGTCGTGCTCATGGCATCCGGCAACACTCCGCTGACTGAATGGAATCCATTCAACGGTTTTCAAACGCTGTCGGCCACGCTCGCTACAGAGCTTCCTGAAGCCGCCAAGGGGAGCATACATTATCGCACTCTATTTCTGGCCGCACTCCTGCTATTCATGCTGACCTTGATTGCCAATACCTTGGCCGAATTGGTCCGCATAAGGTTTAGGAAACGGGCCAGTCAACTATGAACCAACAGACCAACAAGCAAAACGTTGACTCGGCTGCAGCCGCTACGCTGGGTAGGCGGCGTTCGGCGTTTCGAAAACTTCGTAGCACGCAGCAAACCGGCTTTTCGATGCTGTCGCGCGGTGAACCTTTAGTTTGGCTCACCGGAGGTTTGTTAGTAGTTTGCCTCGTGATGATTGTCGCGCTGTTCGGCTTTATCATCTCATCCGGCTTGCCTACATTCTGGCCTCGAACTGTAAATCTGTTAGTTTTGAATGACGGCTCTTTGAACATTGGCCAATTGCAGAGCACCAAGATTTCTCGATTCTCTGATACCTCTGCCAGCTCGAACAAAACTGCCGCCTCTCAAGCCAAGAAATCGATTAGCTGGAATTTCCGGACTGGAAATTATGATATTACAAACGAACATTATCGATGGTTTGAAGCCGATCAGCTCGACTCTCGCGGCATTCTGACTCCTTCAATGGCGGTCATCGTTGAACGGGAGTCTTGGGGACGACTATATGGCCTGCCGACCAACGTGCTTCAACTGCAACTATTGGACCCGTATATATCGATGTGGCCAAGCAAGCCTGACCTCAGGCCCGCGTTGGAACATGGGTTGTCGTCAGAGACTCTCTCAGAGCTTTCTATCGCGGAACAGAGTTTACGTGAACTAAGTAACAAAGTGGAATCGAACTGGCTACTTTCCTTGATCAACTCGGTATCGTCCAAAGCTCTTGAGCTGAGATATCAACTTAACGCCGAACTGCTTTCAGCTGATGCGACAAGTGCACCAGCCAAAACTTCCCAGGTTTCATTTCAATGCAGCCAGGAGCCAGAGGGCGACTGGCAACTAGTGTCCAGTGAAACATCGAACATCTATGCATTGCGGAAAGTATGGTCCAATCCAGTTGAGGTCCTGGATTTACTCAAGCAGGAAATTACACAAGCCGGTCGTTGGCGCGATGAAGAGACAAATGTGAAGTGGCAGATGAGTCGCCTAGATGCAAGCGTCGCCCAGCTACGACTCGAAGTTCGACAGGTCGAATTGCGGTCTGGCCTGCGTTTGGCCACACCACTGGAAGAATCCCATGCACTGCTTGAAGAGCTATGTTTACTTGAAAACGAACTAGCACAGCTTAGCCGACTCAAAGATTCCCTGAATTCTTTGATTGGTCAAGATACCATTTGGAAAGAAGCTTCCCAACAACTAACTGAATATTTAGCAAACCAGCAACCTGAACAGCACGCGGCGGCTCAGTTGGCACTTGATGAGTGGCTTAGCGCGGCCGCTCTCAATAATACGGCTCTTGCCGCAGCCTGCAGAAACTATTTTTCAGGTTACAAAAGGGCTTGGCACGCCAAAATCCCTCTACAATCGCAGCTCGACCAGCTGGAGCGACTCATGCTCCGAACCGAAGTTCGGTTTGCAATCCCTACGGATGCTTTACAGTTTTCCGAAGCCAACGACCTTGACATTTCAAGTCTGATCGCTGGTCAAATCTCGCCCAACTTGGCGTCTCAGTTGAAGAATTCAGTCGGCGAAGCTATTAACTTGAAAACTTCGACGGACGTGGTAAGCGATACTCTTAAACTAGTTTCCATCCAAACGCTGCAAAATGAACAGCGTCTACTGGCAGTTACATCTGCGGGATACACGGCCGAGCAATCGCCTTCCCCACAGTTGCGTCTATTCGGTGAAAAATCACTCACTTGCCGAGAGATCATTCGCCTAGTAGACGTTAACCGACTCACATGGCTCGACAAAGCAGACGTGTATCTGGCCCGGTGGCACGAATTTATTTTTGACAAGCCTCGTGAATCGAATACTGAAGGTGGCGTTTTTCCTGCTATCTGGGGCATGGTGGTCATGACCGTTATCATGACCATAGCTGTTGTGCCTTTCGGAATAATGAGCGCCCTCTATCTTCGGGAGTATGCAAAGAGTGGACCACTTGTTTCTTTGATTCGGATCTCCATCAACAACTTGGCCGGTGTACCCTCTATTGTCTACGGCGTCTTTGGGTTTTCATTCTTTTGCTACATGATTGGAGCATTTGTTGATGGTGGTGCGGAAAACGCTGATCTCAGCGTTTTCCCCAAACCCATCTGGTTCGCTGTTTTGGCTGTTGCAGCTGTGGCTGGCACATCCGCATTCCTAATCGGTTTGTTGAGCGGAGTTAGCAACTCGGCAAAATCAAAGGATACTAGTTGGATCCGGCGTAGTACGTTCGTTCTTTGGCTCTTGTGCCTAGCGGCGATGGTCTTGTTGATTTTTGGGAATCCTTTTTTCCATGGCTTTTACCAGGCATCCCTTCCAAATCCAACTTTTGGAAAAGGCGGTTTGTTGTGGGGATCATTAACATTGGCACTCTTGACCTTGCCGGTCGTAATTGTTGCCACAGAGGAGGCTCTGGCGGCGG
Source organism: Planctomycetales bacterium (assembly GCA_020427005.1). Lineage (GTDB taxonomy): Bacteria > Planctomycetota > Planctomycetia > Pirellulales > Pirellulaceae > Aureliella. Next base: position 60,740 of record JAGQOY010000015.1, read on the forward strand.
TCCCCAATTCTCTTCGCGAAGGTTCACTGGCCTGCGGAGCCAGCAAATGGCAAACTATCCGCCGTATTGTGCTTCCTTACGCTCGCCCAGGAATCTTGACGGGAGCTATTCTCGCAATGGCACGTGGAGCCGGCGAAGTGGCGCCCTTGATGCTGGTGGGCGCGTTGCCAAGCGCTCCCGACTTGCCGGCTGACAGCGAATTCCCATTTGTACACCCATCGCGTACCTTTATGCATCTGGGATACCAGATTTTCACGCTTGGGTTTCAGAGCCAGAATAGTGAGGCTGCCAAACCGATGGTGTACACATGTACGTTATTGCTGTTAGCGATTATTGCGACCTTAAATATTTCAGCTATCTTGCTACGAAATCGGCTGAAACGAAAATTCCAAAGCAACCAGTTCTAACCATCCATTACCGCCGGTTTCCCGCGACATGAATATATCCAATGAACCTCATGATCAACCTAGCAGGATAGCGGAGATCGCGGACGGCAAGGCCGTCAAAGCTGAAATCCACGATGAGGTAATGGCAGCCGAACCGGCTGTCCAAATACAGGAATTCAACCTCTGGTATGGTGCCAAGCAGGCTCTGCATAATATTACGTTGCACATTCCCAGAAACCAGGTCACTGCCTTGATCGGTCCTAGCGGGTGTGGAAAATCGACATTGTTGCGGAGCGTAAATCGCATGAACGATCTGATCGACGGGCTGTCGGTTCAGGGCGAGATCCTATTGCGCGGCGAATCGATTTTTGCGCCAGGCGCCGATGTCATCGAATTGAGAAAACGAATGGGTATGGTCTTCCAAAAGCCCAATCCCTTCCCAATGAGCATTTTCGAGAATGTCGTCTTCCCGTTGCGTATCGATGGCCAACGCGACAAGAAAGTCCTTCGGGAGGTTTGCGAACAGAGTCTAAGAGGCGCTGCCTTGTGGAATGAAGTCAAGGATCGACTGCATGAGAGTGGCCTTGGCCTTTCCGGCGGACAACAACAGCGTCTGTGTATCGCTAGAGCTATTGCAAGCGACCCGGAAGTTCTATTGCTCGACGAACCATGCTCTGCCCTGGATCCCTTGGCAACAGGGAAAATTGAAGATCTCATCGACGAATTGCGAGGTAACTACACGATCTTGATCGTCACTCACAATATGCAACAAGCGTCGAGAGTTAGTGATTTTACAGCATTCATGTACCTTGGGAGACTGATCGAGTATGGTCCGACTACTCAGATTTTCACCAAGCCAAGATTGCGTGAAACGGAAGATTATGTGACGGGGCGATTCGGATAGTCCCCGCGAGTATTGCCCTTACTCCCCTACCTCCTGGGTCCGTTCAATGAAAATGCTTGATCAACGTGCCCGATTATGATCTCGGTTTATCAATGGATGAGTATTGGATTTGGTCCGTGACGCGCGACAGCTTATTGCGAACGGGCATCAGCCAGTACCCGAAGCCTTCGGGCTACAAATCATTTTATGCACACGGCTATTTAGGATGATCCGAGCCATCGTGCCAGGTTTTCAGAGACAAACTCATCATCGGTTAGATGCGGATAGGACTCAATGACCCGAGTTATTTCATCGCTCTGACCGGGACTCATCCGTTCATTTGGGTCCAGGCACCAATTGCCTTCTAGCAATCCTTGCCGCCGAAGAACTTCATGAATTCCAGCAATGCAACCACAAAACTGATTAGCTGCATCAAAAATCGCCGCATTCATGTCAGTTACTTGATGAGACAGAATATGTGTTTCTAGCCATCTTTGAGAATCGATCGTCAGCTCACCAGTAACCAGGGCTCGGCATCTAGCGTGCAATTCTACAGCGGTCTTTGTCCAACAGGCCCAGTGTCCCAATAGGCCTCCAGTGAAACGGAGTGTTCGCAATTCTCCTTCTACCTCGAACTGGTAACTAGTCACAAGATCACTGACAATCGAGTCATCGTTTCCAGTATAGATTGCAATTTCCTGCCAACGGCTACTGCACCCAACCGCTCGTACGACATCCAATGTCTGGTAGCGATTGAAGGGAGCTATTTTTATGGCCAGGACTCCATTAATATCAGCAAATTGGCGCCAGAAATCGAATGAAAGTCTTCGACCTCCAACAGCGGGCTGCAAGTAAAAACCAAAAAGTGGAATCACTTCCGCCACTTCAGCACAGTGCCGAATAAGTTGCTGTTCATTATGCTCTCGAAGGGCGGCAAGTGAGAGTAAGCCTACGTCATAGCCTAGTTGCGAAGCAAGCTTCGCCTCTCGAAGAGCTTGATCGGTTTGCCCGCAAATGCCAGCAACCATAATTGGCTTCGCATGGACCAAGCTCACCGCTTTAGCCCGCCAATCCCTAACTGTTTCAATCGCCAGCCCCAGAACGTTTGCCAACAAATCATGCTTGGGATCGCGAATGGCGAATTGCGTAGTGTGAACCCCAATGGCTACGCCCCCAACACCTGAATCGAGGTAGTAACGCGTTAATGCCCGTTGTCGCGCGTAGTCCAACTTACGGTCTGCGGTCAGCGCCAAAGGATGAGCCGGAATAACAAGACCATGCAAAAGGCGGTCACGTATCAACAAGTGATTCATTTATGCGCACCGTTTCAATCGCTAAGGCGTGCAGAGAACGCTTTCCAGGCGGACGGCGTAATTTGTGTCTCCGCCACGTCACATTGTTTAATTACCGGCAATGTCTTGAGAACGTCTAGAGTAGAATCTGTAACCCCGGTACCAGTCAGCCAGAGTACTTGTAGACTGGGGTGCCCCCGTATCGAGACAATATCTGCATCCCGTATCGGGCAATGACTTAGGTCCAACTCTTCCAGCTGGAGCTGTTTGGAAACGCGAACTACAGTCTCACCACCAACTGAGGTTCCTTCCAAGCTGAGCCTCCTTAACTGCGACAATTCCTTCAAAAATGCGGATTCAGCCTCTGAGATATTTGTGAAGGAAAGATCAAGCCAACGTAAATTCTTGAGTTGTGAGAGCATCCCCCAAGTCTCAGGTCTAAGCTCGCTGCCCGAGAGTACCAATTCTTCTATTTCTGGCTGAATTTGGACAAGGGCTGCCACATCAGCGTCATTCATGGTCAACGATTGCTGGTAACGCAACTGAGCCTTACTGTCGTTCAAATCCAACAGAGCATCTAACTCACGCCCCACCGGATCACCATGGTAAACGCGCACCAACGCCTGTTGAACTGCCAAGCGGCCGGTCGGCTGTTTCGTCAGATTCATAAACACCTGGGTTAATCCGGCTGCATGCGTGTAATAGCGCGCTATGTTGGGATCTGTTTTCCAACTTTCAAGCGTGCTGGCATGCAACTC
>JAGQOY010000159.1 GCA_020427005.1 Planctomycetales bacterium
CCCCGCTCGTTTCCAGACCATTTCCAGTTCGCTCGTTCACCGCTTGGTTCTGTGGCTTTCGATTGGCGGCGGTGCAGGCCTATCGCTAGCGCAACCACAACTACAGTCCACACGGCGGGCAGGACCTCCAATGCTTTCCCGACGATTCCTTCGCCTCCAATGGCCTTCGCTAGCAAATACATATGTCGGTATGATCCTGAACCAACTGTTGCTTCGAAGAAAAGTCCGAGATTTCCAACCAACATGACGACGCCGGGAACCAGCAACCATAGCCGCCAGTTCGGCCCGGATGCTTTCGTTGGCAAAGCCATCCAAGTACCGACAAGCGCGGTTCCTACCAATGTCGGCAGCAAAGCCCCTCCAGCATCTACCCACGGCAACGCCGATCCTGAAACATTAGATAGGCCGACATGTGCATGACCGAAGAACGGCGTCCAAACGAAATCATTGACGGTAGCACCGCCGGCTATCGCAGGTATCAGGTGACCGCATTCGTGGACGAATGGGTAAAGCACGAAGAATGAAAGCAAGCTCGACGATGCCATCGTCACACGCCATGCCGTCGTTTTTGCTGGGACTTTCATTCCTATGGCCACAGAACGTTGGCGGTAACGGGGTTCGCGCGTTTGTTATTTTAGCAAATTGGTCGGGTTCGCGAACTCCCGTTCACCGCTTGGTTCTGCCTGTTTCCGAATCGCAATCGGAGTTCCAGTCAGTCTTCGATAGTGAAGTTGTGCCTTTTGACCGCTAGCGCTAGTAACGTGAAAAACGACAGCGTCATCTGATTCCCAAATCAAATCTGTCGATTCTCGCACTGTGCCGCGGAACGCAGATGGATTCCTCAATTCTGTGATCAGCTTTCCTTTGCGGATTCGCCAAGCACTGGTCATTTCAGGATTCTCTGAAGTATCGCCCCACGGTTCCAATTCAGGCGAATAGTGCGCGACGCCACCATCGGGCATCCATTCGATGATTCTATCTGGCGGGACCGTGGGATTGTATTTTGCATACCAAACTTCCCATCTCCCCAGGAGCCGAGTTTCTGCAGCAAGGTCGGCTTTGGAGGGACGCAAAAGTGAAAAAACGACTGCGGCAGTCACCGCCCAAATCGTGGACATTACGCTAATGCGAAACCACAACACTCGGAAGTTGGCATTTTTGTAGAGCCGTTCCATTATGCAAGTCCCAGGGCAGAACGATTGGCGGTAACAGGGTTCGCGCGTTTGATTTATTAGCAATCTGGACGGGCTCGCGAACTCCCGTTCACCGCGATGTTCCCAGGGAACGAAGGGGTAATGCTTTGCCACACAGGCGTTCAGTTTACCACATCTTCAATGCAGAAGGTTCATCGTGCGGTTTGATTCGCAGGCTGTTCTGTGCACTGAAAGCATGTCCACGTATCCCAAAAGACGATGCTCCAAAGTGATTCTTGTCGCGTCCAGTTGAGATCGAAATACCTTTGCGGCTGCACGCATCCAAGTGATCTGGGCCTGGAGTACGCAGTACATCAGGAAGTACCAAATGACCGTGCTTCCACCCAAGTCCTCAATTGACCAACGGATGTTTCATCTGGGAACGATGGGAAGAACGAAGTCGCGTAAGTTGACATTTTGGCAGAGTGGACCAGCCAACGTGACTTTCGTTCATTCCTTTGTTATTTGCATGTTCGTATTTTGTTCAATCGTCTCGACGGGTCCACGTTCGAGTGCCATCGGGATTTTGCACGTACACGAGTAGTAGATCCTTTTGGTTCTGCAGTGTTTCACACAAAGTATCAAACTCTGTTGGCGTAACAGCACGGTCTGCCCGAATTGATTTCAAATTCTCAAATCGCTTCAGATGACGTAATTGCGACATGTTCCATCCTCGTTGTGGGAGTGTCACATAGTAGACGTCACCATCTTCCGAAGCGGGTAGTAGCGCACAGCAAAATCCGGCTCCATCACATGGGTCACGGCCTTCGATTCTGTATCCTTTCGCACGTAGCGATCTAATCGCCGCAGTGGTCGGATCCCAGTATGGTGGCAGATTCGCAATCAGCACTACTAGTGAGCCGAGCGTGAGCTTCCATGTCAACATCAACACCTTCCAGGCAAATAACGGCAGCCATCACCCGGCACGCGCGAGTGAAGCCACTATGTTAAAAACGGCCGATCGCGTGCTCGGCGTGCATGGCTTTGTTCGTCCGGACTTTTCCGTGTGCCAACGAGTTGCACCACCAGACATAAATGTAAACAACGTAAGCGGATGAAGCGAGCAATGTTTTCCAGTGTTGCGGACGTTGAGCAGCATAGATTAGGTAGTCGGCCTCGATCATCAGCAACAAGATCAATAGGATTGAAGCGAAAATCCCCCAACCGAAAGTGAACCTATCGAAGCGAGGAACGATCTGAAGTCGTTTACAGTTTCCAAAACCGTACCAGATCAGGAACAGTGCCACCGGCGTGAGTACAACAGTCGATATCAAAGACCCCGCAATTCCAATTGCAATGCTGTCGTTAGTTGTCGGAAAGCCTTCGTTCTCGAGAATCGTTCGATATAGGTGCGCATCACGCTGGACGTTTGAGAAGTACAGAGCCATGCCGATAATGATAAGCCCACATTTGACGCTCGTCGCGGCATAGGATGTCGTTGACGTAGTTTCCGTCATTTCTTGCCGATTACTTGCTGTTGACGATTCGTAAGGGTTGGCGTGCATTGGAATTTCTAGGGACGAACTAGTAATTCTCCGGCGCGCATGCGCCGGTAAATGCAAGATCTATTCTAATGTGTTTAGTAGATCGAATGGACTATGAGATCCGTTGATTTGTGCCTCATCCTCCAAAATGTAGAGTTACGTCGTATTGATAGAATTGTGCCCTAAAATGGCCTGTAGGCGTTTTATGGGCATTCCAGACAGATGTAAATGCCTTGCTGCGGCTCGCCGAACATCATGTGGTGTAATCCGACGACGGACTCCAGATCGCCGGACAGCGTCTCGAAATATCCGGCGCAGATGGTCGACATTTCAATGGAAACGTTTTAATCGCCCATCGGCTGGGTCCCGGCTGAGAGACACGCTCGGGAATAACCACATCCAGCGCAAATCACGTGGAGCCGATGGACATTTGCGAGCATAAGCGTGAGGCACTGGCACGCCATTGGGGTTTTCCACTGTGTCAGCTCGGTGAATTCTCTCAGCCAGGTCTACTTGCTTCCTTAAACTATCGTGAATTGACCTCGGAAATGGAACGATACGGAAGTGGTCGTGCTTCGTACTGGCGAGTTCGATTTGCTCATCGGCGAAGTTCCGATCCTTGATTCGCAAGTTGATCGTATCAGAGAGTCGCAGGACGCTTGCGTACATCAATTGCGGAACAAGGCGGTCGACCGGGCGAAACGCCTTAAATAACCTAACCAAGTCTGGCTTGGCAATGACCCGTCGCCGACCTCTCTTGGATTCTTTTGCTCGAAGTGGGTTTCCATCGGGTTCGGATATTGGTTTTCCCAGCACGCGCCCGAAGAGAAATTTGATTGCGGAGACCGCTTGATTCTGCGACTTAGGCGATAGCTGCAATCTAGTGGCCAAATATCGTCGCCAAGCATATACATCTTCAATCGTGGTCTCCGAAGGATGAACCCAGCTGCCGTATCGCTGGCGAGTGAACCGGAGGAATCCAACTACGTGGGGCCAGTAAACGTTGATTGATGATCGTTTGTTTCCTGCTGCCAACATTGCAACAATGAGCCCTTGGATACCAAAGGTCATGGGACGTTATACTGTCTGCCCAGTATGCGAAAGCGTTGCCGAATAGACATGATCGGCCATTAAAAGCGACGATTATAACGTGGGATTCTTGCAGTTTGATTTGCGAGAAAAACTTTTGACGGCACTGTAGCCGTTCATACATGAAAACCACTTGCGGGCAATTTAGCTAGGGCACCTCATCAAGCCATGCTGAGCCGCGAGGATCGCACGAAACAATGCGCGCGGCAAGTGCTGAGTCGGTACCGAACGCGTTCAAGGAGGCAAGGTTAACAATCAGACTTCGCTGAGATAGTACTTGGTTGCCATATTGAGAACTTACGATCAGTCTACCCAAAAACTTGCTCTATTGCTGAGTGCTGTATGTTGGGAAAAAGGTGACGGTAACGTTGTCTCATCTCGTCTGTTGTGTGACCAACAAAAGCATCAATTATGCGTTGATCAATGCTCTGACAGGCGAGGTTGCTTATGAAACTGTGACGCAACGTGTGCCAGCCACGCATGATACTCCACTTTGTTCCTCTTACGGCAGTCCGAAATACCCTGCGCACCTGGGCACAACTTAGCTCAACATTTGGCTCGCAACAAAACAGAATATCACCTCCAGGATGCCGCTCAAGCCATGCTACAAGTGCTTGTCGCAATGGAGTGGAAATCGGGACTTGTCTGGAGGATCGACTTCCGCGGACTCTCTTTTTTTCACGGATCACCAGTGAATTCGATGAAAGATCTACGTCCATAACCTTTGCCCTAATCAATTCACTTCTTCGAGCACCAGTATGGGCAGCAACAAAAATCATGGGGTAGGCATAACTCGGTAATCCGTGTTGTCGATTCCCTACAACCTCAAGTAGATGTTGAATTTCTATGGAGCTTAGAAAGAGACAATCCCATAGTTGGGCTGCGTTAGAGCCAGTCAAGCCTAGAGATTCAATCTGTCGTCGAATCTCATCATAGGTGCGAAATGGTGGCTTCTCATCATGTTTCGGATAACGAAGCCCCTTGCTGGGGTATACTAATTCAACCAGTGACGTGGCAATTGCCCAACGCCAAACTATACCTAGAGTCACGATTTCTTTCTTTATGGTTACGCCAGACACTTGCCGCTTTTTCGGCAATTCTAAACCCTTGTGAATCATCAGAAACTGAGTTTTTTCCTTTGACCGGGAAGTAATGTATTTCTGGAGATGAGCGTTTTTTAGATCATGGATTTTCGTACGAGCACCTAGGATCCTGAGCAAGTGTTTTTGGTGAGTACGCATCGTGCGTACGGTATTGAGCTCAAGACTATCGGCTGGCAGAGCCTCAAAAAACCGATCGAAGAGGCCCTTCAAAGAAACGCTGGGTATCTCTGTCATAGTATCGGCAGCAGATTGTGACGGTCCTTCCAACATCTTGCCTCCCGCCAGAATAAATTGGTCCTGAGCTACACCGGGAGGAATACCGAGTCGTCCACGTTTAATAAGGTCCAAAGTCTCATTTATCTCGTCACACCGTGCGAGGGCCGTGGACTGGGACTTGGTGTTCAACGATCGCTTGAAGCGCTTACCGCGATGCCGAAAAACGACATGAAAAACGCCGGTTGGTTCTTGTTGTAGAGAGGCCACTCAATTGCTCCTTAGGTCCTGTAATCATTCGCATAAGCACGCGATTTGACCAGCGACATAAAAGCAACGCATAGCCAACGTTGTCACTTGTAAAGTCACTTGTTGGCAGGTTGGCCAAAAAAGGACTTAGAGTGCAAATCTCTAAGTCCTTTCCTGATATGCAGATAGGGCTGAAAGGAGTCGAACCTTCACACCTTGCGGTACTAGAACCTAAAGTTAATATTAGCCAATGCTTACGCACCATAAAAACAATGTTTCACCAATAAAAACACTTGTAGATCATCAATTCCCTACATACGCTCTACACTAAATAAACGTATCAAAAATTGACAACTGTGGTCGCGTTTTGGTCGCGGTTATTGTCGTCCAGAATATGCTTCGACAGTTTGGTATCTCGCGAAGGATTCAAGCCGGATTTACGCAACAGATGATTGCAATGCGATATTCGATCAGCCTGGAAAAAAATCAATCAGCAGGTCGTAAGTATTCTTATTCTGAATCGGGCGATTATTTCCATTAGATATGTATGAATATGAAGAGAACTTTTGGATTATTTCCGCTGTCAAATGAGGGGTTTGTCAAGAATATAAGTTCAACACACATTGGTGGGGGGACGGGTACTATATTGATGCAATTAATGTCCGGATTTATATCCTAGTCCGTACCATCACGAAACAACTCGATCTTGATACCAAGATCAAGCTCTGTCCAGCTGCGGTCAGCGGTGACCACGGGTAGTTGTTCACATACACCTAGAGCAAGACACGCCCGGTCTGCAAATGAAATCCCTTTCTTCCGTGCTTGCTCTGCAAACTTTGCGGCCTCCAGGGCGTGCAGCTCATCGAATTCAACGACTTCCAGTGCAGCCGTTTGTACGATTGCCTCGGCGATGGGTAATCGCCCGTATTCAATGGCCTTCTCATAGACCTCAGAAAGATTGACCGTAGAAATCAGCCCTCGTCGCATAGACTCCCTGGCAATGTCAGATCCTTGCTCTTGATGACAGACGGCAAGGACCACGGAAGCGTCAACGACCCTTATCAAGCTCGGCCTCTTGCTTACGATCGTCTATCAATTCATCGACGAGACTCACGCCTTCCGGTATCGCTTCACTGAATTGTTGCTGCAATCTGGTAATCACCTGGTCGTAGGTACGCAGTACCACGGCATCATCTTCGACCGTGACTATTAACTCATCACCAGTCTTAAATAGTTTCTCATTGCGAAGCGGAAGCGGCAGTACGATACGTCCTGACGCATCAATCCTGCAGTTCCATATGTCTGATTGGTTGCCTTCCATGGCATTCTCCCGTGTTGGTTTCTTTCTGGTACTAACATCATCGTGCCATACAAATACCATCTGCGCAACTGAAAAGTAGTGGCATCAATGCACCGCCACGGGAACAAATAATACTGTGTATCAAAACAACCTTTTTGATACTCTCAATCTAGTGAATAGTCCAGGCAGGTTCTTACAAGGCCATCGTTGGTTGATATTAGAACATTATCGATCTCCATGTGACTTTTTTGGTTGACTGTAGATTCAATAAGTGGCAGTATGAACACAGCTGGTCAAAGGAGGACCTTATGTATATTGCAAATATCAATGAGACCAAGGCTCACTTGTCCCAACTCATTAATAGAGTCTTGGCTGGTGATGAAGTGGTCATTGCCCGAGCGAATCATCCGCTGATTCGTATGATTCCGTTTGAGCATGACACACGCCCACGCATCGGCGGTCAATGGCAGGGCAAAGTTGAAATTGGCGATCAGTTTGAATTCACGGATGAAGAACTCGCCGATTTGTTTCACATCTTACCTGGCGATGGTGCCCAGTGACCCGGCTTGTGCTAGACACTTGCACATTCATCCAATGGGCTGTAAACCCCGGGCTCATTAAAGAAGATGCTAGATTTGCTATTGCCAGTGGGCGTAGCTTTGTATTTGTAAGTGCCGCAACAACTTGGGAAATGGCAATTAAGACTCGCCTAGGGAAACTCGATGAAACACCGTCTGTTTTAGATCTTATGCGGGCTGAACGGTTCACTGAACTGCCCATCACTATTGAACACACGGAAGAAACGAAACAGCTACCGTTGCTCCATCGCGATCCGTTTGATCGACTGTTAGTAGCTCAAGCTCGCAAAGAATCGCTCACGCTCGTAACATCGGATTCTGAGATTCCAAAATACGATGTGTCCACACTGGCGGCCTAGCTGGGAATGCTTATGGCTGATTCCCTACTCGCCCCTATTCTTCCCTATCCTACCGCTCTGCCAGCATTGATAAGTCATGCAGGCGACAGTGCCCGCAAACGCTACTTGGAATTCTTCACAGCATCGATTCGCAACAAAGGCACGCGGCAAGCCTACTCGCATGCTGTCAACCGTTTCTTTTGCTGGTGCCAGGAACATGGAATTGCATTGGAGGATATTGAGCCGATTGTAGTAGCGACCTATGTTGAGTGGATGACCTTACACTATAGTGCACCCACCGTGAAACTTCATTTGGCTGCCATTCGCATGTTGTTCGATTTTCTGGTGACCGGTCACATTATCGCAACCAATCCTGCAGCCTCCGTGCGGGGACCCAAGCATGTAGTGAAGAAAGGCAAGACGCCGGTACTCACGGCTGCAGAAGCTCGCCTGCTGTTAGACTCGATCGAAACAGACACCGTTATTGGGCTCCGTGACCGAGCTCTTGTTGGTGTCATGATTTACAGCTTCGCCAGGGTGAGTGCCACGCTTGGAATGAATGTAGAGGATATTTATTTGCAGGGGCGACGCATGTGGTTCCGGCTCCACGAGAAGGGAGGCAAGTACCATGAAGTCCCCGCCCATCACAATGCCGAAGCCTATATCGATGCTTATCTGCTGGCAGCAGGTATCCGTGAGCTTCGAAAGTCACCACTGTTTCGCACGGTGGCAGCTGGAATCCTGACCGAACGTCGCATGCACCGCATCGATGCGTTACGCATGATCAAACGCCGCGCTCGCGCAGCTGGTCTACCCGACAACACCTGTTGCCATACTTTTAGAGCGACCGGTATTACGGCTTACTTGAGTAATGAGGGAACTTTGGAACGTGCGATGCAGATCGCAGCTCACGAGTCGGCTCGGACCACAAAGTTATATGATAGAACATGCGATGAGGTTAGTTTGGACGAGATTGAGAGGATTCGAATTTAAGGCTTGTTGGTTCTTCTTCGAGTGAAATGACATTTTAGCGGGCCTACATCGCCACGATATTGCCTGCTTCGAGAATTGGTAGGATTGTGGCAAAAAGAATGAAGCCAACGACCACAGATAAGATAACGATCAGTAGTGGCTCTACCGTCGATGCAATTCGAGTGGCGAGGATGTTGGCTTGGCGATCGTAGTCCAATCCGAGTCGATGAAGCATGCTTTCCATTTGCCCCGACTGTTGTCCCAACGCAAAAATCTGGGCTACCGACGTTGGAAAAACAGCCTGACGAGCAATCGCATCTTTCAGGGCCGAGCCCCGCTCCAGATCGAATGCGACTGAATTCAAGGCATCCCGCACGATCACGTTGTTACAAGACTGAGAGGCGATCCTCAGCGCCTGCAATAATTCCACGCCCGAACGCAACAAACAGGCGGCGGCGAGCGATACGCGACCAGAGGCCTGCTTGCGGACTAAGGTGCCAAGTAGCGGAACTCGGAGCACAAATCGAGCAAACCAGCGCTGCCCCCGTTGTGACCTCAACCAGATGGACAGGATTCCAGTGAATGCCGCTAATACTATCGCCAACCACCAGCCGTGAACCACTAGCGAATCGCTCAAGAATTTGAGCACTCGAGTCGGCCAAGGCAATTGACTTCCCAATTCTGCCAGATTCTTGAGCAACATGGGAACAACCACGGTCATCAGAAAAACCGTCACGGCGATACTTACTACCAACACGATGATTGGGTACAGAATGGCAGATAATACTCGATCTTGTAGCTGGGAAGCCTGCTCGCGAAAGCTCGCGGCCTGATCCAGCACTTCATCGAGGTTGCCCGCGTTCTCGCCTACTCGAACCATGCCAATGAGCATTTCGTCAAACAACCAGTTTTCCCGCTCAAACGCATCGGCCAAACTTGCACCACCGGCTACCCGATCTCGAATCGCTGCCAGCGGTTCTTGCAGACTCCTAGCAGCTTGCGGCAGGCTACAGTCGATGGATTCCAGCAGCGGCACCCCGGCCTGAAGCAGAGTCGACAATTCACGAATTAGTTCAGTCAGAGGCTGAGTCAATCGGCGGCGCGACCAAATTTTCCATACAGACTGACCTGTTCGCTCATTACGCTGTGTCAGTTTATGTACGGCATGCCCTAGTGACTTCAGACGCTCACCTGCCGCCCGTGGAGTGTCGGCGGCGATAATGCCCTTCTGCTTGCGTCCGGCTGAATTAGTGGCCTGATACGTATAAGTGGGCATTACGACTCCGCACGCATGGTAACACGCTCGATTTCCTCAAGGGTCGTCAAGCCAGCTTCTATTTTGGCCTGCCCACTGTCCCGTAGCAGCCACATGCCCTGTTCCATGGCTAAATCGCGAATGGCTGCTGCATGAGCATGCTGTTGAACTACGCTGTTGAACATGGCGGCGAAATTTTGACAGCACTTAAATGCACTACCGCAGAGCAGTTCTTCGACCTTGGCCGTGACCTCTACGATGATCCTGAGCAATGGCTGGAGTACTTTGACGTTTCCGAGCAGGAGTATATCGACTACCATGACTTCGTATCGAGGTCTTGCAATGAATCAAACGGCCGGTAACCATCGGATGCAACGGAGGACCGGTGGTCAGTTTTCACGAATGGATGCTCAACTCCCGGTCCCCGCTGATCCGTACCGTTTTGCCACTGAACGTGAGGACAACTGGTGTTGAAGCCTTTCCAATTCAACATTCGACATTTGTTGTTCGCAACAGTCGTGACAGCAATTGCAATTACGTTCTTACAGACGATTCCCGCTCTCTTTATGTTTGCTTTTTTCGCAGCGTTTGTCCTAGGTATTACCGGCGTCGTCGGGATTTGCGTTACACTGGTCGTAGCGCTCATAATCTATACCTCTGAGGATGATGGGAATCGACGTTTCAATCTGGCGAGATGTCGCGATTTGATCGGCGCTGGTTTGATCGCCAATCTGCCTCTCGTGGTTTGTTTTGTTGCGATACCATATCTGTAGCGGCGGGGTTGCGTTTGCGCACAATTAACCTAACGCAGAGGAATGGGTGCTGTAGTTGTCGGCGCGACACATTGGAACATTGTTCCCGCCTGCGGTACCTGGGGATTGGACGACCTTGCAAAGCCGTTGGGAGCCGTACCTCCGTGGGAAAGAAGGGATGGTAAGAAACAAGCTTGCTGATTTGATGCGACGTGGAGCAAGGGAAGCAAAGCGGTTTCCTGTTCGAAGTGGAGTGAAGAGCACTGTAGCAGGAGCATTGCTCGTTGAGGCTGGAATCTCGATTTATTGTGGCGTAAACTGTTTGCGGGGATAGAAAACACTTTGCATCCCTTGAAAATCAGCACCCGTGAGAAGAGCAACCTGCCTGAGCTTGAACGAAGCTGCCGATTCTTCGGGTTTACGATCCGCGGTTACCAACCATCGTTCGAGCGGCGTGAGATATCACGTCAACTCGCATTGAGAGACCACTTCCCTGCGGAACAGTGGCAGAATCATGGCTTCGATGTGTATTTAGCCGAAGAAATCGCGTTCGCTTTTAATACTGAACTGGACTGGCCAAATCACCACTTTCTCCCCAACGACTCAACAGTGCTGTTGTTTACTTTAAGGATTGACGATTTTCCCTCATTGAACGGACTCAACGCGGTACAAAAGAGGCTACATATCAGGCTTGAGTACAGGCTGGTTCAGGATTCGTATGAGTACGACTGGCCATTCATGACTCTCGTACGAAGAATTCTGAATGCAATGAAGCAAGAAAATGACTGAGAGATGCAGTCAGTTTGTGAATTAGATCACCCAAAGGAGGTTCGTCGGACTTGAGCACAAGGTGGCGATAGGGCTCAATCGCTCGGACGGCTTGCAGACGTTGCCAGGCGGGCGCACCTCGTTCGAGCAATTGCCTTGAAAAGGCGATAACGTCGGCGCGAGTGATGGGAAGATTTGTTCCTTTGGTCGCTCGGCGGAGGCCGAGTTCAAACCGCCGTAACCATTTGGGGAACCAGATCTTGTCTTGCTTGGCGACTTTGGTTGCAACTGCAAGTTCCTTCTCAAATTCGCGTACACTCATCTAACACCCCCCCAGAAAGATAGTACCCCAACCTCCGCCGCTACCCCATTTTTTCATTTGAGTTGGGGCATAAAAGAAAAGAAACCTTTATCGTTGTCATGATTGCGAGTAGGGGTATAAAATGGAAAAGCCCTAACTCAGTAAGGGCATAAAAAGCCAAAATCAATTTACGCCCTTACTGAGTAAGGGATAATTAAGTACGTTGTTATCCACACAAGCAAATGTCATCCCACAAACAACTGACAGCGTGGCTCAAAAGTGACGCCTCTGAACTTGTGGCTGCGATTGTTGCCGATATACAGCGGCACGTGACCACTCTGCATTCGTCCGGTGATTCGTTCTACGGATACGCCGCTCTGCCTGGTGACTACTGCACTCAACCTAATCCGGCTTCACTCGTCGTTGCATTCAATCGTGAGTCGGATCTCTCTCCTGAGAACACAACCGATCCATACTATCGCTATTCGGTCGACGCATGGCAGCATTACGTGCATGACGGGTTCGACAACACCAACGCCCAGCTCGAATCCCAGTTAGCGAAGTTCAAAGAACTCCACAATCGCTCAGATGATGGCTATCATCTCGACGAGTACGAACTCGCGTTTGTGGCCAAGATGAATCGTGCAATTCTCGACGCTCTCTTGGCCCTGAGGCGGAATGGAACGTTTGCCAACGACACCTATCTGATAATCTGGGTTTCGGATTCAGAAGACGAAATCATGAACGAGTCCGCGAAGGCTCTGAATCACGAAATGGTGTATCAGCAATACGCTGCAGAATTCCAATAGGAGTGGATAACCATCGGATGCACGACGAGTCGCCGAGCAGTCGGTATTGAAGTGGAAGATCGCTCGCGGCGACCGCGTGATCCGTACCGTTCTGTCCCTTAATGCACTTTGCGGCAATGCATAAGCCGCTCACCAATTGGGAAATGTTGAATCGATTCAGCGGACGCTAGCTGAGTTTCGTATTAGCATGGCTGAATACGTCATGCTTCACCTGATCCATTATGAAGGGCGTCCCGTTGAGGATGCCCCACGGCATGCAATCGGATTACTCGACCACACGGAGCTGCCGCTTCCGTCTTTGGCCGAATGTGCTGAGGCCATTCGATCATTATGTCGTCGTGGCCTTACCTACGTGATTGATCTTTCGATCCAGCGCTCAATTAGGACTTACATCGCGTCATGTCACGGGCCGGGACCAACCGACGGGTTACCGATCGTTGGTCAATTCGACTTCACATTAGCCGGAGCTGAGCTTTGGCGTACGATCCTTAATTTTGAGAACCCCGAAATGGGAACGGACTATTACTGGCACACTACCTTGTCCTTTATTTACCGACGGAACGCAACGATTTTGATTGGACACGAATTGGATTGGGTGCTAGAAGACGTTAGACTATGTGAACTTCAGCCAACCGAACCGTACGAGCAAATCGGAGTTTGGCGCAGCCAATGGTGGCGTGAGATACCGTCGGGCTACATCCAGCGGTGTCGGCCACTGACGGACTGACGGGACAGAACCACGCGTTACTATAGAGCGGTCGTTATTTGCCTAACACATCCTTCAAAGCGAGCGTCATGTACCGCCCCATACGCGGATGGAAACCCACTACACCACCAATGACCGCCGCTAATTTTGAAGCGGTATGCGCCGCTCACCAGAATGTCGCGATACACTTTTGGGCCGAATGGAACGGAGTTGACCCACCGTTTGACCGAGCCATCGCAATGCTTCCGCCGGAGATTTTGGCTCTGGTACACTTCGTGTCCTGCCATGTCGACGATCCGCAAAACGAACTGCTGTGTAAACGTCTGTCAATTGGTACAATTCCATCGCTTGCAATCGTCGTGAATGGCAAGCCCAATGGAATGATTGTTGGTATGCGAACATCTGACGACCTTGTTCCGGAATTGGTCAATCGGTTTTCACTGCCGATTGCAATAACCACGACCAAAGAGCGGCAAATAACAAAATGTTGCACGGGAGCCGGACTTGCGTGCGTTTTCAAATGGTTGCGTTCTCGGTTCCGGCCCCGTGAACATTGACGTTATTTGCCTCAGCCAAACTCACTCATGACAAACGACAAGACAACTCGTGTTACTACCGGAATCAAGGTGTTCGGCTCGGCCATCATTCGAGTCGCGCCAGACGTCGCGTCGATTGCCGTCGCTGTGACACGCCTCGAAAAACAACCCAAGGATGCGTTCTCCAAGGCTCACACCGGTGCTCGCGCTGTCCACGATTACTTGAAGGCCGCATCCATTGACGATGTGCGATCTTCTCGGATCACGCTTACGCAAGAACATCAGTACCGAAATGGTGAAAACAAGTTTCTTGGCTATCAAGCGAAGCTGGGTTACAGCATCGTCGTCCGCGATCTGGATCGCGTGGAAGAATTGTTGATTGGGCTGATCGAGGCTGGGGCAAATGAACTCACGTCGGTAACCTTTGAAACGTCCCGGCTGAAAGTTGTGCGTGAAGATGCCCGAAAACGTGCGATCGCAGCCGCCCGCGAAAAAGCAAGCGTCTACGCAATTGCTTCCGGTGTTGCAGTTGGCGAGGTGATTCTGATCGAGGATATGAATCCTGAAATGCTGTCTGGCAGATACGAGGGTCACGTTCATCGGGAACCTGTGATTGACGACCCTGGCGATGTCAAGGCCGTTGATCCAGGCGCAATCACAGTCGGTGCTGCCGTCAATGTGCTGTTCGAAATCAAACGTTAATCCCGGCAAATAACCATCGCATGCACGGGAGCGGCGGTGGCCAGTCGGTTTTGAAGTCAACGTCAACTCCCGCCGCCCCGTGATGCGGGTCGTTACCCGACTGACAATCTCAAGGCTTCCACCTCCATGTCCCGTGAAGATACAATCGCCGCCATTGAACGATTCACCGATTTTGACATCGACGAAGACGATGATCTTGCGATCGCGCGCGAAGTAGTGGCAAGCTTCGAAGACATCCGGCGAGATCCCGCAGCACACCAGCGCGCGGTTCGATTCTTATGCGCTTGTGTGAAACGTTATGTGTGGACATGGAAAAGCCTCGGATGTGAATCCGACAGCCCTGTCGCGTCCGTGGATGCCGTGCAGCATTGGCTCGATTCCGGAGAGTTCATGGATGGATTTGATCGCCTTTGCTGGCCCGTTGCCCCTGTGCGTAATGGTGAACCCGTTGTAGATTGCGATGAGCCAGCACTGAGCGATTTGTCGAACGCATCTTCGAGACTTGCGTATTTCTGCGTAACCCGCTCATCAACAGACGCAGCAGCTATCTTGGTAAGTCTGTTTTGGGCCGACGCGGAGGGCTTGCAACCTCAAGATGGCGAGGGCTTCTTCGACTGGTTGATAGCAACTGGCGTCCCAATCGCATGGTCCAACGAAAAGAGCGGGTAACCATCCAATGCACCCGAGCGGCGAAGTCGGGCGTTTTCAAATGGACAATCTCTCGTCGCCGCCGGGTGATTGGTGACGTTGGACTAAGCCGCTTCGCGGTTTGAAGTCGGTAGTTCTTTCTGGTGCAACGGCATGTATTGTGCCAATGGTCCGCGCTGTAACATCTGTGTGCGCTGTATCGTGTGACTTGGCGTCTTCTTTGTAATCGCACATCTTTTCTGCGTAATGCATTTGCGCTAGGCCTAGTTGTGTCCCAATCTGAAGTGTGGGCGGCTGACTGCCGCCCAATGTCTCTTCCTATTCTGCCTTGGAGATTACTCTCATGACTCCCTTTCAAAATCGCATGAATCCGTTCATTCAACGCATGTCTGAAGACATGCAACTTCGCAACTTTGCTCAGACCACGATCGACTCTTATACCTACCATATCGATAAATTCTGCCAGCACTTCGGCAAGCCAGCTGATCAGTTAGGACCGGAACAAATCCGAGAATTCCA
>JAGQOY010000160.1 GCA_020427005.1 Planctomycetales bacterium
TAAAAACTAGCGTTGTCATAACCAGGGACATCGGTATGGCCGTCAATGTTATGAATGTCGTGCGAAAGTTCAGCAGGAATAGAAACAACACTACAACGACAAGTACGGCGCCGACCATCAAGGCTTCGGCAACATTGAAAATACCCCGATCGATAAAGTTCTTTAGTCGGAAAAGTCCTGAATTGATCACAACATCAGCAGGTAGAGAGGCTTCGACTTCCGCAAAGGCAGTGGCAATATTGTCGGTCAAAGTCCGAGTGTCGATATGCGGTTGCTTTACAACCGTAAAGACAATGCCACTTTGTCCATTGATGGCACCATCACCACGTTTAAACTCTGGCCCTGCAACTACCGTTGCGACCTGCTCTAGCAACACGCTTCTCTTAGGGTTATTTGATATGGGTACACTCTGCAATTCTTTAATCACATCTGCAGAATTGGGTCCCAACCGACCTAAGATACGAATGGGTCGCTCGGTTTCACCTGTCACGGCGAATCCGCCACTAGTATTGATATTGCTAGCCCGTAGCGCTCTGCTAACATCCTGAACAGTTACGTCAAATTCAAGTAAGGCGGTGGGATCGATTAATACCTGATATTGCTTGCGATCTCCTCCCTGCATGAACACCTCCGCCACTCCATTTACCTTCAGCAAGCGAGGGCGGATTACCCAGTCGGCAAGAGTGCGTAGCTCAAGCAACTGGCTCTCGGGCGATGGGAATTGTACATCATATTGATTGTTTTCGATGCGTAGTGAAACGACTTCAGTTGATTCGCCGACAGGGCTGTGCAATTCGTCACTGATTTCAAAGGGCACCGGTTTCCACGATTTTGGATTGTGACGGTCAGCGACCTCCCAGACGTTTAGATGCTGCCCAACTCCGACCTTCTGTTTTTCTGCCACGAAACGAGTGTCACCAATCGCAGCTAGCTGCCCACCTTGAGGTCCTTCTTGGCGGTAGATACCTGCAATGACGATTTGTCCCATAATAGAAGAAGGGGGCGTCATTTGTGGTCGAATATCCGCTGGCAAGACTCCTTCTAGCGTCGCCAAACGTTCACTAACCGTTTGGCGAGCAACACGAATTTCGGTCGTCCAATCAAATTCAACATACAGGACGTTCAGACCAGCCGTCGTTTGACTTCTTACCGCCTGGACACCATTCGCACCCATGAGTGCGATTTCGATGGGCTGTGTCACAAGCGTCTCAACTTCTTCGGTAGCCAATCCAGGTGCCTCTGTGATAATTACCACGCGAGGACGATCGAGATCAGGAAAGACGTCGATCGACATCTGAGTCGCCAAATAAGCACCGAAGACCATTACTGCGATACTGAGCAGCATCACCAGCATACGGTACCGAAGTGCGGAACGAATTAGAGAATTGAGCACTGCTATACTCCTTAGTGGGCCGCATGTACGCTGCCATCGGCGTGCACATGGACGCCCGGCTGTTCACCACTAGCTGCCTGACTCTTCAAAACTCTGCGTATTGATGCAGCTGCGTTTTGAGCCAGAAATGCACCCGGAGTGATGCTGCCATCATTTGCGATGATCGTTCTGAGTCGCTCTTCGTACAGGATATGGACAGAAATCTGTTGAAACAGATCTCCATTCTGCCGATAAACAAAGGCTTCGGGACCGTCCTTTACGACCGCATCCGAAGGCAGAACAAACACATTCGGCAACAATTCCACAGGCACCCTTAAGCGAGTTCGCTGCCCTGGACGAAAACGCCATACCAGGAAGGTCTCTCCGCTGCGATCGTACGTTTTGGCTTGATTGGCAAGCGGAATAAATACGTCAAACGTTCTACTTTCAAGATCGACTGTATTCGACAAGTGACGTATCTTGAAATCCTGTTGTACTGTTGGCCATTGTTCTGCATCATCCTCTGCAAACTCGATATCAATAGGCCAACCGTTCTGCGCCGCTTGCTCTAACCATCCCGCCTCACGCTTGAACGCATGTCCGACTACATACAAGTATTGATGGTTTGACAAATTTGCAATTACTTCTCCGGCCTGCACTGTCTGGCCTAATTCAGCAGCCAACGAATGCACTTCATATGTCGAGGGAGAAGGATTTGCAAAACTAACTTCCTGAATAAGTGCCGATGATTCCACTGGTAACTTGGCAGTCACATCGCTAATCGGTGGAGCCACAATTTCGATCGTCGACACCAGTTCCCCTGTCGCAACAGCGTCAATCTGGGATACGCCCAAGCCTCGGTTTAATAGCTCTTGGCGTGAGGCACGAATCAATGTTTGTTGTCTCTGGAGCTCGTTACGATACTCGATCATTCTCGCCCCAGAAACGGCTCCAGAAAGCGCTGCATCTCCCAACCGGTCGAGTTGATTTTGAACAAGCTGAATCTCTTGAGTCGCCCTAAAAAGCTGCGTTTGCGTCGCCTGAAGATATTCACTGAACAGTCGCAGCGTTACAAGTCGCTCTCCTGGTCTCACGATGTTTCCTGGATAGACATGTATTTCAGATATCACGCCGACCGCTGGACTTGTAACTCCGCGGTCAGAAATGCCCGGACGATCTTTGACTTCGCCTGGAATTGAGATCGTCCGCCAGTAATCAACTGGCCGTGCTTGTTGCGAAGTTAGATTTAGGTTTTTTCGAGCTTGCGAATTGAGTCTTGCAACCTGCAAATCCGCGTCTGGCATGGAGGTGGTAGCCGCCGCTCCGCCAATTGAGCTATCTTGCGAGCTACTGCGAGCATTTAGAAGCCACCAACCCGAAGCGATCGACAACAAAACTATCACTACAGCAATGATTAACTTACTGACAAAGTGCATCGATTAACCTTTGGTTTCTCGTATCAATTTCGGCAAACGAATTTCATTTCCCTTGGACACGGTCATGCAACCAGATAGCTAGCGCCAACAAAAGAGACTTGCGAGCCACTTAAGGTACCACTGTCACGGCGTTGCGTGAGCAAGTAGCTAAGGCACTAGCAAGGGGCTTTTGTTTTGAGTCCGAACCAGGGAGATTTTCCAAGTTAAGAAAACCAGACGAATCTTGGACAAGTCGTTATCTCCCCATCAAGCAGGAGAGCTGCCCATAGACCTACGACTCACAGCCGTAGAACGACAAGCAGTAAATAGAGAGCCCGCTTTCCAGTTTGTGAAGACAAACTTGAGAATATGTGCCCGCAAAGTGGCGGCACAACAAGTCGATTGCTCAATTGTGAATACAAATAGTTTTGCGCGAAGTCTACCGAGTTCGTGGGAGGCAATGACCATTCCACCTCGGTGAAAAAAAACGCGTCGGAATCGTGATCCGAAAATTCGCAGCAAGTACAATCTGAATTTGAATCCGAGTGATGATACGCACGTGAAAAACAGTGCGTATGCTGGCGGTTGTGATAAGCATCTACTCGTTCACAATCGTGAGCGTCTTGCCCCCAAGATCCAATATGAAAATGAGCTTGCCCTCTCCCAGAGCCAGGGTCAACGTAGCAAACGTGAGCATAGGTTGAAGCGTTTCCCAACGCTAGCACTGGAACAAGGCAGATTACAATAAGGCGATCCATGGCATGACCTGATTTGTTGAAACCTATGTCTAGCGTATTGGCTAAAGCCCCCATTGGGAAAGCCCAATAATGGCTTACGCATGGAAATCAGTTCAAATTTTGAGCGTTGATAGCATGCCCCCCAGGCTAATTGATAGCTAAGAAGGCTATGTGTAGCGTAAATCGCCCTGAGGTTCACAACACTCGAATAGCAAACGCACCCGCATGCAAGTGCTCTCGATGAGGTATCCAGAGATTCAATTTTTCGAATACGTCAATGTAATAGCGATCTCCAGATTACGAATACCATTTGTTCCACTTGAAGACAGAATCATGGTCAATGATTGCACAGACAAACAAATAGCCTGCCCTAGCTGTTGACATTCGTTAGGTCCGGCGTCAGGACTGTATAATCGGAGGCCTCGAAGCTAAGTTCTAACGAGAAAGCTAAGCCTAAGGAGCCAATGGCATGAGATTGAATATCCGTCCGTCCAATGCTGCACTATTGGTTGGAATAATCTTCTCAGTGATTTCGAATTACGGCGTCGCAATTCTTGCAAATCAGCAAATCCAACCAAACATTGTATTTGTTTTGTTCGATGATTTCGGTTACTGTCAACCTGCGAGCTATCGGGCAAATAGTGAATTCAAGACTCCCAACTTCGATCGATTAACTCGAGATGGCATGCGGTTCATGGACGCCCATTCTGCGGCGGCCAACTGCACCCCGACACGTTATGGATTATTAACCGGACGTTATCCGTGTCGCATTGGCCAATTTGGAGTGCTAAAAACATACTCGCCACCAATTATTCCGGTAGGACGACCGACGGTTGCGTCTTTCTTGCGAAGCAATGGGTACCACACGGCCTGCATCGGCAAATGGCATTTAGGACTGAATTGGGTCGATGGACAACCGGGTACAGAGAACGAAGTACCCGTCGGTTCGAGACACACCGATGGACCAAATGCGTTAGGGTTTGATTACTTCTTTGGCTATACTCATGCCCGAAATATTGGGTCAATTATTGAACAAGATAGAGTTGTTGCGAATGTGAAGGCGATCGAGAATCAGCCATTGATGATTGGACACGCCATAAGTTACATCGAACAGCGCGCTGCAACCAAGCAACCCTTTTTTTTGTATTTTCCGATGTGCCCACCGCACACTCCTGTGGCACCTGCAGAGGAATACCTTGGAAAAAGTGAGGTTGTCGGTAAAGAAAGCGAATACGGCGACTGGGTTTACCAAGGAGACGATATGCTTGGACAAATCCTCAATGCGTTGGAACGAACCGGGCAAGCCAGCAATACGCTCGTAATCGCAACCGGAGATAATGGAGCCGCAGGTCGGCCCTACGCTCCACTCCGAGAATCCAAAAGCAGCATTTATGAGGGTGGACATCGAGAACCTTTTGTGGCTCGCTGGCCAGGTCACGTGACACCGAATTCTGTTTGTCATCAAACGATCTGCCTCAACGATTTGTTCGCAACATGCGCAGATATTCTTGCCAAGCCAATGCCAGATAATTGTGCTGAAGACAGTTTTAGCATTTTGCCGTACCTTGAAGGCAAAACTAGCTCACCCGTTCGGGAGGCAACTGTTCATCAGGCACCGGGAGGGCTCGCAATTCAAAAAGCGGACTGGAAACTTGTATTCCACCGCAATGGCGAACGTGAACTGTTTAACTTGAAGGACGATCTTGGTGAGACTTCGAATGTAGCAGCCGGCCATGACGAGATCATTTCGGAAATGACTAATTTAATGCAAAGTTACATTGATCAGGGCCGTAGCCGACCGGGTACAGTGCAAAAAAATGAATTCAATTTAACACTATCGTTCGGTAATGGGGGAGCGAGGAGAAGGCAATCGAAAAAAGAACAATAGTTGGATCTTGCTATCGAGAGAGTCCGCTGTACAGAAAAGGTGATAGTGAATGAATTATACCGCAAACATAAAAACTCAGTGGCGCGTATGTTATTCGCTCGGAGTGTTGGCTTGCCTTTGGATAGGTGGAAACTCCTTCGTCAGCTCAGTCGCTGCTGAGGAGAATTCCAGACCTAACATCCTATTCATTCTGTCGGACGACCACGCCCTCGAAGCTATTGGAGCATACGGATCGTGGCTCAAGGATGTTGTTCAAACTCCGACAATCGACCGATTGGCCAATGAGGGGATGCGGTTTGAGAACATGTGTGTCAATAATTCCATCTGTTCTCCCAGTCGAGCAAGCATCCTCACCGGCCAATACAGCCACCGAAATGGCGTTTTGAATCTCAATGGTTCAATCAATGAGAATTCGCCAATGTTTTCTGAGGAACTGCAGCGAGCTGGTTACCAAACAGCAGTTTTTGGAAAGTGGCACTTGAAGAGCGATCCGAGAGGCTTCGATACCTGGGCCATCACGCGTGGCCAAGGCAATTACTTTGATCCAAATCTGGAAACCCCAAACGGTCTTCAGAAACTGAATGGTTACTACGCCGACCGCTACACCGACCTATCACTTGAGTGGCTTGCACAACGAGACAAATCCAAACCGTTTGCGCTAAGCGTGCACTTTAAAGGACCGCATCACCCATACGACTATCCTGAGCGACATGCGACACTTCTTGAAGGAGTGCACATTCCGGAACCGCCTACATTGCACGAAGATGTCGTTTCAACCAGTCCTAGGTTGAAAGCACAATTGCCCCAGCAATTGTCTCGCAATAACAGTTACTATGAGCGTCATAAGAATGACCGTGTGCCCAAAATGGATCCCGCGAACGATGACAGCGAGTCTCAGGCTAAGGCTGCGTACCAGCACATGCTTCACAAATATATTCGATGCGTAGCTGCGATAGACGAAAATATTCATCGATTGCTAGATCAATTAGCTGCCGAAGGGATTATGGACGACACGCTCGTCGTATATTCGTCCGATCAAGGTTATTGGCTTGGCCAACACGGCCTTTATGACAAACGACTGATCTTGGAAGAATCCCTCAAAATGCCGCTGATTGTGCGTTATCCCAAGTCGATTGCCGCGGGGACAGTTGATCGTCACTTGTGTAGCAACGTCGATTTTGCGCCCACATTGCTCGAATTCGCTGGGGTCCCAATTCCGGCCACCATGCAGGGTAAAAGCCTTTGGCCATTGCTGCGAGGTGAATCACCCACAGATTGGCGGCAGGCGATTTGGTACGCATATTGGGCTGGGCCACCGCATTGGGGAATTCGTACCACCAACCATACCCTTGTTTGCTTTCCAGGCACAAACGAAGTTGAATTCTACGATTTACTGCAAGACCCGCTGCAACAACGCAGCATGCAGGAGGATCTCAAATCAATAGAAATGATCACCTCCTTGATGGAACAGACGATGCAGGAGGTGGGTATTTCGAATCAAGAGTTGCCCCAAAAAAATAATCGGCCGAGACGGGCTGCGGAGAATTGAGATCTAGCCTGATTCATTCAGCAAAATAGTCACCACGAATGCGATCCCAATGGACAAACAAAAACTAGTTCATAGAAGGCAATTGCTTGCTCTACTTGGAATACCGCTAGCAAGCGTTGCGTCGTCCACGCCTGGCTCATTGGCATGCAGGATTTTCTCACAGGAGGCTGAGAACAAGAATTTCGATACACTCGATTTTGAAGGTTGCGAACATTGGTACAAGTCTCTGAAATGGAACATGGTACGCTTCGAAGGTAGCCTTTTACAAAAGTTTGAGTCACTCAAAGAGATTGGCTTTGATGGCGTCGAGCTGGATAGCCCAGGAGATATTCCGGCTCACGATGCTCTCCATGCCTCTCGCCAATCAGGTTTGCCAATTGAAGGCATTGTCAACTCGACGCATTGGAATATCCGCCATTCAGATCCAGATTCCAGCGTTCGACAGGTGGCTCGTCGAAACATGATCACGGCCATGCGTTTTGCTCGGGACGTTGGGGCCAACTCAGTGCTGCTTGTGCCCGGTAAAGTCACGGATACAGAAAATGAGAATCACGATCAGGTTTGGCGGCGTTCCGTAGATGATATCCACACGCTTTTGCCACTAGCCGAAGAATTAGAAATTCAAATTCTGATTGAAAACGTAGGCAATGGATTTTGCGAGTCTCCAGAAATGTTCGCTAGTTACATTGACGCGATTGATAGTCCTTGGGTGGGAATACATTTCGATATTGGCAACCATATTCGTTTTGGACCACCTGCTGATTGGATTCGTAAACTTAACCGGCGCATTAAGAAATTGGATGTCAAGGACCGGACTCGAGATAACCTACGCACACTAATTGGGGACGGCCATGCAGATTGGTCCGCAGTGCGAGCTGCACTTCGAGAGATCAAATACCAAGGCTGGGCTGCTGCTGAAGTACCGGGCGGAGATCAAACTCGTCTTCAAGAGGTATTGAGGAGAATGAATGCCGTGCTCGGCAAGTCCGATGGAAATCCGCTTTTCTTGGATCTCTAGATAGACTCTGAAATTGCAGTTTTCGCTGGGCAGGCCGCAGAAACTGGGACCGGTGCAAAGAGATGCCCATCAATTTGGCTAGCGTTGAGTTCTTAGCGCTAGAAAGCCAATGATAACGATCACGGAAGCTACAACTCCCCATTGGGCCACATCCATCTCTAGGATTAGCCAATTGAAGCCCTTTACCAAGTCTCTTGCTTTGTGGGAAAGAAAATCAGTCATAGCAGCTCCTATTGCTGTATCATCTTTTGAATGATGCTGGACCGGCCGTCGCAAAATCAGTCAGGAGAAGGGTTTTGGGTACCAAACTTGGATTGCGAGGATTACGACGCTCTAGCCGGGAACTTGTCAAAATGCCCCAAAGAGACATAACAATCCTAACCTTCTTGAAAAATAGGTTCCAATGAACGGAATTTGAGATTCTGCACCCTACGGCTGATAAAAACGAGTGTAGAAAAGATCCGTCTGTTCTACTTATGATAGATATTCAAGCGTCTCTGCACAGAAATTCGCCTCGCCGAGGTGGTTACCTAATGCCCTTGCAAGCTTGACGCCGAGACGTATAATCCCAAGCACCTAAAGCGAGGAAGTGTGCGCAAGCACTCCCACTCGCGTTGGGGCCGTAGCTCAATTGGTTAGAGCACTGGACTGTCGATCCAGAGGTTGCGGGTTCGAGCCCCGTCGGCCTCGCTTGCTTTCAAGCGATTTACACATTTCTTGTGTCTCAGGTGCCCTCTTTTGCACCCTGTTTAGGCCACTCTAGTTGCCTGAGTAGCTGGCTCCAACTTCGTCCGTTACGTTAGCACCCTAGCGAAGCATTTTGCTGAGCTCCCAATTCCCCTGCTCGCCTGGCACCCTGCGATTCGAGAAGAGAATCGGCAGTAAGGAAAAACGTTTTTTCGAATCATTCCTTTATGTTGAGTCGTTGACGCAGGAGAGGGCCCAAATACTCGGGCAATCGCTTCGTGCGCTATTTCAGTTAGCATAATGCAATACAGAAAAAGCATGGTTTTCAACGCGATTATTTCTAGTTGATCTTTTCACCGGCTACTTACTTAAACTACCTGCTTTTGTTTGGTTCTGGGGTCCGACCCCGAGCATCTCCCACTCGTAAGGAGCCTAAAACCTCTGCGAATGCCTTTTCATGCTCGGCATAGCTTCGAGTCGCGGCTGTTAGTAGTAAAACAATAACATCCTTTTCCCGAGGAATTGCCACCCAGTGTTGTGTGGTGTTAATGGAGTTGTCGTCGTCTGACAGTCCTTTGTTGCCAGCGTACTCCACCTCCAGCCAAATGGCTTGCTTGCCAGCTAGCTGACGCAACTCTTGACGTTTAATCTTCGCACTCAGCAACTCTTTCATAGTTTTTGCTGAAGCTTCCAATAGGGTGCGTGGCGCATCTACCCGTATTGGTTCTTGCACGAATACAACTATGGAAGCCCCCCCTTGGTGAGAGAAAGCCGCCCGAATTAATCCGGGAACTGCGAAATTCTGAGGACGATCAACATCCCAATTTGACGGAGCATAAAGACTGAAATTGTATTGATCGTCTTCAAATAGGTTGGATTTAGGTTTTCCTTTCGAGCTCTGGGATGGTCCCGGTGGATCCGCGCCCAACAAATTCGGCTGCGTGTTGTTTGGCCACGTTGCAAACAATTGCCCAAGAAGAACTGAACCCAAGATAAATATCCATTTGCTGGATCTCATTGCAGGCTCCATACGCAACGATTCATTTGAATTCGCCCAAGTTTTGGTTCACTAAATATTTGTGGCCAGTAAGCTGGTTGTTTTGTCTACTGATCGGAAAGGACGACAATGGCTATCTTAATTACAGCCTTTTGCCAAGACCATGGTTAACTGCGCTGTGATGGACGAGCCAACGACGGCCACTTGTCCTTTCGATTAGGTTCGAACGCATTCAACGTTCAGAGTGTATCTGGCAAGGCACGTCGATTGGGTTTCGTCAACCAGCGCAGCACAGTCTTTACCAATGAGAACTGAGCCTTGATCGCCATACGACAACTTATCAATTTGATTCATTTTCTTCGCAGTGTCAAAATCTGGCTCACAGCTCTTTCTACGCTAGCATTATTTCTTATTGCAAGTCTTCTACAGCCAAATGCATCCGGAAGTGGTACCCATATACAACTTGGCCTGCCGGTTTGCATGTGGAAGACTTCCTGGGGAATTGCCTGTCCAGTTTGTGGCATGACTACAAGCTGGTCCCATTTTGTACGAGGACAATTTGCTAGCTCTATCTCCGCCAACCCAGCTGGATTCCTTTTAGCAATAATCGCTCTAGCCTGCGTGACAACATGTTGCTATCTGATCATTTCGGGCCATAAGCAAATTCCTCGGTGGACAGAGGCTTGTTTCGCAACCGCACTATTCGCATTTGTTCTGGTAGCGACTTGGCATTGGTTGCGGCAATTCTGAACATGGCTCAATGCGGCAAAATCAAGGAAGAATAAATGAGCGACAGTAAGTATCGAATTCGCCTGATACTCATAGTGAGCATTGCGCTACTTCCCTTGTCGGGTTGTGTCAGCTTTGCTGCAAACCTGCTTAGAGCCGTTTATGGTAATGAACGTCCAGCCGAATTTGATGGTCTGCAGGAAAAGAAAGTGGCGATCGTTTGCAGCACCGATCATGGTTTTGCCTCCAACGCAACATCTGCCATGCTCATGCGCCACATTCAGGCGAATTTGAACAACAACGTCAAGGAGATTCAGCTAATTCGCCCTGATGAAGTGGAGCAATGGCTGGAGACTCATGCAGCTGCAGGAGGCGATGTTCTTGAAGCCGGTAAAGGAGTTGGCGCAGACTTGGTACTCGCAGTCGATGTAGTCAATATGTCGCTCAATGACGGCCCGACACTGTTTCGAGGAAAAGCAGACATTAGCGTAAGCGTGTACGACGTAGCCGATGGAGACAAATTACTTTTCGAAAGACAGTTTCCCGATTTTGCCTTTCCAAATTCCGGCGGTGCGCCAGTTACAGATACTTCGGAGGCAAAATTCCGAGGCATGTTCCTATCGGTCGTTGCGCAGAAGATATCGGGACTATTCTATCCTGTTGACCCTACAACCGATTACGCTTTGGACGCTACTTCCAACTCTTTCTAGAATTTGTGCGAGTCAACGGCTGTAGGTTAGTTTCCAATCAGGAACTTTGTTTGTTAAGTGACACAACGTAGTAAAGGCCAGAGGCTATTCTCCTGGCCCTCACTACTGGATTGCCGGGAGAATTACTTGCTCTTCAGTTCAAGCAGAATATCGGAAGTGTCCTGATCCGGAATCGTGTACTTCAGACCACTGGTGGAAATGGCAGCGTATCGCTTCGGCAGACCGTATGATACCTGAACCGTACCACCAGCACCCGGATCCGAGCCTCCGCCAGATTCATTGAGAACCGTTTTGTTTACTTGGATCTTGTAGTCACCAGGGACAGCCCCTGGTTTCTCATCAAAGGCCTGCAGTGTGAATTTGCCACTGGCATCGGTTATCGCTCGCGCGCTGTATTGACCTTGCTGAGCAATGAAAACAACTGTGGCTTGGTCCACAGGAATTCCGTCCAAAGTAACTGTACCCTCGGCCTTGACGGTCTTTGGAAGGTGACTCAGATCCGGACCGCAGCCCACCATAAAACCCAATAATCCTGCTGCACAAAGCAGCCAACTAGTCTTAATCTTCATACGTTCCCACCGTGTGAAATCCAAAAATCGCAAACAAGAGACAGCCAAACCGACTAAAGAAAAAGGGCTGAGAAGTCCCATTTGGGATCCTCAGCCCTGTCTTTAACGACTGAATACCTATTGCGGCATTCCGCCGGAATATTCTTTCAATTACTGCGGAATCTGGCTAACTTCACCGCCAGATCGGGTTCCTAGAGCACCCCAAACACCGTACGGGCTGAGTCCGCCAGTCGTAGCAAGCGGAGCAATCGCAGCTTGGTTTCCGGAGTCGATATTGTCGGAGATGAACTGGACGCTTCCGTCAGCCATACCAACTTGAATGCCACCGACGTGTTCGCTTCCAGCTGGCCACATGCCTGGGAACCAGTGTGGAGATGAACTGCCTTCCATGATGATACAGCCGGCTGTATTCGGAGGAAGAATCGTGCTGACCGCAGAGAAGTACGCGTTTCCACCCATTCCTCGATAGCCAGGGGAAGTATCGTTTTGAGGTGTGATCAAGCTTTGATTGTAGTACTGACGTCCATCAAAAAGTGCACGGCAATCCAAAGGCGTAGCAGTTGCTACGTTGCCAGCAACGGCTGCGATCAAACCTTTTGTGTTGGTGCTGTGCGGTCGTTGACGCTCTGCAATCGTGATCGTATTGCTGGTACCGTCAGCGATTTCACCCATCTTTGGATAGGTATATCGTCCCCAAATCCCTCGGTGTCGGATAGCCAACTTTTGACGAGAAATGGTATCTGAATTTCGTTCCTCGGAAGGTGAGAATACTTCTGAGGCCGCATAATTGTCACCCGTACAAAACGCGTAGCTTGTCAAAGTACGCGTACGGTTGGCTTGAAACGGATCGGTATCGCCTGCATCGCTTGGGCATTCCAGGAATGACAAGCGAGTAAGGTAAAGGGCATTGCCATTCCAAGGCTCTAAACCTTGTTGCTTTGCCCCCAGTTGGCCGAGTGAATTGTAAAGTGCATTTTGCTCGATAAACGGTAGCAAGAAATAGTTGGCGCTCATGGCACCACGCTGTGTGGCTGCCGTATCGGCACCACCCCAAATGTGGCCAGTTCCAGATTGCATAGCTGGGAAACGCTTGTAAGCGGACTCGTAGTTCAACGCAGCCAAACCGAGTTGCTTAACGTTGTTGCTGCACTGCATACGACGAGCAGCTTCACGTGCAGCTTGAACGGCAGGCAGTAGCAAACCTACCAGGATTCCGATGATCGCAATCACCACAAGGAGCTCTACGAGTGTAAAGCCTTGACGAAAAGATTTACGCATACCCAATTTCCTCCCAACAATGAAAAAGAAGTCCTTCGACACTGGATGAGGTAAAGATCCTCACCCATGCGATACGCTTACGTAAATAGTAGATACGTAGTTTGAATAGGACAATTGTCAGAAGGGTATGCTTCTAATTTGTAATTACGCTGCTAATGAGATGTTCGAATCGTTATAAACCACCATTAATCACGATCCTGTAATGTTTAGCTAGTTTCCCTTAAGCTCCAACTTTATGTCGGTGGAATCCATATCTGGAATCGTGACCTTTAGGCCTGACGTTGATACCGCGGCATACCGCTTTGGCAATCCGTAGGTGACACTAACGGATCCCATGGAATTCTCATCTTCACCGCCGCCTGATTCACTCAAAATCGTCTTATTCACCTGCACTCGATAAGATCCGGGCACCGCCCCCGGCTTCTCATCAAACGCCTGCAAAGCGAACTTTCCTTCAGCATCGGTAATTCCTCGAGCCGAATATGTCCCCTGCTCGGCTATGAACACTACAGTGGCAGTCTCAACCGGGGCACCATCAAGAGTAACGATACCTTCAGCCACTACTGTCTTTGGCAAGTGACTCAGATCTGGCCCACATCCTGCCACAATAACGGGAAGCACAAACACCACTAACGCAAAACAGAACCGCTTCATTGAAATCCCTTTAGATACCCCAGCCCGTAGAATCTTCACAAGAAATAAGACTGCTTGCTAAACAAGGACCGAACGCACCCCATTCTTGCAAGCCCAGACAGATGATCCCGCCCCAGTCATTCGCCGAGTAAAAATACTCAGCAGACAAAGCGGGTTAACAAAACAGGCTGGACCCATCTGACGAGCCCAGCCTGTAGATTCAACCTGCGGCGAACCAGCCTTTACCCTCGACTGAACGCCAACCTTTTCACATCGACTACTGAGGAATCTGGCTTACTTCACCACCAGACTTAGTACCAAGTGCACCCCAAACCCCGTATGGGCTTGGTCCGCCAGCAGTCGCTAAAGGAGCAACCACGCCTTGATTACCTGAGTCGATATTATCGGAGATGAATTGCACACTTCCATCTGCCATCCCTGCTTGTATCCCTCCGACGTGTTCACTTCCTGCCGACCACATGCCAGGGAACCAGTGTGGAGAAGCACTGCCTTCCATAATGATACAGGTCGAGGTGTTCGGAGGAAGGATCGTACTAACTGCTGCGAAAAATGCGTTACCGGCCATTCCGCGATAACCTGGTGAAGTATCATTCTTGGGGGTAATCAAACCTTGGTCGTAGTACTCACGACCATTCCAAAGGGCTCGACAATCCAACGGAGTTGCCGACGCCGCAGTTCCGGCAACCGCTGCAGCGAGCCCCTTCGTATTCTGACTATGAGGACGCTGGCGTTCGGCAATAGTAATGGTATTGCTCGTCCCGTCGGAGATTTCACCAATCTTGGGGAACGTGTAACGACCCCAGATACCACGATGGCGAATGGGCAGCTTTTGGCGAGAAAGCGAAGCCGTGTTTCGTTCTTCCGATGGTGAAAACAACTCCGACGCGGCGTAGTTATCGCCTGTGCAGAAACCGTAACTAGTCAACGTACGGGTTCGATTTGCCTGATAGGGATCAGTTTCGCCTGCGTCGCTTGGGCACTCCAGAAAGGACAGGCGAGTTAGGTAGAGCGGAAGCCCTGCCCAAGGCTCGCGACCTTGGCCCTTATTCCCCAGCTGACCAACTTGATTGAAAAGCGAGGTTTGCTCTAAGAAGGGGAGCAGGAAGTAGCTGGCTCCCATGGAACCGCGTTGTGTGTTGGAGGTATCGCTACCACCCCAAATGTGCCCTGTCCCTGCCTGCATAGCGGGAAATCGCTTGTAAGCAGACTCGTAGTTCAAAGCCGCCAGACCAAGCTGCTTTAGGTTATTGCTGCATTGCATACGTCGTGCCGCTTCGCGAGCAGCCTGCACCGCCGGCAGGAGCAAACCTACCAAAATGCCTATGATGGCGATCACCACCAATAATTCAACTAATGTAAAGCCACGTCTTCGTACCATGCCCAACTCCTGAATTAAACGAGATAGCTGAAAAGCGAAAATTACGTATGCGTAAGTATAACGTGCCCGCAAGAGGCAAGTCAATGACTTTAACTGCTATGTAATGGCAACTTCTCGTGTTTTATTGGATAGCAGCGGCTCCTCTCCCGTTTAGCCCCCCCGCAGGAATAAACATTCCAACCAGCTGTGAGGGCTCGGAGAAATGAATAACGGAACTTCCATGGAAAAGTATTTTTGAATGCTGCCGCGCACCATTACTTTCGATTCTCAAAAAAACCACTCCCAGAACCCTAGCAGGGTGATGAAAAAGTCGATTTGCAGAATCTTGTGGACGATTGGTAACCCAAAGCGTCAGCGAGGAGCTGGGTACATTCCCTCGCTGACGCTTTTTGATGTTGCGCATTAGGCGAGGGACAGGAATAAACGTCCCAACCCGAAACGTAAGTGAGGGATTCTTGTTCGGTCCCTCGCTTACGCTTCGGGTTAGGA
>JAGQOY010000161.1 GCA_020427005.1 Planctomycetales bacterium
GGGCGCAACCCTCTTCGTAACAATACTCTCTTTTGCGATTCGGGCTAAAGCTTTTCAGAACAAGCACTTACGCCGGTTCGAGACCCGTGTGTGCAATAAGTGCGCTCCACCCATGATTTCTCTAGGAAACACTGCATTTCGCGATGGCTAGCTTCCGCAACGTCTACACGTCACTCATGCTCGTAATCGCTGGCTCCACGAACAAGGAACTCGCTCGCCAAGTGAGCTACCTCAAGGCGGAAAACCAGATCCTTCGCAGCCGCCTTCCCGATCGTATTAGTTTAACCCAACGAGAGAAGAATCGCCTAATTCGCTTCGCCAAGAACCTTGGTTCGGCGCTGAACGAATTGGCCACGGTCGTTCACCCAGGCACGATACGTCGCTGGATTCGGGAGGCAGCCGCTACGACCTCGGCGCGCCGAAAAAGCAAAACTGGCCGGCCCAGAACCGCAGAGGACATCGAAAAGCTAGTCCAAAAACTAGCCAAAGACAACTCATGGGGCTACACGAGGATTCTGGGAGAGCTTAAGAAACTCGGCATCGAATCCATCACTCGCAACACGGTCAAAAGCATTCTCAAACGCAATGGCTTTGACACTGGCCCGAAGCGCGGTCCAGGCACCTGGGATGAGTTTCTAAGACGCCATGCGAAAACCATGTGGCAGTGCGACTTCTTCTCGAAAAAAGTCGTTTCGAAGACTGGCCTCCGT
Source organism: Planctomycetales bacterium (assembly GCA_020427005.1). Taxonomy (GTDB): domain Bacteria; phylum Planctomycetota; class Planctomycetia; order Pirellulales; family Pirellulaceae; genus Aureliella. Next base: position 711 of record JAGQOY010000161.1, read on the forward strand.
GATCTATTCGCCATTGCGTTTTTGCATATTGAGTCGCGACGCGTGTTCATCAGTCCCGGCACATACAATCCCGATGAAACATGGGTTCTCGAGCAAGCAGAGGCGTTCAAACAGTTCATCAAAGAGGAGAAGCTTCAATGCAAATTCCTGATGCACGATCGCGATACAAAGTTCACCAAGTCGTTCAATGAGCAATTCTCGTCAGGAAAGAAGGAAGTGAAAATCTCGGCATTCAGGTCGCCGAATACGAATGCGTTCGTCGAACGATTCATTCAGTCGATCAAGCAAGAATGCCTTGACCATTTCGTTGTGTTCGGCCAAGGGCATTTCAATCACTTGTGCAGTGAGTATACCGTGCATTATCACGAGGAACGCCCCCATCAGGGCGCTGACAACGAATTGATTACGAAGCCCACCTCAACGAAGCGAAAACGAATCACGAGTCGCTCTCAGATAGTTCGCTTGAGTAACATTCGCTGCAACGAACGACTCGGCGGTTTGCTGAAAAGCTACTCGTGCAAGGCCGCGTAATTAAGTTGCTAACTCAGACATAGAACCGCCTATGGCTCGCTGTGATCATGATCTTCTTCATCTGCTAACCCTGGACGACGGAGCTCTTCAACCTTTGCGAGTGTGGCTTTGGGGTCGGCTTTGGCCTTAGCAACGCAGCCTTCGCAGCAAAGGTAAACGGGTTTACCCTCCAGCTCAAGTCTGATGGGAGCGCCCATGGCTCCGAGAAAACTGCCTTTGGCGATTGCGCAATACTTTTGTCCTTCAGCACTGGCACGCTCCTCGGGAGAGAGCTTTGCAAGTTCTGCAGTAGCTTTCTTCAGCTTCTCAACCTTGGCCAATGTCGCCTTTGGGTCTTCTTGCGCTTCGCTTGTGCAACCCTTGCAGCAAACGAATGCAGGCTTGCCATCGAGCATCAATTTGACAGGAGTTCCCATAGCGCCGAGTCTGCCATATTCCATCACGGCGCAGAACCGCTGCGCAACCGCCAAATCGCGATCCTCTTTTGATAACTTGGAAAGCGCTCCAGCGATCTTCTTTTCCGCGTCGGCGGATTTATCTCCCTGTTCCTTTCCAAGCGATTTGACAGTGTTTTCTTGAGCTTCGGAGTGAATTGCCAAACCCAAAGCGAAAAATGCGGAGAGCGAAAACAATGCGAGAAATTTGTAAGTCATGAACTTGGCCTTCGTTTTTAAACCAGTGAAATAGCATCCGTTGATGTTAGATGCCACTAAAAGCCTGATCCTTCAGACTCTATTAAGCTAAAACTTTACTTTTATCCGACGGAGACGAGGAATCACCTTTCGTGGATATCTCAGCCTCGCCAGAACCGTGAATTTTTTGCCAACGATAGGCGCGGACTCGATAAAACAGCACGGGCAACAACAGGTCGATGACTTCGTCCGCAACGAGAATACCACCAAGCACCGGCGCTGCCATCGGTTGCATGATCTCTGAGCCTGTGCCTGTGGCCCACAGCATGGGAGCCAAGCCAATCATGGTTGTTAACTCAGTCATCAACTTGGGACGCAATCGATGGACGGCGCCTTCCATGACGGCCTCGCGAACTTGTTCTAACGTCAGATTCTCAAGTCCACCGCGCCTCTCGATTGCTTCTCGCAGATAAACGAGGATGACCAATCCGCCTTCGGTGGCGAGGCCAAAGCAGGCAATGAAGCCAACCCAAACTGCCACGCTGAAGTTATAGCCAAACAAGTATTGAAACAGGATTCCACCAAAGATCGCGCCCGGCACAGTGAGACACATCACGATGAGAGTGTCGGCTAAGTCATGGTAGACAACGTAGAGCAACACAAAAATGGTAAGCACGACGGCGGGAACAATAATCGAGAGCGTTCGCCTGGCGCGCACTTCATGTTCAAATTGTCCGGTCCATTCGATGTACATGCCCGGTGGCATTTCTACGGATGAACTTACGGTGGCCTGAGCCTCTTCGACGAATCCGATAATGTCTCGTTCACGAACATTCAAACGCACATACGATCTCAATAGTCCGTTCTCGCTGCGGATCATGGAAGGACCAGCAACGATGCGAATGTCTGCAACTTGTGATAGTGGTATCTGCAATGGTATCTTGCTCGCGGGTGTTGCATTCGCAGTTGCTGCAGAAGGCATACCACCTGACATATCACTGCCACTGGAGGACGCAGCGATGAGCAGGTTTTTAACCGACTCCTCATCGTCGCGGAATGCTCTGGCGTAGCGAATGCGAACTGGAAAACGCTCACGTCCTTCCACTGTCATCGTAATAACTCGACCGCCAAGCGCCGTTTCGATAGTGTCCTGGATGTCTCCAATATTGACACCGTAACGGGCGGCGCGTTCGCGATCGATGTCGATCTCAAGATAACCCTCGCCGACAACTTGGTCTGCCGAGACATCGACGGCTCCTCGGAGCTTTTTCAAGACGGCTGCAATCTCATTGCTCTTTTCCGAAATCTTGTTGATGTCATCACCAAAGACGCGAACGCCTAACATGGTGTTGACCCCCGTCGCTAGCATGTCAATTCGATTGATGATCGGCTGCGTCCAGATATTCCCCCAGCCTGGCATACGCACGACGCTGTCGAGTTCGTTGAGCAAGCTCGACTTGTCCTTCTGCCACAAAAAGAGTTCTTCGGCGAAGGGTTTTTGTAGCTGTTCTTTAAGTTGAAGTAGCGCGGAGTCAGCAGCGGGCGGCTTCCATTCATCGGTCTCCAAAAGCTTTGCACGGGTTCGATCGATGGCGAATTGATTGACCATCGGCACCGCCGCATCGTATAGACGCCAATTGAGCTCTTGCACAAAACTGCCCCAACGCTGGTCGCGGTAGTCTGCAACATGATCGAGCACAATGGATTCAAATCTCGGACGATTGCCACCAAGTAATTCAGTCGCTGACTGAATGGCCGTCGAAATGGCTCCAGACTTTAAAACGCTCGGATCGGAGCCAACTGCGATCAACGACTGCTGCGTCAGATACTCGCGAGTTTCTGCGATGATCTTCTGTACGATCGGTACGTCTGCGTAGCGAGTCAGTCCAACGCGCACTTCGCTCGTGATCGAAGTAGATATTTGCGTACCCAAATCACTCGGCGCTGCTGTGGTCAGGCTGCCGTTGACTTCCATTAGTTGCAAAGTCTTATCGACGGCAGCTTTGACGAGGTCACTTGAAAGTTGTTCCTCGAATAAATTCTGCTCTTGCAATACCATCGAGCGCATCATGGCATCGAAGTCTTCAAGTACCAGCATAGTGACGTCGTTCGTCAATTGGCTGCGAGCGTCTTGTTCGACAGCCGTATCGAAGTAACCGGCGTTGGCCAGCGCTTCGACCACTCGAGCAACTTGCCGATGAGCATCGTCGTACCGGAGTTCGCGCTTTGGCCAAAACTTTCGGTTGCGCAAGTTGATAACCGTTTCCACCATGTCCAGCGGTGCAGGATCCGTTGGTGTCTCCGCGCGGCCAGCCTTGCCAACAACCAACTCGATTTCTGGGAAAGCGCGAATCTCGGCGTCGCGAGCCTTTAAGTCGGCGGCGACTTCTGTGACTGAAGCTCGTGGAATCGTTACTGGCATGTCGAGGATTGAGCCCTCGTTCAGCGGCGGCATGAATTCGCGCCCTAACGGAATCATCGTTTGTTGCGCGACAAGTGCGACCACGATCAAACTGCCCAACATCGAGGCGGTCGCGGCGTATCGCAACCGGGATAGCAGCCAAACGAGTACGACGCTAAGGGCTAATGAGCCGAACAGGACAATACCGGCAATTGCCCAAGAGTTTGTCGCGAGCGAAGGCGGCAAGAACTCGGGACGCCAACCGCGAGTGATTGCGATCAGAAGCGGGATGGCAAATGCCAGCGTCCAACCACCGGCAACCGTTTTCCAATACTTTCGAAACGATGCCTCTTCACCCCAAGATGCCCAAGCGGCCATGCCAAGGGCCAGCGTCAATGCAGAGAGAAATACTGGCTTTGAACCGGTCGGGATTGAACCCAGAATACAAATCGTTGAGACTGTCCAGACCACCGGCCAAGGATGGTCCATGACAAAATTGAGAACGGGCCGATAGATCTCAATCACGCGGCGCACTAACCAGCTATCCGATTCATGTCGAATACGTCCGCGAAGCATCCATGGAATAATTGCGGGAACCAATGTAATGGCCAGGATTGAAACGCCAATGAGTGCGAATGACTTGGTGTAGGCCAGCGGGTGAAACATCTTGCCCTCCATGCCGGTCATCGCGAACACAGGAATGAAGCTGAGGATCATGATGGCAAGAGAAAAGAAGATGGGGCGACCGACCGTTCGTAGCGCCGGAGTCAATAACTTCCGGGTATCACCATGTACATTGTCGTTGCCGAATTTCTCATGCAACGTGTGCGCACCCTGGTCGACCATCACAATGGCCGCATCAACCAATACGCCGATCGAAATGGCGATACCGGAGAGCGACATGATGTTGGAGGAAATACCGAGTTGACGCATTAGAATGAATGAGATCAGCACAGACATTGGCAGCATGATGCAGATGATCAGTGCGCTGCGGAGATGCCACATCACCAGGAATATCACTGCGCTGGCCACGAGCGACTCTTCGATAAGTGCGCCAGACACCGTTTCAACGGCACTGTGAATCAGCTCGGTACGATCGTAGAACGGAACAATGCGAACACCTTTGGGAAGCCCCGATTGCAGTTGCTCAATCTTGGCTTTGATGCGGTCGGTCACGACCAACGGATTTTCACCAAAGCGCATGAGCACCACGCCGCCGACCGCTTCGCTGCCGTTCTTCTCGAGTACGTTTCGGCGTTGGCTCGAACCAAACTGCACGACGGCGACTTCACCCACATGGATGGGTGTACCATCGACGGACTTGATAACCGTCTGTTCGACATCGCCTAGCGATGTGATCCACCCCGTACTGCGCACCATATACTCAGAGTTGCCTTTCTGAACAACGCGTCCGCCGACCGATGAGTTCGAACGCGCGACTGCCGAATACAGTTCGCCAAGTGTAATCCCGTAGGACCTCAGCTTATTCGGGTCGATGTCGATTTGATACTCGATCGGAAAGCCCCCGACCGATGCAACTTCGGCAACGCCTGGAACGCTGTAGAGTTGATAGCGCACGTACCAATCTTGAATGGCTCGCAAGCGACCGGTGTCGTAGCCGTCGCCTTCAACCGTGTACCAATAGATTTGACCAAGCGCAGTTGTATCAGGCGCTAAGTAGGGCGAAACGTCTTTAGGCAAAAAAGTCGCAGCGACCGACAGCTTCTCTAGCACTCGTTGTCGTGCGAAATAGAAGTCAACACCCTCCTCGAAAATGATGTTCAGCATCGAGAAGCCGAATTCACTGGTCGCCCGAATCGCTTTGACGCCTGCGAGTCCCTGCAAATTGACAGACAGCGGATAGGTGACTTGGTCCTCGATCTCTTTCGGACTGCGACCAGGCCAGTCGGCGAAGACAATGACCTGGTTTTCAGACAAATCGGGAATCGCATCAACGGGTGTATTGATGGTTGAGTGCAAACCCCAGATGGCAACGCCGACCGAGATGAACAAAATGATCAGCGGATTGCGTACCGAGTATTCGACAATGCGTTCAATCATGGTGCAGCGTTCGCTTCACGCCAACGTCGCACGAGTTCAAGCATCTTCTCTGGGTTCTTCTTGACGGAATTGAGGCAGCCTTTACAACAAACCAACACAGCATCGTCGCCAACTGTGACCTTAAGTGGCTTACCCATCGAACCAAGGGGCTCCATGGTCACAGGGCAGAGAACTTGAAGCTTCGCCAATTTTTGATCCTCCGGCGATAGCTTGCCGATTTCTGCAAGTTCATCCTCCGTCAGGCGAGAAGTCGCAAAGTTCACCTTTTCGGATTCGCTTGATGAAGTGCTCTTGGTTGTATCCATGGGCATTGCAGCGTTGGGATCGCTAGACGCACCGCTTGCTCCACCACTTGATGCTCCACCACTTGATGCTCCACCGCTTGATGCTCCACCGCTTGATGGTCCACCGCTGGCACCGAAGTAGCTGGCCGATGCGGCTGGATTGAGACGCGTTTCGGCATCGATTAAGAATGCACCCGCTGCGGCCACTTGATCACCCGGTAGCAAGCCTGAAATGACTGCGTAGTAGCCATTGGATCTTGGCCCAAGTTCAACGATGACTCCTTCATAGGTTCCTGGCTCGCGTTCAACGTAAACAATCTTTTGATCACCTGTGTCAATCACGGCAGTTTCAGGTACCGACAAAACAGCGTTCTCCGAAACAGTGCGAATCCGAGACAGATATTTTTGGGGGTCCTTCGCAATAGCACTTTCGCAGCCGGGGCAGCAAAGATAGACCGTCTGACCATCGGCCTGCACGTCAACTGGAGCCCCCATACTACCAAGCTTGGCCCCAGTGACCGGGCAAACGGCTTGTTTGACGATCGCCGCTTCGCGATTCGTGGGCGAAATCTGGGTTGATACGAGCATCGCTTCGAAAGGTTCGGTCTGCTGAACCGGAGTCGACAACGTCACCATCGCATACATTCCAGCTCGAAGTTGACGCTCGGCATTATCGACATCGAAGCGGACGCGATTGGTGCGAGTGGCCGGATCGAGTTCTGGATAGATGAGACTTACGGTTCCTTTGAATTTTTCATTCGGATAGGCGTCAACTGTCGCTTCAATCTCTTGGCCGACTTTGACTAGACTCAGGTCGCGTTCATAAACGTCCGCTTCGATCCAGACTTCGGCGAGATCTGCAACCTCGAATAACAATTGACCAGGTGTGACGGTTGAACCTTGTTGGACCATCTTTCGAATCACGAACCCAGATGCCGGCGAGCGGACGATCACGCGGTACTTCCCATCTCCGCTTTGGAGCATCGAATCGATTTCCTGATCTTCGATGCCGAGAAGCCGGACCTTTTCACGGGCCATCTTGCTGAGATTGCTGTTGGATATCTGGCTGGCAACCTTCAGTTCCTGTACGGCCGTGTAAAGCTCAGGACTGTAGATTTCTGCCAAAGCGTCCCCTTTGTTTACCTGAACAAAGGTCGTATCAACAAATAACTTCTCGATGTAACCGCCAATGCGACTGACAATCTGCGACTGATGGCTCTCATCGTAAGCAACCACACCGACGGTACGAATCGACATCTCCATCGGTCGTAACCCGATTTCGCTCGTGCGGATGCCAGCCATTCTTACGCGATTTGGGGACAGGCTGACGCGACCGACGACACCAGGAGGCAATACCATGGGCGCGCCCTTTTTGCGAAGCGACAATGGCATGCCGCAAATCGGGCATTTCGGCACCGATCCATTCGGCTCAAGGCTATCGCGAATCACCGACGGGTCCATTGGACAATAGAACTCAGTGCCACTGGCGACATTGCTGGCGGTCGATACGGCTGGCTTGGTGTAGTGATCCCAATAGTTTTGAATGGTGTCCCAGTAGCCAATGACGAGTCCAAGACCAACTAGAATCGCGATGAAACGTAAGCGAACCTCAACCATCCGCAATGCGAACCACACGCCCGCGAAGCGAGATTTACCCGGAGACGTTTGCGTGTTCATGATTAGTTACTTGCAAGAAGAGTTTCAATTTCTGCATCGTCTCGCAGGCCGACAGCTGTTATTGTTCCAGTCGATCGATCGAATGAGATAGTTTGCGTTCCATTCATCGTCACCTGCTGAATTTGATGACCATCGCGAAGAACGAGTTTTACTGGCAAGTCACCAAAGCTTACACCTTGAGACTTGCAGTGTTCGAATACCAAGTAGGTCGATCCGTCCGGACGTTGGCAAACGCAGGCCACGCAATTGCAGCCCCCTTCGCATGAGCATTGACCTGGAGGGCATTTGCAAAATGGGAGCGAGATCAGTGTGGCAGAGGCCAGTCTTGCACCGCCAGGTAACGCATTTTCATTGGCCGCCGTGTTGACGTAGGTAGTTCGTCCTAAATCGGCATCAGCTTCAGCCAACGGAATGTTTTTAACGGTAAATTGATCGCTCAATCGACTCAGCGCTGCCTCTGAATTCTGTTGGAACGATTCGAGCACTGGTTGTAGATTGATTGACGCTAAACTCGCCTGCTGCACAGCTGTGCGATCGCCACCTTTAGGAAGCGACAAACCCGCGATGATCAGCAACGATGCTGCCAGTGCGGCAACCGCACCGAACATCAACGTCCAGTTTCGCGAGCCAGTGGGCGTAGGGACTTGCGCAGGCTGAGTTTCAATATCAGAACCAACAGTGCCTGCAGTACCACTTGGCGGCATTCGCTTCTCAAGCAACTCCCACGGCGGCAGCGGACTTCTATTCGCATTGTTGCCTGCGTCCAACGTCGAACCGCTTACCAGAGAACTCATCTGCTGGAATTGCGCAAGTTCATGCGAACACGAATCGCAGGTCGCCAGATGTTGCGCGATTATCTCAGTTGTCGTAGATGCCAGCTCGCCATCCATAAATGCTGATAGATGGTCTCGCACGAAGGAACAGTCAGTCATATCAGTTGTGTGCATGTTCAGTGGTCCCATCCGAGTTTCAAAAGCTGTTCTCGCAACTCCCTTCGCGCTCGATTTAACCGCGAGCCGACGGTGCCCTCGGGTATTCCGACAATTTCGGCGATCTGCGCATAAGACAGCTCGTCGACTTCCTTTAACTCAAAAATCCATCGCAAATCTGGCTCGATCCGCTCCATCGCTTTGGTCACCATTTCGACAACCTCGCTTGCCAGCGACGTGGTTTCAGCAGCGACATCTAGCTGCGTCAGCGGCTGTGTTTTCATCGTGCGACGTCCTCGCTGTCGGAGGTGTTGCAGAGCCTCGTTGACTACCAAACGATGCAGCCAAGTGGCAAAAGTTGATTCGTTTCGAAAACTTGGAAGTTTGCCGAACAGGTGGATGAACGCATTCTGCATCACGTCCGCAGCATTGCTTTCACCAACAATTCGCTCAGCCGTCCGATAGACACGATCGCCATAAGTCTCGTAGATCTGTCGCTGCGCATCGCGATCCCCGCTTGCCGCTCGACAAACTAAGTCCTCTTCCGTTGTTTTATCATTGGCTGACATTGGATCTCCGTGTTGCGTGACCGCAGACACACGCGGAAAACTACGTCAGTCGTTTGATGCTTGTGAAATCGCGATCCTTCACGGCGATCGCGATTTTTTTGATTTTTTGCATTGGCTGGCTGGAATACGCGTCCCAATTGTGCGGATTGTGCCTAGGGATAGTGCCTTGCCGAATATCGCGGCGAAAAGACCGTCACAGTTCCGATAACTCAAACATCGTGTGATGGTTCCAAAACAGGGACGGGAGAGACGGGGATGAATTATAGCAAAGCTACATGGTGGGCTGGAGTGTTGCTTTCAGTTGTCGAACTGCTTGCTATTGCCGGTTGCCAGTCACCAAAGTCGTTCGCTACACGCCCTACGACCGATACAATCCGCCCTCTAGATAATTCCGCAATGGAATCAAAGTCGGTCATTGTCCAGGCTAGCTCTCCGTTCCAGTTAGCCAGTCAGCGCGATTTTGATGAGAGAGGGAATGAGACTGACGTAGATGCCGCCCCCAGAAGAACTGAAGCGGAAATTTCACTGGCTGCTGACAGGAAAGCTGTTGATGACAGGAACGTCCACGCAGCAGCGCAACCGCCCGCGTTAGTCACGGATTCGCTAGGCGGTTTGCCCTCTGTACTATCCGTGGAATCGTGCGTTCAGACAGCACTGGCGGGCCATCCCAAGATCATTGCGGCTCGATACCGCGTACAGGCAGCCCAGAATCGCGTTCCTCAAGCGAAGTCGCTTGAGGACCCAATGCTAGACAACATGTTCTTCCCGATCCCCAACAATGCTCTGCAAACTGCTGGCGGCCGCATGCAGAACACAATCGGGCTTTCGCAGAATATACCTTGGCCAGAAAAGTTGAAGGCTCGGGCCGCGATCGCTTGCCAAGAAGTCCATATTGCACAGGCCGAAGTCGAATCGATCCAACGCGAGATTGCTGAGGCTGTTCGGTTGGCATATTACGAAGTCTGGTTTGCGCAGCGAGGTACCGCGATTCTGATCGACAATCAAAAACTGGTCGACGATTTGATTCAAGTTGCCGAAGCACGTTATAAGGCGGGTGGTTCCCAGCAAGACGTGCTGAACGCTGAGATCCAGCGTGAACGACTGGGGCAACAGTTGCTCGATTTAGCCAGCCAGCGCTCCGCCGCCGAAGCAGAATTGGCGGCGTACTTGCAACAGCCTCAAACTTTTTCCATTCAAACTGAAGTCGCCTTGGATCTCGACAACCTACCAACACAACTCGATGCGCTGGTCGCCTTGGCCGAACAATGCAATCCCGAGCTAAAAGGAATTGGCTTCCAGATTCAGCGTGATCTACAAAAGCAAAGACTCGCGAACTTACAGCGATACTCGGACTTTCAGCTCGGAGCACAGTACGGGTTCATGACTCGCAATCAAGCGCTTAGCCCTGTGGCTGATGGCATCGACAACATTAGCTTTTCGGTAGGCATGACGCTACCGATTTATCGCAACAAGATTCAAGGGGGCATCAACGAAGCCGCCGCGAACCGGGCGTCCACAGCAAGGCTTCGTCAGTCAGAGCAGTTAACGATTGAAGGTCGACTGCGACGACTACTCAGTGAAATCGACGCGCTTGATCAGCAACGAACACTCTATCGCGAACGGATCATTCCGCGAGCTGACCAAGCTCTTGAGATTGCTCTGTCTGAATATTCGGTTGGCAAAACAACGTTCGTGCAGCTCACTGACAATTATACCGAGCTGTTGATGTACGAATTGCAAGTCATCAAGCTCGAGTCAACGTTAGCCTCACGTTTGGCTCAACTTGAACGCACTATTGGTTGTCCTTGACTCCAAGGTCTGATTGTCATCTTAAGTCAACATTCGTCTCACTAACTCCGTCGGCAATGCTCACACAATAGCTCAAAATCGAATAGGTTAAAAACTATTCTGCTACAACGGCCATAATTTCTGATTAAACCTGGACAACTCAGCTCGGTTCTTTTCACACCCGATTTGCTGAATTGGATCGGTGAAGAAACCTTAGACCGAAGCTGACTCTCAGAATCCCTCTGTTGTTTCTCGCTAGTGGAAAGCATTCTCCAAGTTATTCATGTATTGTCGACGCAAGAATTGACGTGCCCGATGTATTACGCGATTCCCAAACAACAACAACTGGCTTGCTAGGTTCATGCGAAATACCCACCGATGGATCGAATGCTTCTTTGGCCAAGACCGTTGATTTTTTGGAGTCAAGCTGTGATATCCTGAGCTCCCCACCGCGTCTTTCAATCCAAGCTAGATATCCATTTGTTTTACCAATGGCTAGGCAAGGCTGTTCGCCTAGAGCCAGCATCACTTCATTGCTTTTTTCGTCGCCCGTGGTGTAGAGAGTCTTATCTCTCCGCCAAACCGTTTTCAGAGATCCGTCTCCGGCAACCGCTAGATCGCCTCCGTCCATGGGGCAAGCATTCAACTGCCAAGTACCTTTTCCAAGTTTCCACGCGTCCACGTACGTTTCACCTTTGTCGTCTGACCGCGTCACGTACATATCTCGGTTACCAGCAATCGAATTTCGCCACATCACATAAATTTCATTCGATGGACCAATTGCCACAGAGGGATGACAGCACTCGCAAACGGTACTCGACGGTGAAACGTAAATCTGTTGATTCGGCTTCCAACTCATTCCACCATCCAGAGAAATAGTGCCGAAAATCTGTGCTCCTTTATTGCGATGATCCAACCAAACAACGACGATCATTCCATTCGGACCAACGGCCATCGCATGGAGACCCTCACGGGCGCTGTTCTTTGCGTCGTTAACATTCTTCGCTTCGCTCCACGATTCGCCATTGTCGTCCGATCGCCAACTCATCAAGTCCCCTGATTCGTGACTAATCGCAGATACGACCACCCACCCGTTGTCTGCAACAATTCTTGGACCGCGCCGCATGCCCAGGGCCAGCCCCGGTACTTGAGCGACTCGAATGGGTTTGCTGAAACTATTGCCCCCATCAACTGAACTGCAAACATAAATCTCTTGACCAGCTCCGAATGCCACAAAGACCATTCCGGCTCGATCAACTGCAACTCGCGGTTGCTTTGCACCGCTGACAGCCGCTTCCGATACAACAACCACAGGTTCCGAAGCGAACAGTTGACCTGACGAAAGTAATAGCAAAGGAGTTGCAATTACAGCAAGTAGCTTCGATTTCATTTATGATCTCAATCTGTCAGGGATACTGCGAGCGAACTGCTGCTCGCCAACCAAGGTTCATTTTGCGAAACACATTATAAGGCACTTCTCGCGAACCTTCATTTGTTTCTAACGGATGCAACCACAGAATCGGATTGGCCGACCTTCAGACGTGGCGACAACCAGAACCAACAACCAATGGTTATCGTTGCAAGCAGCACTCCAACGACAAAGGACGGCCAGAACGATAAACCAGTTCGATTCGCCACCGCAAATTTTTTCAAGGACTATGGAAAACCAGCCTTATCTGCTTGGTGGCTCGTTTCGCAGAGTAGATTCGCAGCGGGATTTACTCGAAAAATCGAGCCGAATTCGTGCCACGCAGCTGGATCGACTTGCCACTCATTAATCAGGTCGATCGGTTGTCGATTCCCAGAAAATGGCAACCTTGTTCCAGCCCTGACTTCGAGTTAGCTCAACCCAATACCATCGATTGCCAAGCATGCTGAGAATATCTTGTAAGTTGCGTGAAGAATTGCGTCACATTCAGCATCTAACGCTTGCGGGGGTAGCGACCTAAGTGGAACCGTGCTTCGTTCGCGGTGAAGCAGCACGCTACCCCTGCCTTTTTGACACGCATCCCGATTGGACTTCCGTCTTCTTAGAAGCGAGAAAACTGCCGGACTATCAATCAACAACGCTGGCATACTTCCGAAACAACGCGATCAGCTCGTTTAACTTCTGCTCGCGTTCGGGGCCGTCTCCGTTCTTCATTGCGTCAGCCACGCAGGTTCGCAGATGATTCTCTAGGACGATTTGACCGACTTTGCCAAGAGCTCCCGTTGCAGCAGATAGCTGCATCAGAATGTCGACGCAGTACGCATCTTCATCGATCATCCGACTGACGGCCTCGACCTGTCCTGTTACTCGAGCAAGACGGTGGGAAAGCTTCTTTTTGTCATCGTCAGAAAGCATAGATTTTCAACGGCCTGTTCGGGAGCAAGATAAAACTGCATCCTAGCGTGAGGATGTCCTGGAGTTAATGGTCCGATCCCAAAGTCACATTTCCATGCCGGGCATCTTCTTCATCATTCCAGGCTCGTATTTTTCAGGATCGCCAAACCGACGCACGATCTCTGCAAAGACACTACCCTTTTCCACCGGTTCGTCGGTTTCCATGACTTTGTGATAAAGGTCATCTGGCAATACTCGCAGTGCTGTCATCAAGCCCATGATCGACATCGGCCACATCGCTCGCATGCCCTGAACTTCACGGCGATTCCAGATCAACTGCATCATTGAATCCGACATGTTCATCCCTTTCATCTCTTGAGGATAGCCGGGCGTCATAAACCCTGGATCGTTTCGAGTGGCGTCGACGGGCGGGCGGTTCGACACGTTGGCAAGGTATTGGTCGACAGACACGTTTCGCCGCATGCGCGGTCCGACTTGCCGAGTCATGTGGTTCATCATGTGATGAACCATGTGGCAATGGAACATCCAGTCGCCTGGATTGTTGGCCACGAACTCAAAGTTGGTCGCTTGCGCGATTCCAACGAGCACGTTGTTTCGTGGAATCCAAGCTGATTTGGGCGAGCGAGCACCTTCGTGACCGGTGACCCAAAAAGTATGGCCGTGCAAGTGAATCGGATGATGTTGCATCGGAGCAAAGTTCATCAATCGTATTCGCACTCGCTCGCCATGCTTGACGACCAGCGGGGTTGTGTACACCAGATTCGCGTCTCTGAAAGGATTTCGGCTTCCTTGTTCCAGTCTTCTTGGTTGGGCAATTTGTAACGACCGACCCAACTTACTTTGATAGATCGGCCGCTCGCAGTCTAAGTGCATTTGCGATCACCGACACACTGCTGAAACTCATCGCTGCCGCTGCAATCATGGGGCTGAGCAACACTCCGAACAACGGATAGAGCAACCCAGCCGCGACCGGAATTCCCAATGCGTTGTAGATGAAGGCGAAGAATAGGTTTTGTCGAATGTTGCTCATCGTTTTACGGCTCAAATTCGCTGCCGCAGCCACACCGCGCAGATCGCCGCCGACCAGCGTGACGCCCGCTGACTCAATCGCAACGCCAGTACCGGTCCCCATGGCGATGCCAACGTTTGCTTCGGCCAGAGCAGGAGCGTCGTTGATCCCATCGCCACACATCGCAACCGTTTTGCCTTCCTTCTTCAACTTGCGAACGTATTCATGCTTTTCCTCTGGCGAAACGCCGGCACGAAACTCGTCGATGCCCAACTTCGAGGCGACGGCTTTCGCGGTCGGCTCGGCGTCGCCGGTTAACATCACGACTTTCAGACCTAGTTCATGCAATGTTTTTAGCGCGGCCGGAGTGCTTTGCTTGATTGGATCAGTGATCGCGAGAATTGCGGCTAGCTTTTTGTCGATCGCCACGAACACTGCCGTCGCCCCCTCAGACTGATGCGATCGCGCTTTTCCCCGAGCCGCATCAACGCCCTCGATGCCTTGTTCGTCCAAC
>JAGQOY010000162.1 GCA_020427005.1 Planctomycetales bacterium
GGAAGGTACCAATGCCTATTTTGGCGGGAGCAAGATTCGAATTGGCTCTAACAGCGGCGTCCGCTATGCGACGCGCCACGAATTTGCGGTAAGCCTCATCAGGCGGCCTCGTACTGATGCGCGATACGCGAGGTGCTGCATGCGTATGCGTGGCTGCCATGAGTTGATGACTGACAGGAATTCCCGTTTCTTGGAAAACCAGGGCTTTGGCTTCATCATAAACTTGTCGGTCGATCATGCACATGTCGTTGATGACAATCAAGACAGAAGACTCAGCCTCACGGAAGACGATCGCCCTGGCAGTCAAGGAATCGTGTACGCCTAGGACGGGGCCAGGCTTGCTAATTGGTCCGTCCAAAGAAACTCCCTCAGCTGGCGTGAGATCCGCTGTCGCGGCTCCCGCAAGAAATAACTCTGAGGCATTGACGTACGCAGCGGCCAGTCCGAAGCACATCGCAACAAAATAGTTGCTCAAACGACTCATGCGTATTCTTTCATTGTCGATACCATATCAACCTTGGGCTGACACCAAGCCAACGTTGTATCGATTGTTATAGGGGTCTATCAATTGAAACGTTTACTCACCAAAGAACTTGAGTAGATTATAGGAGACTAGGCAAACCAGGCAAACGTCCAAACCAAGCGTGGTCCCCTTTAGTGAGGAGATAAAGTCTACCCAGATTTCCTCACTGGAACACAGAACATCTTCACAATGCAAGTTATCGATTGTGTCGATTAATTCATTCATAGCGATTAAGCCAGGCCATCCGGAAGGCTGGAACATTCCAATCCTAGTTTGCTATCACTAACCCTCCATGCCGACGTCTCAACAATCACGTGCTCACAATACTAGCCCATCGGTATATGCAACATCATCCGTTTGCTGGCTTGTGGTGATATGTACATCGGGAATTTTGGGTTGCAATCGAACATATTACCGCCGATCAGCCGACACGGAGTCTTTCAGCATCATTGGCGAAAAGGGAGTGGGGCCAAGTTGGAGACTACTTCCCGGATTTCAGATTTCCCCTGATCCTCGAAGCAGGTTTCATGATCCTAGTTGTCCTGTGGATCCTAAACTGCCTCTGCCGGCACCACAATTATATGGCTACGAGCTTCCGGGTCTTGTCACCTCCGCATCCGAACCACGTAATTTGAATTCTAGTTCAACGTCAGTCTATGAAAACCTCCAATCGGCTGAACCCATCCCTTCACCGGAATTAGAAGAACCGATTCAGCAATCTCAATCTGGAAATTTCAACAATGTTCAGTCCACGCAGGACGCTGGCTTGGTTGCGGGTAGAGAAGCAAGTCAGATTCTGCTGACAAGTGCCCAATCTGCGCAAGATGTTATTCCGCAACAAATATCCAGTAGTAGCACTTCCTTGCAAGAAGCCAGCGATGAAGAGTTGGGGATTCGAATCGTCCCGATTCCGGAAGATGCTTGGCTGTCCTTGCCGGCGACCTGCTTACGTCGGATGCTTGAATTTTCGTCCGTCCGAGAGGAGTTCACGCGGACGTTTGAGTCCAACGTGGACGAGTCACAGCTCGACGACGCTGCGAGAGTAAATCTCGAGAACATTCTGGAGCTTGCTTTAATCAATAGTCGGGATTATCAAACACGCAAGGAAACGCTTTACCGAACTGCACTTAGTCTCACCCTACAACGTTTCGATTATCAGCGAAAGTTTTTTTCCTCGGGGAATGGTACTGCCTTAAACTACCGCCACAATCGCGTCGGTGGAATCGAAGTTAATACTCTTGGCGTACCCACAGGACTTGGCATTACAAGGTCGCTATATACCGCTGGTGATCTAGTTGCGAGATTTGCAAACGATGTCGTATTGACCTTTAATGGAAGCAGCGGGTTTACGTCCTCTGTGGGATCGGAAATGCTGGTCTCGTTAACTCAGCCTCTGATTCAGCGCGATGTACAGTTCGAAGCATTGACGCAGGCGGAGCGAGATGTTGTCTATGCGGCCCGCGATTTTGTTCGTTTTCGCAAATCGATGTTTCGCGACTTAGCCAACCAATACTACTCCCTGTTGCTAACCTATCGTAGTATCGCGATCAATACTCAGGACTACTTTAGCAACCTGCGCGGATTCAATCGCGGCACCGCTATGGAGCAAGTGGGGCAGATACCGCGTTACCAAGTAGATCAATTTGAACAAAATGCACTTCGTAGTCGTGGCAATTTGATAAATAGTTGTAATCGACTGGAACAGTCCTTGGATGAGTTAAAGCTCGTCGTTGGTTTGCCAACGGAGTTACCGCTAAATCTAGACCTTTCGGAACTGGAAGAGCTAACACTTCGTGATGAAGCCACCGTAATACGGGAACAAATAAAACGCCGCCGAACCTCGGTAGTTCAGCAACAGGCACGTGAGGGCATTGCAGTCGCCATCGCTGGATATGCAGAACTGTCCCGCCGAATGCTCAATCTTGCCAATGTATTGTCAAGCTTAGGAGAAACGCAGGATGATGATGTACAGGCATTGGAACTACTTGTTGCCCAACTTGAGCTGGAAGACAGTCGAGTAACAACCCGCCAAAACGTAGAAATACTTCAAAAAGGTCTGGCTGCAGGCAATCTTCTTCCGACCCAAGCTCTGTTTAGGCACACAGAGGTTGTTGAATTGCTGCTAAGTCAAATTCGACGTGAAATATTAATGATGAGTATGCTCACAACAAGTGAGTCTGATGACCAATTCACAGACTCTCCGCAGTCGGGCGCCCAGATAGATCAGTTGATTGCTGCATGGGCCGCACTAAACGAGCAGAGCCTGTCCTTGGAACGTCGCTATTTTGAATTGCCTAACGATCAGCAGTTGGTGCGACTGGATGAATTCCTTGGCCTAACGAAACAACTTCAAAATGAAGTGACTGCGCTTGATCAACTTGTAACAGCACGGCTTAGCGGGCGAGGCGTCGAACTGGCAGAAGACGACTCGGAGCTGCAGATCATTGCCGATGGTGTGATTGAATTGAGCAGAAGTGAGCTATTTACACTTGGCTCCGGATTGGCCAAGTTAGAGATTGATATGGATGAAGCCACGTTGACGGCTCTCGTCCAGCGTTTGGATTTGATGAACACGCGAGGCGATTTGGCTGACGCATGGCGACAAATAAAGTATGCCGGCGACGGATTGAAAAGCGTGCTGGATCTGCAAGCGTCACAGTCCATTCGAACTCCCACAGGATCTGGAGACCCGTTCGAATTCACTTTCAAAGACAGTACAACAACCCTAGGACTGCAATTCGACACACCTTTGAACCGCCGCCGAGAGCGCAACGTTTTTCGATTGGCTCTCATCAACTATAACGTAGCCCTTCGTCGACTAATTGATGCCCAGGATCGGGCCAAATTGCAGATTCGAAACGATATTCGAGCAATTGAATTGGATCGGAATCAATACGATATAGCAATTGCCAGCGCCGCTTTGGCTTACGAACGCGTAGTCAGTACGCGTTTGCAACTAGTCACTCCCGGAGCTGGAAACATTACCGCAAGAGATTTCTTAGAGGCTCAACAAGCATACACTCAGTCGCTGAGTTCAGTTGCCCAACAACATGTTGAGTACATTCTCGATCGAATTCAGTTGTTTCTTGACTTGGAACAACTTCAGGTCGACGAGCTCAATTACTGGGCTGACTTACGTAATGAAGATGCGCCATTCATTCCCAACACGGATTTTCTATCTACTACGCCTGATGGGTACGGTTGCCTTCCCGAGGGGCCATGGTACAGCGATTGCTTGAGACGCATGGAGCAAGTGCCCTCTGGACAATCCGTTATTTTCAAGGAAAAGTCCACTGAATAGGCCTGAAGAATTGTTGGTCATCAAGGCTGCAAGTCGGTTGAGTTCGTGTGTGTACCGAAGGCTGCATTAGTTCTGTGTTGCATAGTCAATTCAGGAATTCAAATTCTTCTTGAATCACTTGTTTCGGTGGCAAGCTCGACGCACCAGGTGATGTCCAGTCGTACCTTCAGCATCTCACGACGACATAACTCGCAGAAAAGGCACTGATGCATACCTTTCCTCACTTCGGGTTACCAAGGTCGCGAAGTGATAACACCTTCTTCGGGACTGCTGGCCGAGGCGTAAAGCCTTTTCGGAATTCGGCCCGCTAGAAAGGCCTCACGGCCTGCTTGGGCTGCTAGTTTCATAGCTATCGCCATTCGAACAGGATCACGCGCATGTGCAATAGCTGTATTGAGCAATACTCCGTCGGCTCCGAGTTCAAAGGCTATTGCCACATCACTGGCTGTCCCGACTCCTGCATCTACAATGACAGGGTAATTGGGATCGCCTTCTTTCAGATATTCGAGAATGATCCTCAGATTATTAGGATTAAGTATTCCTTGCCCACTTCCAATTGGGCTACCAGCAGGCATGACACTAGTCGCACCTGCCATTTTGAGTTTACGTGCCATGATGGGATCATCGCTGGTATAGCACAAAACTTTGAAGCCATCGTCGATTAATTGTTTGCAGGCGTCAAGTGTCGCAACGGGATCCGGCAACAACGTTTTACTGTCTCCCAAAACTTCCAACTTGACCCAATTGGAACCTGGGTTTTCCAGGCTGCGAAGAATTTCACGTCCTAAACGGGCAACTCTAACAGCATCCGCACAGTTATAACAACCAGCTGTATTGGGCAGTAAAATGTACTTTTCAGGATCGAGATAGTCCAGGATGTTTTGACCACTGCGATCATACATCCGCTCACGACGCACAGCCACCGTAACCGCTGTTGCTCCTGACGCCTCCAGGGAATCTCGCATGATATCCAAGGTGTCGTAGCGACCCGTTCCAACGATAAGTCGGCTAGGCAATTGGATGTCGCCAATTGTTAAGACGGAATCAAGTTCGGGTGTCACGGTCATGGATGGCAAGTTTCCACAGGAAGGATGCATGAAGAAATGCATTATCCTCCACCAACTAAAGTTACGGCTTCGACAATATCCCCATTGTTCAATTTGGTAATTTCAAATCGCTCCCAGGGAACAATTTCTCCGTTTAGTTCGACGGCTACCAACCTGGTACGCATTTCTGCCTGCGCAAGCACATCCCTAATTGAAGTGCCTCTCGGCAAATCAAGCTTCGCACCATTGAATTCGATAACAACATCCGTCTGCATCTGCCCAGTACCTAACCGGCTTGTTGATTTGAATCTGAATCATGATTTGATGCTGAGCCGTTGGCCGTAGGGCGACCTCAGGCACCATTTGATCCCCGGCCGTTCAGGCCTCGCGGGTCAGTCCTAACTGTCCGCCATTGGCTAGTGAGTCATTACTCATCGAATGCAGCATCGAAGGCGCGATCACTTGGGCTAAAGTCTAGCTTCTTGGTAAACTGGCAAGCTTCCTCTGCCCCAAACTCTCGGTTCATGCCACTGTCTTCCCATTCAATACTAAGTGGTCCCTGATATTTGGCGACATTTAAGGCCCGAACAATCTCTTCGAAATTAACTCCACCTCGGCCGGGACTACGAAAATCCCAACCGCGCCGAGGATCACCAAAATTAATATGACTACTTAGAATACCACTCTTACCATTCAGGGTCGTAATAGCATCCTTTACGTGCACATGGTAAATACGATCTGGAAACGCTCGAATAAATTCGACGGGATCAACTCCCTGCCAAATCAAATGACTTGGGTCAAAGTTGAAACCAAATTCTTCTCGATAGTTGAGCGCTTCGAGAGTTCTTTCAGCGGTGTAAATATCGAAGGCAATCTCAGTTGGATGTACCTCCAGTGCAAACCTGACACCGCATTCACCGAATACGTCCAAAATCGGATTGAATCGCTCAGCCAGCAATTTGAATCCATCGTCGATCATGGAACCTGGAACTGGAGGGAACGAATAAAGTAAATGCCAAATACTACTTCCAGTAAATCCATTGACGACGCCAACACCAAAACGCTGGGCAGCACGAGCCGTCTGTTTTAGTTCTTCGATGGCACGCTGATTCACTCCTGCTGGATTGCCATCACCCCAAACATAGTCCGGAAGAATGGATTTGTGACGCTGGTCGATATTATCCAATACCGCTTGCCCCACCAAATGGGCGCTGATCGCATGGCACTGCAATCCGTGCGAATCAAGCAAGGCTCTTTTCTTGGAGCAGTAGTCATCTTGCGACATCGCCTTGTCAACTTCAAAGTGATCGCCCCAACACGCAAGCTCTATTCCATCATAGCCGAATTGCTTAGTAAGCTTGGCCATCTGTTCTAGAGGCAGATCAGCCCATTGTCCGGTAAATAGGGTCACGGGGCGAGCCATACTTTTCTCCTCTTTACAATGTTGTGATTTTTGATTGTGATTTTTGGTTTTAATTTTGACTTGAAATTGTCGCGCGACCCAAGTGGGATGCTCTGTAGGAAGTTAAACTTGTAAAGCGTACCGACCCATCCGACCAATGAAAAGTGGGCTCTCTACGCTGCAAGGGCCGCGTTTTATTTCAAGTTGAACAAAAATGGCCTCCACTGTCTGCCGCTCAATCCTCCCAAACTTCCTTGCATCGCGGGTAATGGGAAGGTAAGAGCTTTGGACCATTTGGTGCCAAAAAAACCTCTGCAATTCAAGCCTGCATTTTGCACAGCGACTCTTGGGTAGCGCCTAACTTTTTGTGAAAACTACGTGTTTACGAGACAGTGTCTCGCAATGACATCGCCTGTCGCCAAGTATCCTGCGTAAAACTCTCCAAACTGCCCGTATTTAGCACTCGCTTCATCGAACCGCATTTTGTACACAATATCTTTCAAGTAGTTTGGCGAGCGCGCCCAAAGGGTTACCCCCCACTCCCAATCATCCAATCCGATGGATACGGTTACAACTTGCGTCACCTTGCCTGCAAAGGCCATGCCGCTTTGAGCATGTTCCGCCATCATGGCGTTACGTAGCGAAAACGGAGTCGTGAACCAATTCGCTCCAACGACCCGACTCTTATTCATGGGATAAAAGCACATCGCAGGCCAGGTTGGCAACTCAGGTGTAAGTCGTTGTGCATTCATCATTGGCAACCGTTTCTCATAGGCCGCTACCTTTGCACCAAGTGCTGGGGAATCCGGCTCTTCCCCTCCAGCAATCAAGCGTTTGGCATACTGTTCGGGTGAAGGTACGTACTCTGAGATTTCAGTAAGTGATACAAAGGAATACACGGCGTCGAGTGCGGCACCGATGGGTGACGCCAACAGTCTCTGGTGGATACCATCGATCTTTAGTGGATCGGTATCCATCATCAGCGTTCCAAAGTCTGCCTTGTGTCCGCTAACAATGAAGCACTGCATCCGGATGGTCGAGTGTTCGGCATCCGGGTCAAGAATCTGGGCCAGAGCGATTGCTCCGGCTGCACGCTGCTCCTCAGTCAAGCCGGCTAGTACTGCACGATTGAATCGGTAGAACATGTGCGTACAGTGCCAGCCCTCGGCAGGTGCAGTGGACGGGGGAGGTAATTCGCTAGGGCGTTCGGGGGCATGCATTATAAACCTTTACTCATATCGATTTGCTGTGCATTTCGCAGTAATGCGTTTCCGGATGTATGTTCCAACCTAGATGTTGTTTCTAAATTAACAGTACACGACCATGGAGCACGTTTACACTCCTCGGAAAAGAATTCGTCTAAGCGACGCCTACTTTTCCGACCCTCCCAGATTTTGGTAGGGTAAGTTGGCGTAAATTCGGTCAATGCATGGCTACAGCGCAAAAAGTAAATCGGGAAATGTGAACAATACAAAAATAACACCCGAGCCTCTTTCTGAACACCCAACCATTTTTCACAATTCCTGGCAAGCAAAATCCGAGATAAGTGGTCGCAAACACTCCCTCCGATTTCGATTGCCGGGGTTGAATGTCAACCTTAGGTCATACAATGGAACTCGGAAAGATTGACAATCATTGCGATTGACTTGAATACTGTTTAGGCGAGTGGCAGAAACAAATCTACATATCCTAACCCGAAGCGTAAGTGAGGGACCGAACAAGAATCCCTCACTTACGTTTCGGCTTGGGACGTTTATTCCTGCCGCTCGCCTTAGTGAATTTCCGTAATCCAATCCAAAGCAAACGTTGCAATTCGAATTGTATTTTCTCCTTCATAGAGACAAGCAATCCTGCCAGAGGGCAGAACAGCGAGGTCTGAATAAGCGCTAGGTCCAAGTTCAATGGTTCTCATCTGTTCCCAGGTCATTCCATTGTTCCGCGATAGTTGAATAGACAGATTCTCACGTTTTCCTCGTCCGCCAGGAACTTCCTGTCCTTCTGCATTCACGGGGCGAGTATGCGGGTTAGAGAACAGGACCAAGTTGGGAATCGTCGGGTGCGCAAGGATACTTGCCATGCAGACGGGTTCCCAGAGTTGGTCATGGAATTCGGGTTTACTCCATTGGTCCTTGCCGGTCGGGCTAACAGTAATCAATTTGCGATTTGGTCCGGAAACATTTCGGCTGATCAACATGATTCGACCGTCGCTCAACTCAGTAATCATGGATTCGTTTGGATTACGAAACTCGCCCTGATTGGGAACGGCGATGTCTCCCGCCTGCCAAGTCCTTCCATGATCATCGCTGTATATTGTGGCTGACGCGCTAGGTGCGTGGTCCCCGATATTTCCGTAGGCTAGCCAGATGGGAACCACTAGTCGGCCATTTTTCAACTGGATGCCATGCCCTGGTCCAGTAGCAATTACTTTCCAAGGATAGACATTTCGAAACGGTTCGAAGATTTCCGTGATTTCTTTGGGCGTCGACCATGTCTGGCCGTCGTCCGCACTGCGCATGGAGAAGCAGCGCGCATAATTTACGCAATAGAGAAACTCAATACTTCCGGTCTGTTGGTCAACAATCGCAACGGGGTTATTGACGGTTTGTTCATGCTCGCCACCGTTAGGCTTGCGAGGGTTTCCCTCAATGCGCTCACTTTGATGCGCGATTTTCAGTGACGGACCCCAGGTCAGCCCGCCATCCTCACTTCGACGGAGATGTATCTCAATTTCCCCCCAGTCCGAACGTCCGTTCAATCGAGCCTCGCTATATGCCAGCAAGGTACCTTTCTGTGTGCACACCAATCCAGGTATTCGATACAGTGCTACGTTTTGCATTCCCGCAGGAAACACATCGACTGTTTGCAATGTCTCTTCAGCTGTAACAAACACGGCCATGGCAGTCGCCAGCCATGAGCAAAAAAAGAGTCTAAGAGATTTCAACTTTTGCCTCCCAAAGGGCTGTTGGTTGCTTGTAATGGCAGGAAATTATAATTTTTCTGAATTCTCAAAACTCCTCGTTGCGAGCATAATGACAAAATTCTTTGCCTAAAACGATTTTAGGGGATGAATCAATTCAGTTGCAATGAAACTTCTTGACACGGACAACTTGTTTGACGTGGCGAGCCAGATTGCACCACAAAACTCAGTCTGCAAAAGTAGTGAGCGGTTCATTTCACGGTTCTACAGACTCGGCAAACGAGGCTGCGATCCTGGATGTGACATGCAAATCAAAGGTTGGTTCCACTTACAGCCGTTATGGTTTGACTAATTGTGAAAGCTGCCAAGTGGGACTCCTCTTTTCCTTTACTGATCAGCAGAGTTTTCCAATATCCGAAAGTCCTGCCTTCCCGTACGCCTTGGGTGCTCAGACTATCTCGCACCGCCTCAAGAGATTTCAATTGATGGTGAGTCGAAGTCGTTTGGCATGTTGTTGTTGAGTGGTATGTTTTTACTGTCAACCATGACTATTGCCCCTTGCGTTGAGAAGGACTCCCTGAAGTATGCTCATGCGACATCCGCACCCTGAGTTGCAATTTGCCTACAAATTACCGTATGGCGCGGTCGTTACTGACCGCGGTGTTCAATTTGTAGTTTTTAGTCGTAGTGCTACGGCTATGAGAGTTCTCCTCTACGATCGCGTAGAAGACCGTGAACCTGCTGAAGTAATTGACTTCGATCGCGACACAGATAGATGGGGAGATGTGTGGAGTGTTTTTGTGCCTGGAGTTGGCCCCGGGCAACTTTATCACTTCCAAGCCAACGGCCCGTTCGATCCCGAATCTGGCCATTGGTTCGACGGAAATGCTCGACTAATAGACCCCTATGCGAAAGCGTTAGCGGGTTGTTTTCAGAAGAGCACAGATGGGATTATTCGGCCTCCTAAATGTGTAGTAGTTGATGACTACTTTGACTGGGAAGGTGATCGGCACATCAGACGGCCGCTCTCCGAAACAATCATATATGAGACTCATGTGCGAGGGTTTACCAAGAGTAATACGTCTCGCACGAAGAACTCAGGTACATATTTGGGATTGATCGAAAAGATTCCATACTTGAAGGACTTGGGAATCACAGCGGTTGAGCTGATGCCAGTACACGAGTTTCCGATACTCGATATACATGGCAACCAGCCCGAACGCCCAAATTATTGGGGCTATGATCCTATGGCCTTCTTTGCACCGCACCGAGGTTACGCTTGCAGCAACGCCCCGGGTGCACAGGTC
The DNA here is from genome assembly GCA_020427005.1 of Planctomycetales bacterium. Taxonomy (GTDB): domain Bacteria; phylum Planctomycetota; class Planctomycetia; order Pirellulales; family Pirellulaceae; genus Aureliella. The sequence goes on from JAGQOY010000162.1 coordinate 10,497, forward strand.
AATGAATTCAAGCAGATGGTTAAGGCCTTACATCGTGCCGGAATTGAAGTGATTCTGGACGTGGTCTTCAATCATACCTGTGAAGGAAACGAACACGGTCCCGTGCTCAGCTTCAAAGGGCTTGAAAACCAGGTTTACTACATCTTGAATAGCGGCGGAAGTCACTACAGCAATTATTCGGGATGTGGAAACACCTTCAACGGCAATCATCCGATATGTAGAGAGTTGATATTCCATTGCCTTCGGCACTGGGTGCACAACTACCATATCGATGGCTTCCGATTCGATTTGGCTAGTATCTTGTCTCGTGATCGCTATGGCAACCTAACGCCTAATCCACCTCTGGTGGAAGTGATTGCAGAAGATCCCATGCTAGCTGATACAAAGATCATCGCAGAAGCCTGGGATGCCGCTGGTGCATACCAAGTGGGATCCTTTGGCGACCTGCGATGGGCCGAGTGGAATGGTCGTTATCGCGATGATGCGAGGCGATTTTGGCGTGGAGATGGGGATATGCTGGGACCACTGGCAACTCGCTTAGCAGGTTCTTCCGACCTCTATGAACACGCTGGTAGAGCTCCGTATTGCAGTATCAACTTCATTACTAGCCATGACGGTTTTACCTTGAATGACCTTGTCAGCTTCAAGGAAAAACACAACGAGGCTAATGGTGAAGGCAATCGCGATGGTGACAACCACAACTGTAGTGACAACTATGGGGTGGAAGGTCCGACTCGCCGCAAGCCCATTGAGCGGCTGCGGTTGCGTCAGATCAAGAATATGATGGCGACCTTACTGTTAAGTCAGGGGGTCCCGATGATTGTGATGGGAGATGAAGTTCGTCGAACACAGAAAGGAAATAACAACGCCTATTGTCAAGACAACGAGATCTCCTGGTTCAATTGGACGCTGGTTAAACGAAACCAAGAGTTACTGAACTTTGTACGTGGTTTAATTGCAGTACGCAAGACAATACCAACCTTGCGTCGCACTCGATTTCTGACTGGCCGCGCCTTCGATGCGCGGGGAGTCCCAGATGTAAACTGGTTCAGCCACTTTGGCTTGCCGTACAACTGGGAACAGCCCTCCGCTGGCTTGATTTGCTGGTTGCCCTCACCGGCCCTCAGTGATGATCCCGAAGGTGTAGGACGCGATCTGTTGCTACTTTTTAACGGTACGCCAGATTCGATGACCTTTGTGCTGCCGGAACAGATCCGAGGATTGCGATGGAGCACGTTGATTAATACGTCGGTCGAGGGGGAAGGCGATATCTATCCAGATTTCGATGGCCCAGCAGCACCGGCAAATCGACGCGTGGAATTGGTCTATCGTTCACTGCAAGCATTCGTGGCAGAGCGTCCGAATTAGCACCAGGCAAGGGAAGTTTCATGTGGAATTCAGTCTAGTGGCGTGCCCCGCACAAAACTCAGGCGCGTATTGGTTTGGCGATTTTTTCGATAAGTCCACTTACTAAAATAGTAATGGAGAGCACACTTGCGAAACCGTCTACCGATCGGCTTGTCACCGCTGAATTCATGTTTCAACTAACACTTTTCGTTCCAACATAAGTCAAGCGAACAAATCGACTGACCGAATTTGGACAACTTTAATTGTGATCCAGAATGTCCCGCAGGAATTCCACTAGTCAAGCTAACACGCGGACAGGAACCTGCACACGATCGATTTCTTGAATTGGCAGTGATCATTGAAGTGACATATTGTTAATTGCAGTGACACCGAAAATCGGTCATCTGTCCATTCAAGTTCCATTTCCAACATCAAGCCCGCCTGGTGAGTGCGAAGCACCATGGCGGGTTTTTTTCTATTAAAGCATACTGGCCAGAGTGTGTATGGATTCTTTTTCCCGCCAGGTCGCTCGACCAACAGCTCAATTTCGCTAAGTCTTTAATAAGCTTTGAGATCAAGGACGGTGATCTCGTAGAAATCACTTTCCCCCCTGTACATCGTTGAGTGACACGCCTGCGCCTGAATACCATGGTGCTGTTCTTCGCAATTTGATGTTATCCGTAAGAACTTGCTTTGAGCAATGACACTTGAGCAGCGGCTTTTCTCGATTATCAATTCCGCGTCAGAATTCCCCTCGCAGTGGTGCAAGGCAGTAGCTGCAAGGGTTGGCGGTTAACTTTTCTGATTAGAATTTTCAAATTTTGGACGCCAGGCTGTCGGACTTTTGGAATGGGTGAACATTAGAGCTAGGAGCCGAATATTCCTGCGGCCGTCGAACTCATTCTTTACCGACCCAAAAGGTCTAGCGGAGACAACCTATGTTCAGCCCCTTTCGCAAAGCCCTTCTTCGAAATCTGGGCGGCACAAAGACAATTCGTCGGCAGAAGGGCGCATTACGCCAAAGAACTCGCAGAGCTCTTGTTGAGGCGCTGGAAGACCGACGGCTGTTGACTGTCTCACTGCAGAATCCGAGTTTTGAGTTAGTAGGTGTGGGGCCCCTCAAGCCGACTACTTCATTATATACACCATTGGGATGGAACGGCGAAGCCAGCGGAACAAGTGGATCTACCGACTTGCGCATTCAAGATTCATCGGCTCCCAGTGGTTTTGAATCAAACACAGCTACCCAAGGAAGCCGATTCTTGCGACTTGCATCTGATCCAGTCGGACTCAATGGCCAGGGAGCGGTCAATCAGGATGCTGGTCAGATGGTGGCTGGTGAGACGTACCAGTTGACGGGTGATGCTTTCCAGAGGCTTACAGGCAGTACGATCGTTGCCTTCTCTCCGACAATCGAATTCCGCAGGGGCTCGGCCACGGGACCAGTTCTTGCAGCAACTACCATCAGTCCGGGGCTGAACCCCGGACTCAGATCATTCAGTCTGTCGTACACGGCCACAACCTTGGACGCAGGTCAGGAACTGTTCGTTCGGATAAAGACTAACAACGCCGGCTCCGGCCGTGTCACCCGTGGTGGGATTGACAATTTGAGGCTCGTGACGCTAGCAAATGCGCGACCAACCATAGTTTCCAACTCAGCAGCTGTCAGCGTCAACGAAGGTGGCACCGCCACGAACACGGGCACGTTCTCCGATCCGCAGGGCAACAGCACGGTTACTCTATCCGCCTCTATAGGCACGGTCACGCAGAATAACACTGCCGGCACTTGGAGTTGGTCGCTAAACGCTGTAGACGGGCCTGCCGGTCCATTCACGGTAACGATCACCGCGACTGACAACCAAGGTAACGCAGCCAACACGACCTTTACCTACGCTATCCAAAACGTGCCACCGACCATTTCACTCTCTGGTGATGCCACCGTCGATGAAGGATCGTTATACACGCTCAACCTGGGCGCCGTAAGCGACCCCGGATTGGACTCCATCACCAGCTACAAGGTCAATTGGGGCGATGGCACCATCAGCACCTTCAGCGGCAGCCCCGCCAACACCACGGCCACGCACGTCTTTGCGGATGGTCCAGCAACTCAAACAAACAACGTGACTGTAACAGACGAAGACGGTACCTTCATCGCCGGTAGCCTGAGCGTTCAAGTTCTGAATGTCGCGCCCAACGTGTTCAGCGCAGGAAGCGTTTCGTTCGATGAGGGTTCTACGGCAACAAATACAGGATCGTGGGTCGATCCGGGGCAAGACGACGTTACGCTCAGCTCGAGCATCGGCACGATCACAAAAAACGCAGACGGTACATGGTTCTGGTCCTTCAGCACCAACGATGGTCCGGATCTGTCCCAAACTGTGTCGATTACAGCCACTGACAGCGACGGAGATTCCTCGTCAACTAGCTTCGAACTCATTGTCAACAACGTCGCTCCGACGGTCACAACCGATGAGTCAGTGGTGACGGTTGCGGAAGGCCTGATCGCGTCGAACTCAGGTTCATTCAGCGATCCTGGCGATGACACCGTGACGCTCAGCGCCAGCTTCGGCACGGTGACTCAGGTCGCTAGTGGCAATGGATTCGATGTCCGTCTGGTGAGGTCAAATCTGGGACACGTATTCAATCTAGCTGAAGCCGAAGCTTTGCTGGCCACGCCGGCCTATCAGGCTGCTGTGTTTACAGAAAATGTAGGGATGGTCAACTATCTTGGAAGCGGTGGTTCCGGACACTTCCTGGGCGATAATCCCTTCCCGGGAACCAGCATCGGTGCTAACACCGATTACTTCGCTGTGGAAGCCAATGGCTCAGTCTACATACCGGCGGCCGGTGTCTGGACCTTTGGAACGAATTCTGACGATGGAATTAAAGTTGAAGTGGGTAGCAACAATTTGGTTCGCGATGGTCTGTTTCCGCCAACAGATACATTTGCCGCGTTCAATTTCCCCTCAGCTGGTACGTACCCATTGCGTCTAGTTTTCTTTGAACACAATGGAGGCGCCGAGGTCGAGCTATTCGCGGCGCAGGGCAGTTACAACGCCTTCAATAGCAACTTCCGGCTGGTGGGCGATACGGCCAACGGTGGTCTAGCCACTAGTGGTTCAGGCGCGACCGGTGGCTGGAGTTGGTCGGCTAATACAACCGACGGTCCGATCGAATCTCAGACCGTCACTATCACTGCGACCGACAGTGACGGAGCCACCAGTCAGACAACCTTCAATCTGGTCGTCAACAACGTCGCACCGGACTTTGAAGCTGGCATCGGTGCAACGCTATTGCCGGCAGATGCCGGAGTTTTCAGCCGCTCGCTGAGCTTTACCGATCCTGGCGCTGACTCCTGGACTGGTACCGTCAACTTTGGTGATGGATCCGGCAATCAGGCTCTGGCAATTGATCAGTCGTCGAAGTCGTTCGACCTGAACCACGTCTACACTGCAGAGGGTACTTTCACCGTCTCAGTTTCGGTCAGCGATGACGATGGCGGATTGCACTCGGATTCGTTCGCCGTGACTGTCTTCCTGAATACTCCGCCGGTCGCTGAGGACGACTCGGT
>JAGQOY010000163.1 GCA_020427005.1 Planctomycetales bacterium
GGCTGAATTTGAAGAGCCCCATAGATCGCCTAGTTTCGAATTCGACTTCCAGCTAAACGCATTTTCGAACGACTAATTACCAAGTTTTAAGATATACTAGGCTGTCCCCGATGTCCTTGGAATTAAGCAGCAGCCTACAATCCATACGGGAGCTTGGTGTGATGTTGCGAGAATGCGTTCTATGCATGCTACGGAATGAAATTCGACTGGGGCGGGCTCATCTTTGGTCGCCCGTCCTGTACCTGGGGCTAGATTGACAGGAGCCGTGACTGCAATTCGACTAGCAAAACGATTTCTAATTCGAAACGCAGGCGTGATATTTGTCTTACTGCGCTAAATGTTAAACGGTGGCGCGTCGGGCTATGCTTTTCATTTTCTCTCAAGCAAATGCGTATTGTCGCGTGAATAGACCTGCGCGTTGGGGAAAGGCCGGTGAAATGGTCCTGCGGGCCAACTCGTTGTGCCCATTGAACATAACTAGCGGTAGAACTTTGGGCATGGATGCCCTTTTTTACTTATTTGAGTCAGCGCTTCGCTCGCAATTGAATTGACTTGCGAGAGCAATCGTGTCATTCTTAAGACAAAGGAACCAAGGCAGAAAACTCATGCAGATTCAGATTTCCGACGCAGTTAGCTAAAGGCTGGCAACAATTTTGGGTACTGACGATCAGCACGCGATTACCCGACTTTTTGAACGTGTGGCGAGTGACGAGCAGTTGCTCAAGTCGTTGATGGTAGAAGACCTCAGCGACCCGGAAATCCTTGCCATTCAGGAAGGTATTGCCCAGGCAAAGGCTGGCAATGTACGTCCTCTCCATGAGTTTGACTCGGCGTTCAGGGTTCGCAACGGATTTGCAGCAAAGCAGTAAGCGTGTACGAGGTTCAGCTCACACCGCTTGCCGAGTCCGATATCCAATCTGCCGTGGACTGGTGGAAGGAACATCATTCGGCAATAGAGGCAGAAGCATGGTATGTCGGCATTATTGCCGCTATACAGTCACTATCTCAACTCCCGACCAGATGTCGTTTGGTTCGGCCAGCTACATTTTCTGTACCGGTACGACAACTACTTTTTGGTGTCTCAGCCCAACCGACTCATCGCGTACTATTTGCGATTAGTAACCAAACGGTGACCGTCTAACGAGTGCTCCACACGTCGCAAAGACCACGCGATGAAGGCGGCTTGTATCATTGATCCAAGGCTGATTCGTGGCCTTCAATTCAACTGACTTTTTTCAATGCATCCAACAAATAGACATTCTATTCTTCTATGTGTCCATACACGCGGGCTACCATGCTCGCATCTTGGTGTCCGGCAATCGAATCCTGCCAGGGGTGTTTGTTTTCATTGAGTTTTTAAAGTCTTTTTCATCGGCGAAAAACTCGACTACCCCAATCGAACCCGACCTCCAAAAAAGTCTGTTTTAATTTTCGCCGCAAACTATTAGTAGGTCGCTCATTAGGACCCAAATCCCAGACGATTTGTTTGGAACTATGAACCGATGCACGTCAGCGTTGATTCAAGTGATTCCGATAGCAAGGGCAAAACAGCGTTAAAAGAATTCAAAACGCTTTGAACTAATTCCTTCGTAGAGAAATACGTTGTAGACCGACGATACACGCCGATCGATGACAACTTCTATTTTCGCATCCGTCGGTGCGACATTTATACTTTCCCGCAAAATTCCGAAACTGGGACCTAACTGTGCGAACGGCAATACACTAGCCCCTAAAATCAATCGCATCTCAACTAATGCCGAGTAATTCTGTCGCTTTGGAAGTTTCATGGAAGCTCAGTACCGAAAAAGGCTTTGGAGTTCCTTGGGGATGACGAAACTCTAATCGAAAAACTAGGATCAGGCCAAGAGGGCTACGTTTATCGGACGTCAAGAAAATCTGCTCTAAAAGTCTTTGAACGCCAACGGAACTATTTGTCGGAGCGAAAATGCTACCAAATCCTAGAAGGCTTCCACATCGAACAAATCGATCGATTCAACGTGCCTCAGCTATTGGGATTTGATGACGAATTGATGGTCGTCGAACTTACAGTCGTAACCGCACCTTACATCCTCGATTTCGGCAAGGCCCACTTTTCTCCGCCCGACTATCCAAGCGACGCTATCGCCCACGACTTGCATCGCTGCGAGGAACTCTCCCCGTTTTCGTCCCCACCGGTTGCCGTTGTCAACTTGCAGTCATACCAATCCCATCGCGGCACAACGGGCACTCTTCCGGCGTCCAGATGCCGATTTCCTGATGTGCCAAATTCAGCAACGGAAGTTCCCACTGAGAAGAAAGTTGCTCAGCAGCGTCTCCGAGAGTCATCAGTGTAGCAATCGCGACGGGGACCGCTTCGATCGAATGTAATTCATCGAGCGTACCTCTGACCGACGATCCCGCGTTGATGACATCATTCACAATGCCCATGCGTTTGCCCTTCAGCAACGATCTGGCAACTGAGGGTAGGCGATAGACGACCGGGAACAGACCTTCGCCGGTTGTTTTCGCTTCAGGCGTCGTGTAGACGAACTCGACATCCAGGGCTTCGGCAACCATCTGACCGACAAATGCACCTTCGACCAGTGGTCCGCATATCACTTCGACGGCGGACTGTCGAATCGCATCCGCCAGCCGTTCTGCGTGTGGTCGGATCAGGCTGGGCCGTTGGAACAACAGTTCCAGATCGAGCCACGTGTCGCCGTGATGCCCCGATTCAAACTCAAAGTGTCCGTGTCTCTGCGGGATCAACTCGTTCAGGTCGCGTGTCATGATACTGTTCCCTCTCCTGTCCCGACCGCTGATATTCAACGCGAAATCGCCGCACCGGCGGAGTTTCGTTTTCCACGTAGTCTTCGAATTGCACCTCAGTGAGACCGCAGTCCTCAAAGCGGTGAAGTTCCTCGCGCAGCAGCGGCCAGGGCATTTGGCCCGGATCATCCGTTGCATCGCGCCCGCGGGAGATCACAAGCAAACGCCCACCCGGGCTGACGAAGCCGGCAAGGAGTCTGATGGCCGTGCCGCGAAGATCCGGTGGCATGACCTGCAGCGTGTAGGATTCAAAGACGAAGTCGAACTTCTGTTTCCACTCAGCGGGAGAATCGAACAAGTCGGCTGTCAGATAGTTCACCGGGGACTCGGGAAACCGCTGGCGACACCAGTCGATGCAGGTTGGCGAAATGTCAAACGCCGTGACGTCGCAGCCGAGCGATGCAAGTTTTTCCGCATCATCGCCCAGCCCGCACCCGATCACGAGGGCCGACTGTCCTGCCACACTGCCGCGACAATCCTGCAGCCAGTCAGCAAGATTCGGATTCACACCCATGTCGGCCCACGGAATGCCGGATTCATCACCTGCAACTTGTGAATATAACTCCTCAAACCAATCCAGTGGCCGACCATCCGCAACAGCCTCGTTGGCAAGCTGGCGAGCTTTCTTACGTTGTTCTGACATGGATTCCTACCTTTTAAGCACATCATTGAAGAATGGACTGACCGCCTCAATCCTCCACCGCATGGTCGCCTTCTCATCATCCGGCAGGAAGCTGGCATCAACCGCATTCAGATTGAGTTGATTCAATTCGGCGAGCGAGAACCCTTGTTCCACAAGCAGAATGTATTCATCGTTGAGCGTCGTGCTGAACATTGGCGGATCGTCAGAGTTGACCGTACAATACAGCCCCGCGTCAACCATTCGGCGTAACGGGTGCGGTTGATCTCGTTCAACCACACCCAGGCAATAGTTGCTGGTTGGGCAGACTTCCAACGGAATTCGATTTTCACATAGCTCGCTTACCAATTTATCATCTTCCAGACACCGAACCCCATGGCCGATTCGCTCGGCTCCGAGCTTTTGAATCACATCACAGATCGTCTGCGGTCCAGTTGTTTCCCCCGCATGAGCCACCACGCGCAAACCATGACGCTTCGCTTCTTGATACGTCTCAACGAACAGGTCGGCCGGATAGCCATCTTCGATTCCCCCGAGCCCGAGGCCAATGAAGTGTTCTCGCTTGCCTGCTTCGATCGCGCACTGCAGCACTGCCTCCTGAGTATCAGGAAGATGCCGCGAGATGTCTGGGAGAAAGCGGACTTTTACACCGTGCTGTCTTTCGCCGATCGAGGCACCCTCGGCAATGGCATCGATCCACTCATCCATTGGCAGATTGCAGATCTGATAGGAAGCTGAAAGAAACGCTTCGGTATAAACGATGTTCTGCTGCGCCTGCCCAAACAAAAACCGTTCGACCATGAAGGACCAGTCCTCGGGCCGCCGCATTACCGATGTTGCGAGGCCGTAGATCTCAATGAAGTGTTCAAAGTCACGAAAACGGTAGTTCTCCTTCCAGTCTTGGAGACTGCTCGCCGGCAGTGCAATGCCGTTCCGCTGAGCCATCGCCCAGACCGTTTCCGCATCAGTCGCCCCTTCCAGATGGACGTGGAGTTCCACTTTCGGAACTTGATGAATGAAATGGGCGGCCTCATGTGGTTTCATCGCTAAAGATCCCAAGTGTAAGAGCGACTGGCACAGAATCTCGGTTATTTACGTTCATTGAGACCATCTCTGGCCCCCGGTTTGCCCCAGTAAAACCGCTGAACTTCGCTAAGTGTCTTCGCTATCCACTGAGTCGGGCCGGATTCATGCGGCACGGCCACCTCAACGTCGAATCCCCACCTGGCAAGTCGTTCCTTACAGATGCCGCAAGGAGTCAGAATGAAAAAGGAACCTGTCGGTGATTCTCGTGAGACACAAACTAAGGCCGTGACAGTGTAGTTCCTGCGGTTTGCTTCGCATATCGCACCGGTTTCGTGACAGAGATTCGCTGACTCATTGAGACAGTCGAAGCAAACGCTCGTGAGAAACTCACCGTCTGATGTGTAGATCGCGGCTGCACCTGCGCAGCCTGTCGGAAATCGAATTGTCGCCTGCTCAATTGCCGCATCGATGAGCTTTTGATCAAGTCGCGTTGTCTGCTTTCCCATCTCTTTGCCATTAAAGGATCACGATCGCTGATTGATCGCTGAATAAAAGACGATTCAAATTGTTGTCCATGTCAGCCATTGGTGGTTGGTACCCCGCGTTGTTCAGCCTCCAGCGTGATGCAGTAGTCCGAGAACCCGATCGCACGCCAGAACGCCAATCCCGTGGAATTGCCGACGAGAACTTCAAGCCGAATCCGAGTTGCATCAGCCCAGACGTTTTCCCGCATCCAGGCAATTGCCATTCGTCCAATTCCATTGCGTCGTTGCTCGGGGATAACAAAGAATTGCCGGAGATAGATGTAATCGGGTTCACGTCGAAAGAGGGCGTAACCGATAGAGCTCTGTTCGTCATCAATCACTATCGCTTCGTACTCACCTCGCAGCCAAATGCGCATTCGGTCAGTCAGTTCCGGCAGGGACATGGCGTTACGATGTCCCTCATCACGAATCAGTTTCTCATTCATTTCTGCAATCAATTCTGCGTCATTGATTGTTGCAAGATGAAACTCAATCTCCGCCATGGCATCCTCGCTTGCTTATCGGTTCAATTTGTCAATAGCTCCGGTTCGTTAGACGGAGCAACTTTCCGTTGATTGGACTAGATGCATAGGCTTTTCGGCTTCACTAGGAATCATAGGATCATTTTAGGCAACTCTGCTGCGAACATGTCCTCGGCGGCCGGGTCCATTGGACCGACGAGCGGCTTTTTGATTCCGAACGCATGGCCTCTTTGCTTGTGGACTGTGCATTTTGGAGCACACCGCAACTTTGGCGTTCGGGATTGGAAGTACTCCGCTTCTCGTGAGGCAGATCGCCGTCTCGGTTTGTCGTTCCACCCCCCCGGTACGATCACCACTGCGCCCGCCGGGCTTTTCCGGGACGGAAACCAGACGTCACCCTGCAGGTGAGATTGTCCATCAGTCGTTGTGAGCGAGAACTCCGTCACTTTGCCGGAAAATCCACTTTCGAGATGCGGTGCATTCATCATGACGAAATCCGTAGAAAATACCCGACGTAGAATCGCTTATCCAAGGCCAACGTCCGTACCTCGCGGTGAGATTCTACCAGCCCTGACTCCCCCGCGATCATCCCAATTGCGTCAGGCTCATGGAGCGTCATCACAGGTTCGAGGAGCTTCAGAGATTCACACCCCGTCTCGGACACAGGTTGAGCATTTGGCGAAGCCAATTGCAGCACGATGACAAGAACACCGTCTGGTGCCATCCATCGAGCGATCTTCGGTAGAGCGGCAACGGGATCAACGTATTCGAGCAGCAGGGCACAGTGGATCAGGTCGAACGCACCATCCGCGAAATCGCAATCAAGAATGTCCGACTCGACAAATTCCAACTGCGGAAGCCGATGAGCACATCGGTCGCGCGCTACGGCGAGGTACGCGAGATTCAGATCGACCGCCGTGACGCGAGTGACCTTCTCCGCATCGACATGCTGCAGGCCATTCCCCGTCGCGCATCCCAAAAGAGCGATCGAACGTGGGGCGCTCAGTCGAATGCCGTCAGCGAAGACTTCCTCCAAAAACTGAGATTGAAGCACATCGGGATGCGCCATGTGCATCTCATATTCTTCGGCAGGTATGGAGAGCCAAGGGTTGTTCATGGCCATGGGACGCCAAAGCAGTTGACAAGCTGAGGACCGTTCGAAACCCAGTACACAGGTTTGAACTGGACCGCGATCCCTTGCCCGTCACATTATTACGGATATTTGTTACGTGTTCGACTCCGGCCCTGCAGTCCTTCTATTAACCCTGCTGCGCCGATCGACGGCCAGAGAACTTCTGCACACAAACAACTATCGCAGGAACTTCGACGTTTGTTCGCCTCTGGATTCGTTTGAATTGTTCAGAACTTTTTCAAACTTTTGTGGCAGAATGGGCACTGGGCTGTGTTAAGCCCTGTAGGAGAGCCAATCTGTGCACAAATTTCCAGAAACACGCGACAGCCTGCTGATGCAGGTCCGGGACCCAGCTAATCGGGAGGCGTGGGAACAATTCGCGCAGATTTATCGACCGGTGATTTATCGAATCGCAGTCGCTCGCGGGTTTCAGGATGCTGATGCGCACGACTTGGCTCAGCAGGTTTTGATCGCCGTTGCCACAGCGATCGGGCGCTGGGAAAAGTCGGAAGAAGAAACGCGATTTCGGAATTGGCTCAGTCGAGTCACCAAGAACGCAATTCTGAACGCCGTCGCTCGACGCCCAAAGGATCGAGCGCGGGGAGGATCGTCGGCTCAAATCGGGCTCGATGAACTCGCGGAGTGCGATCGTGCGACGGAGGAATTGCTTGCGCAGGAGTATCGTCGGGAAATCTATCTGCAGGCCGCCGACCGGGTGCGCGTCAATGTGACGGCCGACACTTGGCAGGCTTTCGAGTGGACCGTTGTCGATGGTCGAGAGATCGCGGAAGTCGCACGCCAGTTAGGCAGATCTGTCGGAGCCGTCTATTCCGCTCGCAGTCGTGTGATGTACCGTCTGCGCGAGGTTGTTCGGGAACTGGAGAATCGATGATGACAACAAAACCACCCGCTTGCGCAAATGCCGCTCGTTCTTCGGAACTTCTGCAAGGGCAGCTTAACAGTTTCGAACAAGCGGAATTCGAATCGCACCTGGAGTCGTGCGCGGCCTGCCGCCAGTGGCTTGAGGATCAGGCTGCTGACGAAGCACAGTGGCGGGAGGCGAGCCATTTGCTGATGGCCGATCCCTACCGCAGTTCGCTGGATGCGCGTCGCGAGCACGAGACGACGGGTTCGCATTTAATCGAACAAGTGATCACCGCACTTGCGCCGACCGACGACCCCGAGATGCTCGGTCGCATCGGCAGCTACGAAGTCTCCGGCGTCATCGGAGTGGGCGGAATGGGCGTGGTGCTCAAGGCCCATGACCGTTCACTGGATCGCATTGTGGCGGTGAAGGTTATGGCCCCGCATTTGGCGTCCAGTGGATCGGCGCGAAAGCGGTTCGAGCGCGAATCGAAAGCAGCCGCAGCAGTTTTGCACCCGAATGTCATCGCGATTCATAGCGTGAATATTGACGGTGCGCTGCCCTATTTGGTGATGCCATACGTTCGAGGACAGTCGCTTCAGAAGCGGATCGATGCAGAAGGTCCGTTACCGCAGTTAGATATACTGCGTATCGGGGCGCAAATCGCATCCGGGCTAGCTGCCGCGCACAATCTGGGATTGGTCCATCGCGACATCAAGCCTGCCAACATACTGCTGGAAGACGGCGTGGAGCGAGTCGCAATCACGGACTTTGGTCTTGCTCGGGCAGTCGACGATGCCTCGTTGACACGTAGCGGTGTCATTGCGGGTACGCCTCAATACATGTCCCCGGAACAGTCGCGCGGCGAGCCCATCGATCATCGCAGCGACCTGTTTTCGCTGGGCAGCGTCCTGTATGCGATGTGCAGCGGACATTCGCCGTTTCGCGCCGAAACGAGCTACGGGGTGCTCCACAGAATCGGCAATGAAGCGCCCCGGACTGTTCGCGATATCAACACGGACGTTCCTGAATGGTTCGATCGACTGATTCATCGTTTGCTCTCCAAGAACCCGGCTGATCGCATTCAGTCCGCACACGAGTTGGTGCAACTGCTTAGCGCTTGCATCGCCCATCTTGAACAGCCCAGCACACACTCGTTGCCGTCCGCTCTGCGTGAAACGAAGTCACGACGCAGGAGTTGGCTGGCAGCTGTGACTGCTGCGGTCCTACTGCTCGTAGGTTTTGGCGTGATGACCTCCCGGTCATTGACTACCGTCAGCGACAAAGATGAAGGCAGCGTGACGAGTGAGCTACCTGACGACAGGTCAGCAGTCGGTAGCGAATATCGTCATAGCGATCATGCGACGCAGTGGGACGCGTTGCCGATAACAACGACATTGGAGATTCAGCGAGTTGCCACGGAGCTTGAGGAGGAAGCTCGCACTCCGTTCGCGGCAGTTGATTCACGGTGATTATACCAACACTTCTCCATCAGCTTCTGTAATCCTCGAAACGGAGCAATCACGATGAAAAGAATGACCTTGATCGTATGCATTATTCTTGGTGCTGCATTGCAGCTACATGGCAAGGACTCTGCGCCATCGACCGACGGAGTTACAGACCAAGCGATTCCTGACTTGCAGCGTCAGTATGCGGAAGCCGAACGACAAGCGGCTGAGACCGCCGATCGAGTTCGCCGCCAGTTTGCAGACAAGGACTGCGACTTGCCGCTGAAGCGTCGGAACGAGTTGGCAGAGCCCAAAGGATTCGCGGCCACAAATTGTGCGGCATGTCATGCCACTGAAAACAAGGAATTGGAGCGAGCGGTGACTCTGGCGTTTGAATTGCGATACCGACTCCAAAACGCCCAGTTGTCGGACGCTGAAACACGACTGCAGGCGGCACGCAGAGAGCTTACACGGCGGAAGGAGATCGCCGACGAGATCATCGCTCGCAGGGTTCGAGAGCTTGCCGGTGGTGACGAGAAGTCGTGGCGGGGAGGTACATTTCAGCCACAAACTGCAAGGCCAGACGCCGCTGTGCCGATCGGCGTGTCCGGTCCCCCGCACATTCCGTCCGGGTTGCCCGGTCAGTCGCGTTCTCCAGTCGAAACAACGACTGATAACGCGCGAGTCGGTAACATGGCGTTCCCACAGCAGCAGTTCGACGTCGAAATGCTCGACTTCCAGATTCAAAAAGCGGAGGTCGAAGTCGAGCGTGCTCAGATTCAACTGACAAAGAGCGAAGGTGAATTCAAGAATGGCATGTCGAGTAATCGATTTGATGTGGAAATGGCGGAAGCAAATCTCAAGGCCGCGCGTATCGAACTCGAACAGTTACGTCGACAGCGGCAGCGATACAATGAACGACACGTCGGAGGTTCATTGCACGATGAGCCATGGCGAAATGAACAATCCGCGTCTGCACACGAATCAGCAATCGAAAACGACATGAACGCGAATAATCAGAACTCGACCAATCAAGAGGATGCGGATCTTTACCCGTGTGAGGACGATAACTCGGACGGCTCAAACAAGCAATCCGATTCGACTGCGACAAGCGCACAGCCAATCGACGAACTGAAGGCTTTGAACATCAACGGGGCGAAGCAATGGGTACTCTGTCGGGGTAATGACCGAACCAAGCCGGTGGTGCTCTTCGTTCATGGCGGTCCGGGATATCCCCTGATGTGGTATTCGCGTGGTCTGGATGGTCCCTTTCTTGACGATTTTGTCGTTGTTCACTGGGACCAGCGGGGTGCCGGCAAATCCACCGGCGATTCGATCGACCCCGATACGATCACCTTGGACCAGATTGTCGACGACGGGCTGGCCGTTACCAATCGCCTCAAGACGAAGTTCAGCGTAAAAAAGATCGTATTGGTTGCGCATTCATGGGGAACTATGGTAGCCGCGAACATGGCTTCCAAATCGCCTGATGATTTCAGTGCCTTGGTTTCGGTCGGCACGTGTGCGGACTGGAAACGAGCAGATGAACTTCGCTACGCCAAATTGCAGGAGATCGCCAAGGAAAGGCACGACGAGGAAGCTATCAAGAAACTAGACGAAATTGGCCCTCCACCGTACAAGACTGCTGAACGAGTGTTTCAACTCGGGGAGATGGTCATCCGATTGCAGGGATTCTCTGGAGCCCATCGAAAACTCTCCGAAATTGATTTTATTGAGGCGATGCAGAAGACGCAGGAATACAGCGTGGAGGAAATCGAAAACACCCTAACCGCTTTGAGTCGTAACATCGACTTATTCGGGAACTTTGGCAACGAGTACGTCCTCATGAAAGCCATACCTCGACTCAATCTCCCTGTCTACTTTGTTCAAGGCGAGTTCGATGAAAACACGCCGACGTCGCTTGCCCGAGAGTATTTTGAAAAGCTCGATGCCCCCAAGGGTAAACACTGGAAGCAGTTTGAAGGGTGCGCACACATGGTGATGTACGAAGACCGCGAGGAGTTTCTCAAAGTGCTGCACGCCGCCATAGCTGAAAAGCCGTAAACCTCTGATGTAACACCCTTATCGTATTCAAGTTGCTCGTGTCAAATGGCGTCATGAAACTATCCACAGCATCTGAGGATGAGGTCGCGAACTACTGAAGAGTATCAGTCATTGCAATGAGAGAGATCGCACACTTTCAAAAGATTGCTGCTAACGTCGCTGAATCACTCGATAAAGCTAATAAACGGCTGGCAGAGATGCAGGTAGAGGCCATGCGAGACTGATCCGCGCGAACTGAGAACCCTCATTTTGCAACTCCCAATTAATGCCAGTAGTATCCGTTGGTTGTTTCTGGCGTTTTTTTTGCCTTTATCGATAAACATCCACTTCAGACTTTTGAATTGTCGAGGCGTATGTATTTGTTGTTAGGCGCAATGGATCATCTAGAGATCCCCTTCGATTGATTACTTACACCGTTCGACTATCGATTCGGTTTTTATGTGGATAACGGCTATTCGTCAAATTGGATGTTGACGAAAGAAGATGAACTTTTTTACCGATCAATCAAACATAATGGGAACTGATGAACCTAAATGAACGTGTGCTATCATGAACTGGGATTTATCACTGGATGTCAGCTGTGACGCGTGTGCGGCCGGGTCTCGAGTAATACCCGAGGCCTTACGGCCTTCGGCTCACAGATCATCTATGCACACGGCTAACGGTCTAGATGCAGTACTTCTCCACCGTCGCGGGTGATGAGAGCCTGCCAAGTGCTGGCGTCAATATTTTCGGAGATGAAACGAACGGAACCGTCTGCGAGTCCCGTGAGTATTCCGGGATCCGCTTCGCGAACGGTTCTTAACTTGGGCGTGTCAGCGTCTGCATCCAAGTCGACGGGTTGTGTCCAAGGTACCTGCAGTTTGGTTTCGACAATCACAACGGTATTTGATGTACCATCGAGAAAGTCTTTGAACGCGGGTGCTTTGCCCGATTTCGTGAGCGTAAGTCCGCCGCCAACGCAGTTAACTGCTTGATAGGGTGTCATTTGAGTTCCGGTCGTGCCAGCCACGGCAAAAACCTGCGGCATTTGGGCGAGGACCTGGCTGTTTGCCGGACTGTCCCAAGGCTCATCCTTGCGATACTTAGCGTAGAGATCTGCTTCTTCTAGATAGGGCAACAGCTCAACTCGCCAACTTCGTTTTTCACCGGACTCTGGATCCATCACAATAGCTGGCGGAAGATGCTTATTGACATCATGATAATTGTGTATCGCCAACATCAGTTGCTTCATGTTGTTCATGGATTGTGCACGGAGGGCGGCAGTACGGGCAGAAGAGACAGCCGGCAACGCGAGCGCGATAATTGGGTAGACCGAATCCGATAGCGTTGCAGCCACGTCTACTTGTTGGGCATTTTCCTTGATGACTAAGCTATCCAGAAACTGAACTCCGGCTGTTGCCGCAGTTGATGCGATTACCATTTCCGTTGGCGAGTTCTGGCCCTGCTCTCGAAAGATGGAAGGTAGGCTTTCTACGTAGTTACGAGCTAGCCATTTGAGTGCCGTAAGCGTTTCTGAAACTTTCTTCGGATCCGACGTATCAAGCTGTGCGGTCAGTTCCACATCATTCCCTAGTGCGATTCCTGCGGTAATTGTGCGGACATTCTTCCATAACGGAGTCAATGCAATCATCGGACCGCCTGAATCCTTGGCTACAAGTGTTTGAAGCCAAGTCGTGTTGGTTGCAATTCGAATGCTGTCCTGCGCATTTTTGTCCAAGAGGGCCTCCCACTGCGCGTCGCCATTTCCAAGTCCAAGCAACTCAAGTATTTTCGCATCGTCGCAGACAGCCAGCGTTTTTGAATCGAGCAATCGTGATTGTGGATTCGCGTTGCCGTTCGCAAAATCGTTCTTCATCCGAATTATCACCAGCGGTCCGTGGCGGGTCTGCATAGTTGGCAAGGCAATCAATACTTGCTCAATGTCGCGGACTACAACAGTTCGGCCCGGTAGATTGAATTCGTCAGGCAGTGCGGCCTGTTCCTCGATAACCTTGAATCCGGGTGAACCTAGAATACTCTGTGCATCGAGCACAACAACGGCCTCGCAAAGCCCCTGTGGCAGGTATTGTGCAAGCGACCTAATACCGGTCGCGAGCGAGGGCCCAGTGGTTGCCGTCTTTGGCTGAAGGCCTTGGGCCACTACTAGATTTGGCCGCATGCCCGTTGCCAGACCCGCAATTCCCGTGAGCGTGAAAATTGCGATAGCCGAGTAGCAGCGATTCAACCACAGTGTACCTTGAGGGAGAGTTCTTAACATTTCAAGCCTCCGAACAAACATGCGCCGGGGAGGTAAGAATGCTTGGCACGGCCCCGGTGTCCGTACTTCAGCCTGTCTGAGTGCAAGTCCCGCCAAAAGTTCGACATACCGCAATTGCCCACCGACGACTTGAGCTGCCAACGAATCCGCCGCCAACTCTTGATCAAGCCTCAGTCGCTGGAGAACTATGTGAGCTAGGGGATGATAGAAGTTGAATGCCACAGCCAGCTGCCCGATGGCTGTCGATAGAAAGTCGCGACGTTTGACGTGGGCTAGTTCATGGGCTAATACCGCACGACGTTCGTCGGCGGTCCAGGCTTTCCAAGTGCGAGGCAAAAGCAGTAACGGTTTCATACAGCCGATGACTGCGGCCGATCCGAGGGCATTGGTTTCACCCACAAGTAGTTTCGAGCGAATCCCCATCTGCTGGCAACAGCTTGCTATTTCCTCGAGCAAGGTCGTATCATCAATGGACCTAGCTGAGTTGCGAAGAGTTCGGATTTGCCAATACCCAGCCATCAGCCGAATCACGCCAAAAGCAATACAGAAGATGAGGCAAGATAAAGCAACTTGCAGCCAAGTCGTCGTGCGAGCAAGAGTTTGATCTTCTATATTTGCAGACTCCAGATCAACTTCGCCAGCACGCTCAGTGAACACTGCGGAGGTAGTGACGAGGAATCTCTCCCAGAAGGTGAGCGACACGGACGCATTGTCGCCAACCAAAATTGCTGGCGTTAACGAATCCATTGAAGGAGATTCGGTTTGAACAACTGAGCTGTGTAGTAGCTGTCCCCAGCTCCAGTTGTTTGTGTGAGTTAGCGTCATTACAGGCATGGTCGCCATCAGCAACAAGCCAAGCAGTGAGATATAAACTCGGCACGCAGGACTTACTCTTCGGGCGATAATGACCAACAGGTATGCCGTCAAGGCGATCAGAGAAGCTTGCGCAAGCGCCCACCAAATTCGACTTTCCTGCTGCGAAAATGTGAATATTGATTCAATGACATGATTCATGTTGCTACCCAATTAACCCTTGGAATCTGATTTTGCGGACTTTTTAACCAGGGCTTCGAGGCGTTTACGTTCACTGGCAGTCAATTCTTGGTCCTCCATGAGTCGCAGGAGAAGCGCTTCGGCGGATCCACCAAACACGCGCTGAACAAGATCCTTCAGCAACCTTCCGGAAACCTCTGCATGTGTCCGAGTATGACTAAATTCATGCGGCCGCCGTTCTGTCGTCTGTGTTAGAAAACCCTTGTTCACTAGGATGCGAACAAGGGTCGCAACCGTCGTGTAGGCAAGCTCTCGAGCGTCACTATTAAGTTCGCGTTGAACATCAGCAATCGTTAATGGTGTGTCCGTCTGCTGCCAGAACACTTGCATGATTTCGAGCTCACGTTCGGTCAGTTCGGTAGATTTAGGTCGAGCCATCTTTGTTCACCAAATTTGGTTTTTTAGTATTCCTATCTTTGGTTTTTTAGTAGATTGAGAACCGACTTGCAAGCATATTTTCTAAAAAACCAAAGAAAATCTTTTTTGGGATCCGATTTTCGGTTACACGAGCCCTCGTCGCTGGAGAGCCAGTTAGAAAGCCGGGACGCGTGACGGCGCCTGTAAAGTCGATTTCGTGAAACGCAGCTTGCGCTGGTGCCACAAGTAAAAGTTAGTGGTCACGTTTTTAGTTATTGAGTTAATCCCTCACCAACGTTTCGGATTTCGTTTGAATCAGCTAGCCGTTACGTCCAACGGTTGCTCATGGAACTGTGATTCAAGACAAAGTCGACAAGCCTGGAAGCACTGCTAATGTCGCGCTGGGTAGAAGTGCCGGACAGTTAGTATCAGCGGAATACCCAATAACAGAAGGCAAGGGATATTCACGCATAGAATATTGAACCCTGCCCCAACCGAAATCGAAAACGCACTATCCAGAATAAACCATGTCAGGAGCCCGGCTGACAAAGCCAAATGCGCCCACTTTGCGCCGTCATAAAAAGGATATTTGGCTATGAACGCGAACAACACGAAAAACGCCGCGTCGGTCGCTCCGAGAAGCCCAACTACATATCGATAATAGGGAACCGCAACCTCCGGAATCGCTTCTTCGCCGCTTAATGCACGCGCAACCAGTCGG
>JAGQOY010000164.1 GCA_020427005.1 Planctomycetales bacterium
TTAGCTTCTTCACCACAAGTGGCGTTGGCGAGCATAAGAGCTTGGTAAGCTCGAATGTTCTGCAACTGAAGCTTTAAAGGGCCAAACTCTGTAGGCCAATGGCAACCGGTCCAGCATTTGGAGATACGATGGAATACTTCATGAACTTGAACAAGGCGTTCATCGATGGGGCAAGTTGTGAAAATGGGTTGGGATAGCATGGGGATAACACTGGGCGTTGGCGCTGAAAAATCTCGTTTCATCACGCTCTTATTCCATTTGCGCTCATTTATTAGGTATTCGATCAAATCTTAATCGCTTTTGCGGTAAGCCTATTTGGTACGCAAATCGCATGGACCTGAGTAGGATAAGGGAAGGGTGCATTCCCTAACGGTAGCGACGATCCGGTGTAAATGCCTAGCAAACTCTGGGCCAACTGCTGAAAAGAGGGGGGTATCGCTGAATGATTTTGAAAATGGCTAGCAAGTCACGTGTGTCCTGGTTCAATTTCGCTGTTTTAGCAACCATCCTCGTCGTACCTTTGCTTGGTTATGTTACCTATCGAAACACGGCCTTGGTACGTAAAAGTGAATTCAACGTGCGTGAATCCCAGGTGATCCGTGAATCTGTAATTCAGTTACTTTCTACGCTCAAGGACATTGAGCTTGGGCAACGCGGTTACCTTTTGACCAGCAGGCAAGAGTTTTTGGAACCCTACAGTCAGGGCAGTGCACGGTTGGAGGCCGAATTGCGCTCGCTTGAGCGACTGGAACCGAGCAATGCCGACAACATTCAGCGAGTAGAAAGGTTGCAGCAGCTGATCCAATCCCGGTTAGAGGACCTTCGAACTACGATAGAGATTCAAACTCGGTACGGCATTTCGACTCCCTCGCCCGAAGCACTCGCAATTGTCGGAGCTGGCGAGGGCAAGCGTGCTATGGATCAGATTCGGCAAACTGTCGAACAAGTACTTCTAGAAGAATCTGAACGGCAGAATGACTTGCAGGCTGCTCTTGACGAAACGTCCAGTGCAAACTTTTCCTGGATAGTTGTCGAAAACATTTTGGCAGTTTCCATGATTGCCTTTACTGCCTTGGCAGCCAGACTGGATCGACGTCGGCGAGATGTGGCCGAATCAGAGCTTGGTCAAAAGTCTGCGGAGATGGAATCGTTATTAGCAACTGCAACGGAAGCGGTTATCTATTGTGGAACCGATATGCATATTCGGTATATGAACCCCGCGGCAGCTGCCAATCATGGTTGCGATATCAATTGGGCGGTGTCTAAAGAGGTTACGGAGTTATTTCCGGATCATTCTAGGCATCAAATCCGTCAACAATTGAGCGACTTTGTTGCCGGGAAAGCTAACGTGTGGGAATTTAGTGAAGGTGAGGCACTAAGGCTAGACGGTACTACCTTTTTCACGGAGGGCTCATGGACGAAATCGCAAACCGCAGCTGGGAATTTGATTACGCTGATGTATCGCGATATTACGACGCGATTGGCGGATGCACAGAAATTGATGGAGCAGGCAGCCATCCTTAGCCAAGTGCGTGACGCGGTGATCGTATGTGACATGGACGACCGAGTAATATCGTTCAACCAAGGTGCTCAAACCATGTATGGAGTTGAACCGAGTTGGGCAATTGGGCGCAAAATTGTGGAAACTCTATTTGAGGGAATTGAGGCTCAATGGAAGAAGGGCAGCGACCATTTGGTACGCCATGACTCATATTCGGCTGAGCTAAAGCAACTCGACGTGAAAGGAAGAGAATTGGTGGTAGAACATCGTCGCAGTTGGATGAAGGACGGCAAAGGGAATCGCACTGGACAATTGATATTGCATTTGGATATTACGGAACGGAAACGAGAGCAAGCCAATCAATTGCGTAGCCAGCGACTTGAGAGTATTGGAACACTAGCAGGTGGCATCGCGCATGACTTGAATAACGTATTAACTCCAATCTTGATGGGTGGGCGCATGATCGCGCGCTCAGGCGGAGACCACGTAAAAATGGCAGAGACGATTGTCGCAAGTGCGCAACGCGGTAGCCAAATGATTAAGAAGTTGTTGGCGTTTGCTGGTGGAGAACATGGTTCTTTTCATTCATTATCTGTGACGCAGATACTGTTAGAGACCCAAGAGTTACTTCATCACACATTTCCCAAGTCGATTGAACTGCGAGTCAATTGGACCGAGCCTTTAGGAGTAGTAAACGGCAATGGCACTGAACTTTCACAGGTGCTTCTCAATCTTGCCGTAAATGCAAGAGATGCTATGGCCAATGGCGGAGTATTGACAATACAGGCCAGCGGGTTTCAGTCAAAGGAAGTGGAGAATGTTGGCCCCCAAAAAGAATCTCCTTTTGACTTCGTAGAAATATTGGTGTCGGACACTGGTGTCGGCATACCAGACGACATTCTTGATCGCATTTTTGATCCGTTTTTTACTACAAAAAAACAGGGCAAGGGTACTGGATTAGGCTTGGCTACTTCTTTAGGTATTATTCGTGCCCACGGTGGTCATATTACTGTCAAGAGTAACCTTGGAAAAGGAACTGAATTCCGAATCTATCTGCCTGTTTCGGTAGCGGAACAAAAACAACAGACGCCAGAAATAGCTACCCATTCAACGCAAGCCCACGGGGAGGCCATTCTAGTCGTTGACGATGAATTGCTTATATTGCAAACTGTTCGGGAAGTCTTGGAAAACGCAGGCCATACAGTGTATGTGGCATCGAGTGGAGCAGAAGCCGTACGCCTTTTCAAGGTGCATAAAAAGGAAATTGAACTTGTATTACTCGATATGATGATGCCAGGTATGGATGGGATCGAAACTCAAGAACAGTTACGAAAGCTTGCACCTAACGTCCGCATTTTGGCATGCAGTGGTTTGCGTCGTCCGACGTCAGAGAGAGAATCCATTGCTGAAATGAACGGATTTTTGGCAAAACCTTACAGTGATGAACAGTTGTTGCGAGCCATCCGGACTGTTCTCGAGCAAGGAATTTCATGAATAGAATATTAGTAGTTGATGACGAACAGTTGATACTGGATTCCATCGAGTTTACTTTTCCTCGAGATCAAGTCATTGGGTGTACGTCGGGAAAGGCCGCAATAGATGCTTTTCTGGAGAATCCTCCAGATGTCGTATTATGTGATATTCGCTTGCCGGATCTTTCAGGTCTTGAATTATTTGAAAAACTTCATCGCATTGACAACCGCGTTCCGATTGTCTTGATGACCGGTTACGGGACAGCTGCAACTGCTATTGAGGCAATGCAACGTGGGGCGTTTGAATATGTTCTGAAACCGCTTTATCCAGATTCGCTTGTGCCAGTCGTTGAAAGTGCCATTCAGACGAGTCTTATGTGTCGCACTCGGGCGATTGTACCTAATCTTAGTGTGCAGTCAGACTCGCAAGATGGCGATTTGTTGGTTGGATCTTGCGCCGCTATGCAGGATGTTTATCGAGCTATTGGTAGAGTAGCTCGTCAAAACGTCACTGTCTTGATCTTAGGTGAAAGTGGTACCGGTAAGGAGATCATTGCAAGAGCAATCTATCAATATAGCCATCGTGCGCAAGAACGATTCTTGGCCATTAATTGTGCGGCGATTCCGGAACAGTTGCTGGAATGCTGGAAAGCGAGTTGTTTGGTCATGAGCGAGGTGCCTTTACGGGAGCAGAGCAAAAGCGAATCGGGAAATTTGAGCTCTGCAACCAGGGGACGCTGTTTTTAGATGAAATAGGCGAAATGACGCCGCTCATGCAAACAAAACTGCTTAGAGTACTCCAGGACCAAGCTTTCGAACGCGTTGGAGGTTCAGAGACTATTAGAACCGACGCTCGAATCATTGCCGCAACCAACCGAAACCTCGAGGATGCCATCAAAGAAGGCGAATTCCGGAGAGACCTCTACTACCGATTGAACGTCTTTACCATCGAGTTGCCTGCCTTGCGGGATCGCGGGGAGGATATTGATCTGCTAGTACAACACTTCATTGCCAAATATGCCCGTGAACTAAATAAGGAAGTGCTTGACGTAGCACCTGCTGCTTTAGAGCTGCTTCGCAATTATCCCTGGCCAGGAAACGTGAGGGAATTGCAGAGCGTCATCAAACACGCAATTCTACAAGCCACCGGTCCAATCATTGTACCAGCGTTCTTGCCGGCTATGCTTCAAGGTCCTTTGCGCTCTGGAACTCAACTGTTGGGTCAAAACACCACGGGAGGATTGGATTTCAAGGAACTGACACGGGCTCAGCTGAGTAAAGGTTCTCATGACATACACCGAGAGCTAGTCAACATCGCAGAACGCGAAATTTTTACTGAAGTACTCAAACATACCGACAACAATTTGACTGAAGCAGCCAACCGGCTGGGTATTACGCGCACGACACTGAGAGCTAAGTTGAAATTGCTGGGAATTCAAGTGGAACGTAGCGTAACGATCGCCCAGCCGATTTCTCCAGACAATTGACTCGATAAATCTTTGGCTACTTACCTTGTGACTTAGTGAATGAAGTTGCGGTCAGCCTTTTTTGTCAAAGCATTTCTATCTGCAAATAGACAACAATAGCTCCGCTCAAGTAGCCCGCGAGTGCCCAAGGCGCAATCTTTCTCAAATACCAGATGAAGTCTATTCTCTCCATACCCATCGCAGCTACTCCTGCGGCCGAACCAATAATAAGACAGCTACCTCCTGTGCCAGCACAATAGGCTAGCATCATCCAAAAGTCATCGTTGATCGGCATCGAGTACATTTCGATACCGGCAGCCACGAGAGGTACGTTATCGACCACCGCAGATACCAAACCAATCATCACAGCGATTAGATGGTGGTCACGAAACTGACCGTCTAGCCAAGTAGCAGTCTTATCCAATATGCCAATGGCGCTTAGAGAGCCAACTGCGAGAAGAATGCCAAGGAAAAACAGAACACTCGAGAAATCAACCCGCTTGAGAGCTGCTAGTACTCCCGTACTGCTGCGAGTTCTTTCATCCATTGTGTGGGAAACAAACTCTGATATCACCCAAAGACAGCTTAGGCTCAACATCATTCCCATATAGGGAGGTAAATGAGTGAAGGTTTTGAATACAGGAACCGCCAGCAAGGCAGCTAGCCCGACCCCTAGAAAAAGTCGTTGTTGCCAGGGCTTTATGTGTTCTCTATCCAAGTCCTTTTTCTCTATCATTCGCTCCGGTAGTTTTCCCTTCAGCGACCAGCCGATGCCCAATATAGGAATTATCAAGCAAACGATGCTTCCCAGGAGAAGCTTGTACATTACCTCGGTAGTGCCGATCTTGTGCTTAATCCACAACATGGTGGTTGTGACGTCGCCAATGACCGTCCAAGCCCCGCCTGCATTGGCCGCAATCACGACTAAGCCGATAAATCTCAATCGGTCTTCACGATCCTGTACGAGCTTTCGAAGTAGGGAAACAATTACTATGGTAGTCGTCAAATTGTCAAGCACGGCAGAAAGACAGAATGTCGTAACACCAATAATCCACATCAATTTGCGTTTATCCCGGGCACGTATCAAGTCCGTTATTAGGGCAAAGCCCTCATGTGCATCAACAAGTTCAACAATTGTCATGGCACCCATCAAAAAGAACAGGATGCTGGCAATCTCACCTGTTTGTATTAGATGTTGATGTTCAATGGCAAAAGAGCGTGATAAATGGCTGGGATCTTGACCATCCATCTCAACTCGAAACCAAGAGGGTATGGACTCTGAAGGTAGAAGCGAGTCCACGTTCACAACGTAAATGCTCCAGCAAAGCACACCAATCAGAAGTGCTGATGCGGCTTTGTTAATGTGGAGAGGATGCTCCAACGCAATCGCGGCATATCCCAAAAGAAAAATACACACCACGAGAATTGCCATTTTCAATTGTCCTGCGGAATCGGCCGCTATTTGGTAGTTTTGCTGATAATGAAGTTGAGTTACGACATGCGACCGAGGTGTCATTAGGCTTGAGTAGTGCTAATGTGCGATCAGCACAGTCCACTCAGCAACGGTTGAGCCTGGAAATAAACTTTACTGGCCGCAGGCGGGCGCAGCTGTCATTCTGCCATAGCGGCGGACCTGTTGAATTGGCATGAACTGATGTGCGGATTCGGGGTGAGAAAATGGGGTACCGGTTTTCCAATCCGCGCTCCGAATCTATGATTCCTCGGGGCCACGAAGCAATTGAGGTGCCGTATAAGAGAATTCGAATTAATTTAAGCTCGAATGTAGATTTTTGCAAAGATGGGAAGCTCGTCCAGGAAACCAATCGGCGTAGTTTTAGTCGACTGGATACTTAGTATCCGGTACTGGCTTAGCTGATTACCATTGCTCGGGTGGTTACTGAAAACCAGCTTGTAGTTCACTGTAAGTCGTTCAACACATTTATTCGGTGAGTTCCACTGTGCAGGCAAATGATACTGAACCAAAGGTATCTGGATCGTTATTTTCGAAAATCACTGATCTCAGATATGGCTTCAATCCAGTTTCCACGAAATGTGATTGCCCGATCGTCAAGATAGACGAAGGCTGGTGGCTTGTGCTCGCAAATTTCGTCCACTTCGATCCTGTGTTGTTTTAGCCAACGGGCGATCGCTTCTCTGCCTTCTTGTGTGGCACATCGAGCAGAGTGAACAACGACGCGATAATGTTCTCGAAGTTTAGAAATGGCTATTTCACAACCATGAATGGGCGGATCCGGTATTATTTCGTGCCCTTGCCATCCACTGCGGTAGGAATGAATCACTCCATCAAAATCAAGGCAAATCGTGCGACGACGCGTCCTTATGCCTAAGCGCGTACAAACATCAAGATTAGTTGGATGTGTTGCTAGCAGACGATCTATGGCATCATGCCCTTGCAACCAGGTTCCTTCATGCCAATCCTCCTGTGAGTAAACACGGGAATAGTGGTCATGAGTGTGATGCCTTCCGGGAAGTCGTAGCCAGTCACCGTATCGGTGCCAGTGTGGCTTGCCTGGAAAAACTTCTGGTGACTGGTCAAGCCCACGTTGTTGGTAATCGGAAACCAACTTTAGTCCAAATTCAAACACACTGTAGGTGCACATGGGTTGCTGGAAAACCAACAATATATGAAAACCACCTCGCCCGTTTGAATCCAAGAGGAGCGGATCACAACCTAGATTGACCAGCTTCTCAAACCAATATTTTGCCGCTACAAAATTGCCTTCGGCCGTAACCGAGAGTTGTTGGTCGTCGTGTAGATCGATATCAACTGCCAACCAGCGACTTGTTAGATCGGTTGAAGCACTGTGAATTCCCAGCACTCCGCTCACGGCAGTTGTTCGAAAATGTTTGGTTAACGACTTTTCATCTAGAAAAACTTTTCCGCGTTCGTCCCGAAAGGGGACTGTGACGGCGTGATTGGGCGGACCGGCTGAATTTTCGCGATATTTCTTGGCCAGATACCTCCCCCAAACATCGGTGCGATTTACGAGCGTGCGCATCGTCCAGGCAGCAAGCTCCGGCGCACGTTGTCGCCATTCGTCCGCCAGTCGATTGAAGTAATCGCTAGTCACTGCGACAAGCCTCACCAAACCAAGCCGATAATTCAGTCCGCAAACGCTCCATCGAAGGTTCATAAATGTACACCATATGACCACCTTCAAAGTTGGAAAGCGTAATATTTTGACGCAGTGTCTCGTCAAGCCCCAGGTGATTGAGTGTGTAACGCATGGCAAAATGTGGGGTCGCCAAATCGTAGTATCCGCAAGCTACGAAAAGTTTCAAATGAGGGTTGCCGGTCATCGCCGTGCGCAAGGCGTCGGATGCATCGACGTATCGACCGGTAAAAGAATCGTAATTCCACGGTTGCACGTTACCAGTCAGGATCTCGTATGTCTTGGGTTGCTTATATTGTAAATCCTCTCGCAAATACTGATTCATTGTTGCAGTAAAGGGTCCAAATATGGCCGCTCCACTAGGGTCGTATTCCGTAGAGTCCCCAACGGCATCACGGTCAATGCCTTGATAACGGCTGTCAAATCTGCCAATTGTTCGCCTTTGGTCTCGTAACAGCTCTTTTCCAAAGTGATTCATGGGAATTCGCAGGTTGCTACGCAAAATGTAGTCTTGAGAAATACCAGTCAGCCGGCTCATTTCTTCCACTACCCGCTGTACACGAGCAGGCCTAGCCTCTGAGCCGGCAAGCAGCACTTGAGCATATGGGCCAGCGGCAAAATCTTCCGCTTGTTTTACTAGTCGATCTATGGGAAGGCGCAACAACTCATCGTCGAGTTGCTGATGGTACCAGGCTGTGGCGGCGTAGGTTGGGAGAAAACAAATATAAGGGAGATCATTCCCACTGCCAAAACGAAGTGTTTGAAAATTCACCGCCCCAGAAATAATGACAATGCCGTTTAATTCTAAGTTGTATCGAGATTGCAATCGTTCCGCCAATCCGCTCGCCCGCAATCCGCCATAGCTTTCTCCGATCAAGACTTTGGGACTCTGCCACCGCTGGTAGTGGCTAAGCCAGTCATGAATGAATTGCGCAACGCTGTTAACATCTTCTTGAAATCCATGGAACTGTGATTTCTCTTCTCCATCTGTTGGACGGCTATACCCAGTACTCACAGGATCAATGAATACTAGATCTGAAATGTCCAAAAGAGTATGCGGATTGTCACTTAGATGATAAGGAGGAGCGAGATAAGTTGCATCAGCAGGGAATTCGATGCGTTTGGGGCCTAACATGCCGAGGTGTAGCCAAACGCTACTGCTTCCTGGACCACCATTGAATGCAAAGGTTACAGGTCTCCGAGCGTTGTCTGTTTCTTTTCGCGTGTAGGCTACAAAGAAGACGTCGGCCTTTTCCTTGCCGTCATCAGTAGCCTGTGTTAGCGTCCCTGTCTCAATCGAATACGAATAGCCTGCTGGGCTTTGTGCAACTTCGGTCGTTATTGTCCGCACGGCATATTCGGCTGTTGTTGCTTTTTCACTTTTGCTCTTATCATCCGGTTCGTCCGCTAGAGAAGTCGAAAGAGAAGATAAGAATATAGCTGCAACAACTAACGCTCTTCCAGAAGCTAGCTCTTTTTTGTATTGAATCAATGGTGCCATATGTTTGTCCATTTGTTGGAGCCATCAAAAGAAAAGGCCCCGTGTCAGGGGCCTGAAGTTTTCTCACTGGGTATGTTCGTAGTTTAGCTTCTACGTCGCCAGGTTTCATCGATGTCAGGAGCCAAGAGGCCCAGAATGTCATCCATGGGATCACCTTGACTGCTGCCTGTGGCGGCCTGCAGACTCATACCTTCTCCTTCCCCTGAAGCTCCCCGATTGAGGAAATTGATCACCATCAGGGCATCGATCGGAGAGACGGCTCCGTCAGCATTAACGTCAACATAGAGGTGAGACGATCCCGATTCACCTTCACCCAGGCCGCGGGAACCGTTGGCATTTAAATTGTTGATGATTCCCAATGCATCGATAGGCGATATGAAACCATCATTATTTACGTCCAGCGGATTGGACAGGTTGGTGAAGCCTTCGCCACCACCTCCAGAACCCGAACTTGCGACGACAGTGAGCGAATCAAAGCCGTATCGTACAAGGTCAGGCAAGACGGGTGCTGCCGGGTCAAACGTCAACGTGTCGTGTAACGGCTTCACGTCAGCTGGATCTGCCACAAATCTCGCCACGCCAACTGCATTGGCAGTCATCGTAATTGAGAAGAGCAATTGCCGCGTATTGCCAAGCGGAGTATTTCCTAACTGAACAGCTCCGATTTCGTTAATCAATCCGGCTACGCGTGCATCCCCTTCACGTACGTTTTGATAATTCGGTCCAAACTGTACTTGGAATCCGAGTCCATTCGAGGAATCGGCTACCGGAGAAACAATGTTTGCGGAATACAAAACGTCTTCATAAGCTGCAAATACGCCTAGATTCGAACCGGTTGTCCTTAAATCTTGTACAAATCCGCGAAGCAAGAATTGCTGTCCAACAGCCACTTGATCGATCGGTGTGCCATCCAGATTGGTGGCTACCAGTTCTAGGCCAACAATGTCGTTGGCTTCAACAGAACCAACTCGCACCGTAACGGTCGCAGTACTTCGAATTCCGCGCCCATCTTCGATAGTGTAGATAAACTGATCGGTACCATTGAAGGAAGTCGTCGGTGTGTATAGCACCTTGTCATCAGATGGGTCGGCAGTGTTATTATTGAATATCGTGGTAGTACCGTGCACACCTCCACCGACCGAAACTATGGATATAGTGCCTGTCGAGCCAGGACGATCATTAGCCAAGACATCGATCGCAAAGCGGATCGAGTTCTGTGGAATGGGCTGGGCGACCGAATCATCCACGGCTACAGGGAAAACAATTCCGTCGCCAACGATCTCCAGAGAGGTGCCGATGTAGCGAATTTGTTCCAGGGGTACTCCAGTCGACGGTGCATTAAAGAGCAACGTATCGTGAAGAGGGAAAATATCCGCCGGATCGGGCATGAAGTTTACTACCCCCGGAGAATTGGCTTTGAACGTGATTGATGCAAATTTCACTTCGTCCGGAACATTGAGAGCCAAGCTTTCGCTAATCGCACCAAACTCTTGAATTATTCCGGGAACGCTTGCATCGCCCTGCCGAAATTGAGTGTATTGATTGAAGAAAGTGGCAGTAAAATCTAGCGGTGAGTTAGGGTCCGTATTAGGAGTTGTTGAAACAAGTTGGGCATTGAAAAGTATGTCTGCATAGGCGGCATATACACCGGCATCGGTAGTGATATTGGCAGATGAACTGCGAAGATCGTCGACGATGATGTCGATTTTGAAGCTTTCGCCTTGAGTAATCGAGCTTATCGGATTACCCGCCAGATCTGTTGCCACCAACTTGAATAAAACCTGGTCATCTGCACGGTCACCTGGCAACAAGTGGAATGTGATCTCTGCAGTCGAACGATTGCCGGCGCTATCAATAACTGTGTAAGTTGCGAAGTCTGTGCTTGCAAAGCCACGTGTAGGTGTGTATCGAAGAGATTTACCGCCGGTCGCAATCCTTAAGTCGCCATTATTTGGTTGAGTTACCGAAATAATGGTTAATGCACCGGCTTGTCCTTCAATGTCATTGGCCAACACATTGAGAGGAATGTCCGAAGCGTTGGTGCTTACTTCAAAGCTATCGTCGAGTGCTTCCGGATTTTCGAAGAACAAGCTTACCGAAACCGTCACGTTGGCCGAATCCTGTTCGCCGGCCGAATTGATCATCGTGTAGGTGAACGTATCAGTTCCGATGAAGCCAGTAGCTGGTGTGTAGAGCACGCTTTGCCCATCACCAGCAACTGTAACCGTTCCGCCGGCACTGGAAACGCCGCTTGTGCTTACCACGCTGAGGGTCTCACCGGGTAAGCGGAAGTCATTGGCTAATACATCGATCGAATTCAACTGAGAATTGCGTTTGACTTGATTGTCGAGATCATCAACTGCGAGATTGACCGAATCAACCACTGTTAGCACGTAGTCCTCTACCTCGCCCCCTGTCGCATTACCTGTTGGGCCTAGACCGGGTGTTTGGCTTAGGCGAAACCGAGTGTAAATGTTGCCTAACACAGCAGTGCTGGGTGCGGCAAATACGATGCTGTTTGTGCCTGCGACTACAGCGGCGTCCTTGACGATCTGTTCGCCTGCGTCCAAGAAATCGCCGTCGTTATTGAAATCTGCCCAACCGCTTAGCACAGCTGAGCCAGCTGAATTGTTAACGACTTGGACGCTCAATCGGTTATTGTTGCTGCCACGAACTAAAGGACGTGCAAGGGTGATTCCGTCCTCGTCGTCGGCCCCATTCAGGTCGTCACCGTTAGCTGCATCCGAGAATTGGCTAGCCTGCTCAGCGTCCCACTCAGGTCCGAGCTGCAAGCCTGAAACATAACCATGGGCAGCGATACCGTAGGTAATGGGAGCGTCTCCGTAATCAACCGTGAGGCGATTACCAAAATTCAGGCCGGCCACGACAAAAGCATCGACACTTGCATTGCCGGTCAAGGTTATGGTGTGCTCATTATCAACTGCTGGACCAGGGAAAGTCTGGCTGTAGCCTGCTGGTGCGACTTCACGAATGGTATAGGTACCCGCTCCTGGAAAGCTGAATTTGTACGAGCCATCAGCACCTGTGACCGTAGTTGGTTCACCAATATCTATTCGGTTATCACCATCGAGGTCAATGTAAATCCAAATGCCGCTAATGGTTGGCTCGCCGACATCTCGCAAGCCGTTGCCGTTGATGTCGTTCCACTTAACGCCTGTTATCGATGAGTCTAGTTTTTCCAAGCCGAAATTGACGCCACTAACATTGTTGGTGCCCGTTACCTTGATCGATTGAGTGGCGGCAGACGTGCTGCGGTAGCCGGAGGGAACAACCGTTCGCACGGTGTAGGTGCCAGCAGGAACTAGCAAGGTGAAATTACCTGCGGCATCTGTTGTATCAAAATACTCTCCGGCATCTTTCACACCATTGCCATTGATATCGGTGAATACAATCGTGTTAAGTGGTCCGGCAGAATCGCCAGCGTCAAGAATTCGGTTCAAGTTTTTGTCAAGATAAACGTTGCCATTGATCCGACTGCCGACTTGGCCAGTTGAGAGCCCCCACCCCAAGAAACTCAGCGTGTCATTCACGCCACCGTTTTCCCAAACTCCATCTGCAGCATATCCATCAATTCCAAACTGGATTCGCACATCATCGGCAGTTCCAAATATCTGATCTACCCCCGATCCCGATGAAAGGATCTCGCTGAAGGTCTGGTCCATAATGACGTTGACGGAGTTGTTGGCGTCCTGGTGCCAGCCGCCCAGGATATGTCCACCTTCATGCGCGGCGATATAGCCCAATAATTCTGCAATAGCATCGATGCGCGGCGTTGAACCATTGACATTTAGTGTGTTGATACCTGCCAACAAAATATCGTTCATTACGATGACAGATTCTTCCAACGCAAAATTGCCTGGGTCGACCGATTCTGCGATCCCCAGTACTAAACCAGTATTTGTTGCAGCCGGATCGCGCATCAATTCTTGCCAAGTACCACCAAATACGATCCGGGAAACGTTAGGTAGCCCCCACAAATCACCGTGGTCTTTACTGTTGAGAACCTCAATCCCAAAATTAGGATTGGTGGTATGTTGGCCGAGATAATCGAACTTAGCCTGAAAATCAGCTGTAATTTTGTCAATTAAGGCTGCTTCATCGGAGGCTTGCAGGCCGTAGGCTGTCAGGAAGTTTCTAAGTGGCGAAATTCGAGCTGATTGAGTACCTAATCCGAACAAAGACTGGGGTATCGTTGTACCATCGAAATCCAGGTAAATAATTTGCTTATTGCCTGCAGCTTGTGATTCCAGAGTTGGACGATATTGTCTTAACTGAAGCGTATAATTGCCTTGCGTATCACTTACCTCGACCTGATATCGAGTCGTCTTAGGAACGACATAGTGCAGAGCCACATCGTTCAACGCAACTAACGAGTTTGGAGCGCCGGTCAAAGGTGAAGCTGTAGGCATACCAGTCTGAACCGTTTGCGTTGCCAAAAGCTCCGTACGCGTAGCCGTCTCGTACAAATGCAACCAGGCGGTAGCTGGATTAGCTGCACCCGTTAGTCGCACGTCCAGAATATCACCTGCATTCAAATCAAACGCATAATGATCTACATCTGTAGAATTAAAAGGATTGCGACCAAAAACATTGACTCCACCCGCGCCAATTGTTGGTAGTAATTGCGCCATTCCGAAATTGTTGTTTGGTTCAACTTCATTCACGGTCGTCAGACTAGTCGCGCCACCTTCAGGTGCACCTGAATTACTCGAGGAGCCCGAAGCACCAAAACTATCCACCCATTGTGAATACTGCTCAACACCCTCCTGGTTAAGAAAGAAACCAGTTTTTAGGGCTAAGCCTGGATTCCAGTCTGCATTAAGCAGTTCTCGACGTTCGAGGTTCTCGACAAAACTCCGTCGCGACTTCATCCGAGCCTTTTTCGCATCGGTGCTGTGGCGGCTAGAGCGTTTTCCAAACAATCCTAACTTGCGAGACTTCACGTTTTAGTCCTCTGCTGGGTCGAACGGCTTTAAGAGACGAGCGGTGCGAGCATTTCCAATCGGATTGGGCCTGATTCGGTGAGGCAATTACTCCTCCCGAAGCCTGCCTGGCAACCTGCGGGAGATAGAAAAGATTGGATGCCTAGATAAAAAGGCAGTCTCGATTCTAATTCCGCGAAGCGGAGTGTCAACGAATCGCTACCCGTCTCTGATATTCCTTAAGGATACCAAGTTCCAAAAATGCGATATTTTTTGCGACTAGCCCGAATTTAACGGCAATAAAAACCTCCTATTTTAACATCTGTTCAATTCTAGGAGGCTTCGTAGCTGTTTGATGGATCCGTTGCTCCCACGTAATTAGCACTATTTATATTCTCCATTAGAGGCAACTACACAAGTTGAACAATCAGCAATGTAGTTCTTGTGGTTGTTATTGCTCTGGCTCATGAAGGGGGGCGTGTGCGTATGCACTGCGAGTCCCGCAAAGCCTTCCTCCCGAACTTGGAAGCAGATGGGAAGGCAAAAGCACGTTGCCTATTTTTTGAACATCCCGCCTGAAATACGTGCAACTCGAAATTGGACTGAGATTCCAATACACGCAGAAAGTCGGTAATCCGGCAGGGCTTAAGGCGAAACGCATTCCCTTATTATTCTCATGTAAGACATAAAGGCATTTGGTACGCCGTTTGCGTTTTGAGATCCAACACCATCAAGGTTGGCTTGATTAGGAAGGAATTCGATCCGATAGTGGAGAGGAAAATGACTGCCTACCTGGCATCGGCAAAGTCCGGAATCTTAGATTTCACAAGGAAAATCCAATTGGTGCAACTAAGTATTGGGTTTCCAAGAATTAGGCGGGCTTACCTCCTACTGTGGATTGTATTCGCCTGCAAACTTGTAATTGGGTTGGTCTCAGCATTCGACATTTATCTCACGATCAAGTACGTGGAATCTTTGCCTATGATGGAGCTCAATCCAGTTGGGCGATGGATGATGAAACTGGATTCTGGTCCTGAATCGCATTTGGACCGCATTGCAGGATTCATCGCAGCCAAATTCTCAGGAAATTTTGTGGCCCTAGCAGTAATAGAATGCCTGACAGGATGGAGGATTTGGATATCTGTTGTGGTTGCAATTTGCGTTGCCTTAGCCCAACTGTTTCTTTTCGGCTACTTATTATTTGGAGATATTTCGAGAGAACTCTAGTCGCACTAGCAGGCTGCTGAAAGAGTAACCCGAAGCGTCAGCGAGGGAATGTGCCCA
>JAGQOY010000165.1 GCA_020427005.1 Planctomycetales bacterium
GGACGTTTATTTCTGCCGCTCGCCTAAGCGATTCAGCTAGGTAGCCAGAAAGTTGTTTGGAAAATAGTAGCCTTGCCGCCGATTGAAATAGGTAGCGTCGTCCGATTGGGGGGATCGCTTGTCACGATCGTAACGCAACATCTGGCGGAAGACCACAGAGGAAATTCTGTTAGCAGAGTCAAAATACGATCAGTAGTACAATTTTGCAGGGGGGCCTTTTCTAAACTCAGGATTTGACAAATTTGCGGGTTTTAGTGAATACTAACGCTATACTCTTCGGTACGCGTCGACTTCGCCCGAGGTAGATGAAGTTTGAGTCGCTATTCGACCGGCTGCGTTGGCTCTAGCAGGCTGATGAAAAAATAACCCGAAGCGTCAGCGAGGGATGTGCCAGCCCCTCGCTGACGCTTCGTGTTACTAATCGTCCACTTGGTTTTGCAATTCGACTTTTTCAGCAGCCTGCCAGCCCTGGTCTCATCTAATGTGAGGGATGTTCGTATATGCCTAGACTGAAACTCCGATCAGAAAATCAGAGAGCACTACGAAAACTGTTCCGTCGCATTGGCCAATTTGAAGAACTAGAAGCTCGAATTGCCCTTACCATTACTCCTCTCGATGGGCGTCCGTTTGTTGACGTCGGCCCAAGTGATAATGTTGCGCTCGACCAACCCCGCGTCACTACGCAGCTTATTAACAGTCAGGACCAGATTCTGGGGCCCTCCATTTTTAGTAGCTGGCTGCTGGACACTGGAGCCAATACGATCCTGACTTTTCAGGCCGCCGTAGAGGAAATGAACCAGTTTCCACCAACCTACGAAACTGAAGGCAAGTTTAACGAAGTGGGTGTGGGTGGATTCCAGCTTTACGATATCTCCAAACCGTATCAATTCGACTATGCGGGTAATTCCGGAATTCGAAATACGCTTATGGATACCAGGCTCATTTCGGATCCAACGCGAGATTTGAGTATATTTGGCCCATGGGGAATCGTTGGCATGAAGGGCATGGAGGACAAGGTTACCTCATTCGATTTCAGTGTCTGGACCGATTTCTCACTTGAACTATTCATGCGGACAGAATTTGGGGACACGTTGCCAAGTTACAATGGTCCGCGGTATTCGATTAGCGTGGATGACCGCATTAAGTTCTTCCCTGACGAGCACGTGGTCTCGGGACCCAATCCACCTGTATGGTCGCACCTTCCATTTCTGTCCGCTGAGTTGGTGAGTTCTGGCCACCGCTCAACCGGCAATTTTTTGTTCGATACAGGTGCTCAAGTCAGCATTATGTCCTATCGCATGGCCTTTGAGTTAGGTTTGGATACCAATGGGGATGGTGTCCTTAGTCAAACCGATGCGAATTTCGCACGATTAGAGACCATTTCAGGCATTGGTGGTTCGGTTGATGTTCCGGTCTTCCTGGTGGACGAAGTCCATGTGCCGACCGATCAAGGTGCTGATCTGGTATGGACCGATTTGCAATGGTTGGTCCTCGATATTGTCGATGGCATCGACGCGATATTTGGCTTTGATAATTCGACTAGTGGCTGGTTGGAGGCATTTGCCACCGACGGCCAATCCGGCTTTATCATGCAGGAGTATTTAGACTTTCGCAATTGGTCTACTACTGGGCAAGGAAAGATCTACTTTGATCTCAACCCTGATTTCTTTTCGTATGTAGATCCGAACGGTCCCGGAGCAATTGTTTTTGAGTCGGGTGGTTCGACGACCGTTCGAGAAGGCGCAGAAACGGATACCTATACGTTAAGACTTTCAACACAGCCCACCGCCAGTGTTCAAGTCGATCTTTCACCAACCAGCGTGCAGGCCTATGCGGTCGATTTGGCACACCCTGCCAACCATTTTTTGATCTTTACGCCGGAGAACTGGAACATTCCTCAGGAGGTCCTGGTTACAGCAGACAATGACAGCACTGAGGAGAGCTTTCATCGTTCTTACATTCGACACATAGCCTCCAGTTCCGATCCTAATTACGACCATGTTGGCATGCCGCGCGTTGTCGTCAATATCACCGATGATGATTACCCAGGAGTAATGATTATTCGCACCGACGGTGCTACCGAGGTTACAGAGGGAGGTGCATCGGACACCTACCAATTGGTGCTGACGAAGCAGCCGACCAAGGATGTCTTCATCGTATTTCAGAACTTGGCCAACCAAGTTACTTTAGCTGCACAAGCTACGGGTTTGAGCTTTGTACAGTTTACGCCAGAAAATTGGAATGTGCCGCAATCGGTTGTTGTGACTGCGGTAGATGATGATTTCGATGAAGGTCCGCATATTGGGTACATTTCCCACCGCATTGCTACAGAAGACCCTGGTTACCAAGATGCATTCGTGCAGCAAGAATATGCTCTTATTACCGATAATGATCGAACGGCAATTGCCACGGTAGCTGGAGGGTCGGTGTTTTATAACAACTCTGCATTCGATAAGGCAAACGATCAGAGCGCCATTGCGACTGACAAAGTCCCTTATCGGGCGGGTAGTGGAGTGGCCGCATTCTCCAACTACACCAACTACGTTCAGGGCATCAACGGTGTCATCGTGGATATCAAGGATATGGCTGGTACACCTACCCTTGCCGATTTCAGTTTCAAAGTCGGAAATAGCCAAACACCCGCCACTTGGTCGACTGCCCCCTCTCCATCCAGCATGACGATTTTTGCGGGCGCCGGAGTGGGAGGATCAGATCGAATCATCTTCACCTGGCCCGATAAGTCCATTGTTAACAAGTGGCTAGAGGTTACAACCTTAGTAACGGCCGCTACCGGACTGAACGCCCCTGACGTGATGTATTGGGGTAATCAAGTTGCTGAGGTTGGCAATGAAGTTGGCTCGACGGCTGTGGATGTAGCTGATACGTTGCTTGTGTCCCTGAATCCAACGGGCTTTATTCCTGCGGCTGTCACGAACCGCTATGACTTAAATCATGATCAAGCAGTTGATTCTGCGGACTATATCTTGTCGCAACTGGCTCAGACGGGTTTTGTGTCGCTAGTATTGTTGAACCTATCGGGAAGCAATCGGGGCTCTGGAGGAAGTTCCAAGGAGCCGACTGTTGGTGATGTCCAGGCAAGTCCAAATATCTCAGTCGCTACTGAGTTGTCCATCGGCAGCTTAGGCTTGACACTGGATCCGGCGTGGTTCGCAGGACTTGTGACGACAAACAACAATGGTCAATCAAGGGGCTGGAGCAGTTCTTGGCAAGGAACGGACGAAGGTACCTTGGACTCCTTCGGTCTAGCTTCGCCTCCCATCCTGCCTGCGGCCAGCGAACTTGCGTCAGCGAGGCAGTTAAGTACGTTAAACGAACTGGCAGTAGCTTCCATTGTAGAGAATGAAGCGTCCCAGATTCAAAAACAAGAGTTGGACTTCGTCAATCATGTGTGTTTGCAATTGCTGCAGTCAGGCTCAGGTTTGCCAGCGGACCAGGCGCTCGGTTCCATGGACTCCAATTCTCCCGAAGTAGAAGGATCCGACATCAATCAGATTTCGGCCAATGCGCTGGTAGAGGAAGTGATCTCCGTAATTGAACAACTAATGCCTGGCGATGAATGGTTTGCTAATCGCCGTCCCAAATAGCGATCGTTTTGCTGGCCTATTGGTCAGTTAAGAACCAGGGTTGCGCAGTCTTATGTTATAGGGCATTTCTGGAGATTAGGGATTTCGCGATTCTAGTTATGCGTTGGCTCTGTTGGCTGGTTCTTGTTGGGTTGCACAGTGTACTGCACCTAACCCAATGATCAGCTGTCGGCAGTCAACGGGAATGATTTTGCGGTCCGGGATAAGTTGGGCGAGAATTTCTAATGCGGCTCGATCTGTGTGTGGGCTACCAAAAGTAGGCACCAGAACAGCTCCGTTGACGAACAAGAAGTTGCAATAACTTTCGGGGACTCGCTTTCCATCAACTTTTCTCGGTGCAGGAGTAGGCAAAGCATGAACAGTGAGCTTGCGACCAGCTGCATCCGTTTTCTTGCTCAAAATATCCAAGTTTTGTTCTAAACCGCTTCGGTTTGGGTCCATAGGATCGCTACTGGTCGCCGCTACAACAACTGTTGGAGATACAAATCGGGCCAATTGGTCGATATGTCCGTCCGTGTCGTCTCCTTCCAACCCTCCTCCGTCAACCCAGATAACTTTTGTTACCCCTAGCTGGCGTTTGAGTTCGTCTTCAACCATGTCTCGCGTCCATCCAGGGTTGCGATAACGGCTCATAAGGCAACTTGAGGTGCTTAGTAAGGTTGCCTCACCGTCTGTCTCAAGTGCCCCTCCTTCGCAATACAGAGAGGATTGACTGCGAGCAGACATCAATTGGCGACAAATGAATTCGGCGGCGCGTGCATCATCTTCATACGGAGGATATTTCCCACCCCAGGCGTTGAATCGCCAGTCGACACCAACTACTTTGCCATCCAGATTTCGATGTACGAAGGTTGGACCGTAGTCCCGGATCCAGCAATCATTCGTTAGGCACTTATAGACCGTTACATTGGATACGTTTTGGAGCATGTCTTGCGCGGAGGGACTAGAATCCTTGGGTCCCGCCAAGACCTTGACCGGCTGGAATGCGGCGATGGCACTTATCAACTTTACGAATGAGCCTGGAATCTCTCGAAAATGTCCTGGCCAGGTGTCCAGATTGTGAGGCCAGGCGATCCACGTAGCGGACTGTGGTTCCCATTCTGCTGGCCAACGATACGGGCTCGTTGTTTTTTTCATCGTGTAGACTCACTTGGCAATCGGTGCTCATCACCATCCTTGACCTACATCACATATCTAGAAACCTTTGTGTAATTCCTTGATATGCATCCACCCGGCGATCTCTCAGAAATGGCCAATGGGTCCTTACCGTGTCAATGCGACCAAGATCACAAGGAACAATCAACATTTCCTCTACGTGATGACTTGCCCGTTGTAAAACAACTCCATTAGGATCGGCCACAAAGGACGCTCCCCAAAACTGCAAACCATCTTCGGTACCAACGCGATTTACTGCCGCTACATATACTCCATTTGCAATGGCATGGGCACGCATCGCGGTCTCCCATGAGGCGTGTTGCGTAGTGCCATACTCTTCTCGCTCAGCGTGAATCCAGCCAATGGCTGTAGGATAAATCAATATCTCGGCCCCGCGAAGTGCGAACAGCCGAGCGGCTTCAGGGTACCATTGATCCCAGCAGACCCCAATGCCGAGCTTTCCAAACTTAGTTTCGGCTATGGAGAACCCGAGATCTCCAGGAGTAAAATAGAATTTTTCATAGTAAAGTGGATCATCTGGAATATGCATTTTGCGGTATAAGCCGACTTGTTCACCATCGGCATCAAATGTAATTGCCGTGTTGTGATAAAGTCCAGGTGCGCGGCGTTCGAAAATAGAACACGTCACTACCACCCCATTTCTCAAGGCAGCATTTTGAAGTACTTCACTTGTAGGGCCAGGAATGGTTTCTGCTAAACCAAAGTTAATGTGTTCCTCAGATTGGCAGGGATAACGAGTGTTGAATACTTCCTGCAGGCATACGACGTTTGCGCCAAGCTTGGCGGCATGGTCAATACTCTGAACGGCCTTGGCGATATTTGCCTGTTTGTCTTGGTCGCAAGCCATTTGAACCAGCGCCAAGTTAACAACACACGCAGTCATTTTCTCTCCCGAGTCATGTCCACAATATTGAGCAAAATCCATGGTGCCTGAGCATGATTTGGTCTTGCCAATAATCAGGCCGCAAATTGGTCTATTCGAGTTTCTTTAGGTTTTCAATCTAAACGATTCTCGTCCGAAAGCCAAATGGTTTTGAGGGCCATCCGAGAAACCGGCCATAGTTTCCCTTATTCAATGCGGCACGTTTCATCATAACGGGAGGGCGATGCCCGTTGTAACTGCGTAAGATGTGTGTACGAGAAAAGAAAGGTTAGCGAAAAAATAATTGTCCACGAAATCGTGAACTTAGACGGCTTACTGAGCTGCAGTTTCGTCGGATATAAATGAGAATTAATAAAATGAGAATTGATTCTCAACGAACAATTTGTTTGGAGGAAATGCTAACAGGGCAAGTGTACATTCGGCAAGCCAAATATGATAAAAGGTGGGCTTTTTTTTGTTGGAACAGACACGGACGTTGGCAAAACTTATTTTGCCTGTCGTTTGGCGGAGATGTGTGCTGCTTCCGGGATATCCGTAGGTGTCTATAAGCCGACGGCCAGCGGTCTAGCAATCGACTCTCCAGCGAGCGATCCGTACTTGCTTCGTCAAGCAGCTAGGCTCGACGTGCCGTTGGAGCGAGTTTGCCCACAGAATTTTTTAGCTCCGATAGCCCCTCCCCTAGCCGCAGAACAAGAGGATCGAAGTGTCGACGAAGAGTTGCTCCTCTCCGGTGCGCAGTGGTGGTTTGAAAATTGTAGTTTTTTAATCTGCGAAGGCGCGGGTGGTCTCCTCTCTCCGCTCTCCCATGGCTGGTGCGTTCTGGATTTGGTTCAGGAAATTAAGTTGCCGGTGATGCTGATTGCTAGGAACAAGCTGGGGGCCCTGAACTCGATATTGCTTACCGTTAGGGCATTGGAAGAATCGGGCATGGAGCTGGAAGGTATTGTGCTGAATCAGCTGCCCCAAGACATTGCGACAACACTGTCAGTGGTGGAAGGAAATTGGCGGTTGTTACAGCATTGGCTTCCGCATGTTAGACTTTTTAGAGATATCGGCCAATGGTTCGACAGTCAATTGCCTTCGAAATCAAATAGGTCCTGAAACCCGGGCTCTCTAACAAGGAACTCAGCATTGCGTTCCGCTAAGGCTGTAATCGTCAGGAACGGGTTGCAGCCCAAGGATGTTGGAAGAATAGAACCATCCAATACGTACAAACCGGTGTGAACTTTAGGTAGCCCAGTCAGCGAGTCAAGATCGCCACCTGCCCACGCATCGTATACTTGGCCCATATGATTTACAACGCCGCAACTTGGGGCATCTGCCATTGCGCATCCGCCAAGTGGATGTACACTGATCATGCGATCGCCGAATATCCTCAAAAAGCGATAGTCACCGCCTAAGGCTTCGGCCATCTTCCCGAACTCATCACGTATCAGCTTTCGATATCCGCTATCGAGTAATCCTGGCCATGAAACTTTGGCAAAGCCTTGGCTATCGAGTGAAATTCTGCCCTCAGCACCGTCATGCCCCATTCCCAATAGGACTTGTGTGTTGGTAAGTGTAGGGTCGAACATGAGTGCGCCAATTGCGTTCGCATATGCTCGAGCGGCCGCACCTTCTTGTATCAGTACACGGTGGCATAGCTGAGGTCTCGTGGGATATGTAATGTTGCTTTGAATCGTTGGCCCAGGACAAGATGAGTTCGCGTAAGCGCTACCGCCGCCTATGCAGGTTGTTGGAGCCGTTTTGATGATGAAACCAAGAGCGTCTCCGTTTCCAGTCCAGCGGGCCCCAAGATGTGGCGACAGTGAGAGGTGGTCATCTCGAGACCGCAGCAAGATCTCGGTACTACCAATACTGCCGGCGCCTAGTACGACGATTCGTGATGTCGTGCAACCATGAATAGGGCTAAAGCCTCCAAAGCCATCTGGCGCGTAATAAGTGAAGTAAACTTGATAATATCCGTCACACTTTCTTATTCGATGAACAGTGACTTGCGTGAAGAACTCCGCACCTGCTGCACGAGCTACGGGTAAATAGTTCATGGCCAGCGTATTTTTGGCTCCCACATTACAACCAGTCAGGCAATCTCCGCAATTTGTACAGCTGCGCTGTCTCAATCCCTGGCGATTGAGGACAGGAAGGCAGGGCTGGGGAGTTCGCATAATGGTGAGATTCGCAGGTTCGTAGGCAGCCCCCCGCCTGAGTAGACGCTGGCTTGCCAATCGTTGTGCGCACATCTTAGATGTCAAATCCCAAGGCTCTCGGCCAGCCCCCAATTCCAATTCCGCGATCAGAAAGTACGGGTCTAAGGCCTCTCGATTTTGCAGCAGGTACGGCCATTGTGGTTGACAAAAGACTTCGCGATCAGGTCGAATAGCAACGTTGGCATTGATAAGTGACGAGCCCCCCAAGCCGCTTCCGCTGAGAACCGTAATCTCGTCGTATTGCTGTACATCATATAATCCAGTCGGATCGCGAAGTTCTCCCTTGTTCAGTCCTGATAAATCGAGTCGCGATTGGTCAAGCACGTCTCTGAGAACATCTGGAAATGTTCCAGGTACCCATTCCCGGCCTCGTTCAAGTAGACCTATGCGAACATGAGGCCGCTTGCGACGAGTTAACCGGGCCGCTGCAACTGACGCTCCATATCCAGAACCGATTACCAAAACGTCAAATTGCCATGGAACTGGACGATCGATAGCTTTCAGTAGATGGTCGGGTGAAGCCGCCATCTGTCCCCCAAAGGGTGACATGTTGGCGCGATAATCTTCCATGGCCAACTGTTTGAGTTCCGATGGACCGCTCCTTGTGCGCCCCAGCACTTGGCCGAATGGACGTTCATCGGCAGTGGTATTGTTGGCAAAAGCACTTAGCCCTCCCACAATACCACTTTGCAATAACTGGCGGCGGCTAAGCGATTGACTGGAGCTATCGTTCAACTTTTCCGGCACTGTATCACTCAGTTACAATTCTGTTGGTTGCCGCAGCCTTTACTTAAATACACGCCCTGTGTACCGAGCCAGGCTTACAATGCACGCTTCCGTGGAATCCATTCAACACGTTTGCAAGTTGGCTGGTTGCGTCGCCCAGGTACTCGTCCTGTGACGCATGACAACTCGTGCTAACCTTAATAGCGTTATCGACCGATCGGAAAAAACCAATTAGGATTTCAGCCATTCATGGTCGTCGCATTTCAAAGCGGGGCAAAGCTGGCTTTTGCTTGCATAGTGGCTCTTGGCTGCGGAGCTCCGGTAGAATTTGGTGTGCGCCTAGGCTCATGGAATAATGACAATCTGCATGATCAGACAAGCCGCGATAGAGCAGTCGCAGAATTCGGAAAACACTCTACCGGTGAATTATTTCCGCTGACCGTATATGGTCCTGCTGTCTTGCAAAGCGGCTCAGTATGTTTCAACGTCCTTAGCAACGATCGGTGCGAATCGCTCTGCCCTTAAACGTGATTTTTTGAAGAAAGTGTTCACCAATTGAGCGCAAGGTCTCTAGTCTATCGCCAGTCGCTCTAAATGCTTGAATCTGAAAGTGAGTTTCGTAACACGGCAGTGCCATTCTCGTGGTTTAACTTATTTGCAGATTTGGCACGCGGCGTATATCGTCGAAACGCCAGAATTGTCAGATCATCTGGCTTGGAAAGTTCAGCTGGAGCCAAT
The DNA here is from genome assembly GCA_020427005.1 of Planctomycetales bacterium. Classification (GTDB taxonomy): domain Bacteria; phylum Planctomycetota; class Planctomycetia; order Pirellulales; family Pirellulaceae; genus Aureliella. Next base: position 9,336 of record JAGQOY010000165.1, read on the forward strand.
TGCATGTTGCTGTTTGCCATGTCTGCCAGCAATTTGACAGATTTTTTTAGTGGGCCCTTTCGTATGGTCTCCACGATCAAGTCAATCGTTAGATTGTCGAATAAGCCATCGGAGGCCAGCAAAACAGTATCGCGTGGTGCCAAGCGGATGGTGGGGCCAACTTCGATGCGCATGGCCGGATCTCCGACGACGTTAGAGACGAAATGTCGGTCTTCATGCAACAAGGCTTCGTCTTCGTCCAATAAGCCGGATTCTACTGCAAAGCCAACTGGGGAGTGAGAAATGGATTGATAGCAAACATTTCCCCGTGAACTGACCATTAGTATTCCGGTATCACCAACATGATAGGGGCGAACCTGACCATGGTTTAATTCCACAACAGCGATCGTAGTGGCAGCTCCCAGGTTCAATGCTTGTATGCTAGCATTGGCAGATTCAATTCCATTGAGAATATTGGCTCGCAGGCCTGTCCCTGGAATGGACGAACTAGCGTGGAGTTGGCTAGCCAAAGAGTCGATCGCGATTTGCGAGGCTACTTCGCCTGCCTTATGACCACCAACGCCATCTGCCACTACAAACAATGTGGCCTCGGGGCCAGCGGGCACCACCGCCGCAGAGTCCTCGTTGGGAGTTTCCTTGGCAGGAGAACGCTTGGAATATACAGCTACTTGCACGTGAGCAGAACGCGAATAGAGAACATCCGGAGAGTCATTTTGAAGGACAATAATTGGGTCTTGGGGGTTGTTATTCATGACTTCGCACAACGATCTTTCTAGATCCAGCGCAGTTTTCTCAGGGAAATGAGCCCCATAAAACCCACTACCATCCCATGACCATATTGCTCTCAATGACCTTCCGTGCTTTTTCAAGGTCACTTCCCGTCTCGTGCATATACAAACGAATCGCGTGAACCTTGTCACCAGAACTTTTGGCCAAACAATCTCTGGCGATGCTGCAGATACCCATCGAACGGTGTGTTAGCCCCAGAACACCCTTGGAAATGACCCATGTATCCCTAGGTCGTTTTGTGATCCGGGTAATTTTGTCGTGCGCGTAGGCCTCCGTAACCACGCTACGAGCAGATTCTTCATCCTCTGCCCAAGTAATAATGATGTGGGAATCGGTTTCAATTTCGTACAAAGGCATGGCAAACCATCCGTCGCGGAAAAGATCGCAAGGTTATGTTAGGACCAGCAATGTCGTTGGCCATTTCAACATACAGTACAAACTAAAATACTTTTGGCTCTAGACCAATACGTCATCAAAATAGTATAGGTTGTGGCGCCAGGACCACTTTTCTACTCGTTCTTCCTATCGTACCGGCAAACGCTAAGTGTCGCGCGTACCCCCGTGTGGGGGATTTGCAAAAGGAAGCCTGTTCAATTGCAGGAATTGTCACGAGAATACCGATTCTCATGTTAGCGCCTTTTGAGAAACCTCTCATCCTCTGACCGAGCCGTCATGATCGAGGAAAGTTCCGTTGCTTTACGGGTCTTTTTTTGATTAGATGGTTCCCAGAATACGAGAGACTGTGAACAGTGGTACCTCTGGAATTGATTCCAACAAAAATTGGCAGGAAGCGAACGCATGAGGAATATGCTGACAGTTGCCCTGGTACTGTCCGTACTAGGGTGCCGAAGTTACCAATACGGACATGTTGTCAAGGATAATCAGCCTAGCATGGTTGGTAGTCATTCGGCGGGCTCAGAGGTCTATGATCCCCTTGTGGATGAGGCGGTTGCCAAACTATTAGGAGCCTGTGGTTCTCCGATGTCTCTGGAGATTTCCCCGGAAGGTTTCCCTGTAGCAAGACAAGTTTGCTTTGTGGGCATCGAGAACAAAAGCGCTGAAGAGTTGGCTGACTTCAAGGATCAACTGTATGAGCAGATCGATACTCAGATCAATCGTAGTCAGTCCTTTCGGGCAATCAGCCGACATATGGTTGATGTAGCCTTACATGAAACTCGCCTGCGTCCCGATTCACTATTCATCCCAGCCAATCGACAGCTTTTTGCCGATGTGTTGCAGCAGCAGGGCAGCCCAGTCGACTATTTGTTGTATGCAACTCTCACAAGCGGTACAACTGAGCGTAACAGTTCATCACAAAGAGATTACACACTAACATTGGAACTGGTGGATACTCGGTCTGGAGAGTTTACCAAGGAGCAAGCATTTATTCGCAAGGGCTATCATCGTTCGCCCTTGGGTAGGCTAGCGAACTACAATCCATTTACAGTTTGGCGATAGTGCGAGTCCACGCTACATGCGCACTTCGCTGACCCTTCGAAATGTCAGATTGTTGCAATTGGCATTCTACTCGCTTAGCTGCCTTTGGGTAATTGGCTGCGCAACTCATGCTCATCGGCTCGCGCTACCTCGAGATCAGTTTTTTAATAACCAACTCACTGCGGCCCATACATCTTTGGAAAAGGTCGTTGATAAGGCTCGGCGAGATCGCTCTGTAGCCGAATTGGATTTGGCCATCATAGAGCTTTTCAATGGAGATGCTCAGACAGCGCAGAGCAGGTTGCGAGAGGTTCGGGATCGTTGGGAGCATCTGGAGCAAACTAGTCTGGCTGAACAAGCTACCGGTTATATGACCGATGATCAGCGGCTAGCCTATTCTGGTGAGGATTATGAAAAACTCCTGGTGGGAGTATTCCTTACTCTTTCCGATCTCATGCAAGGCGGGATAGATGCCGAGAGCTATACACTTCAGACCATTAAAAAACACGCGGATCTGATAGAAAGACTTCAAGCCAAAAGTCCTGATGAATCAACAATTGCTGCTTACCGTTTGCCTGCCATTGCGCCGTACTTGCGAGGCGTACTTCGCGAGGAAACACATAGGAACTATGACGACGCGCTGGAAGCATACCAACAGGCGATCGAATGCTGGCCTCATCTGACACAACTGCAATCAGATATCGAACGAGTCGAACATGGCGTACACAGCTCACCTGGAAATGGTGTCCTATACGTCTTCGCTCTGGTAGGCAGAGGACCTTACAAAGTAGAAACCACACACGAGGTTACATCGGAGGCTCTGTTGGTTGCTGACCAAATATTCTCTGCACTAGGCAAATACTCCGTTCCACCTACTTTGGCGCCGGTTAAGATACCGGCTATAGCCTGTGAGCCTAAACCGTTTGAGTTTCTGGGCGTACAAATTAACCAACTGCCAGCAGCCACTACGATGTCAATTACGGACCTCAATCTGCTGGCAATTGAGAGTTTTGCAGCCAATCAAACTCAAGTGATCGCTCGGGCAGCTGTTCGACGAGTACTCAAGAAGGGTACAGTCTATGCCGCCAAAGAACAATTGGAAGCGTCCAGTCCCGTGGCATCATTTGCGATGGACGCTATGGGTGTCTTATGGGAGGCGTCAGAGAGCGCCGATACACGTTGCTGGGGATTGTTGCCCCGTGAAATTCAAGTCGCGAGAATTGAATTACCGGCCGGCATCCATCAGCTTTCTTTGGAACCGATCATCCTTGGTAAGCCAATAGCCAGTGCCGTAGATGTCATGGTGGAGGTTCAGGATGGTGCTAATACTTACGCATTATCTTTTTGGCCTGGTATTGCGCCAGTGGGGAAGCTTCTAGTTTCACATAGATAGACTCCTTTCTCAAAAGTCTCTAAAAAATGAATGCCGATTTGTCACGTCGGCCAAACAGGGACATAAATGGCGAAAAACCCTATCCATCCCTAGATAGGGTTCCAGTTTTCGCAATAAGACAATCGTTTCCGGATATTACTTTTGAAGAGCATAGACGGGCAGAGAATGTACGCTTGTTATGAGCTTGTTATCGAGTGTGACTTCATTCCAGCGTTTAATGTCATTCGTCTTGCCTAGGCTGAAAAAGACAGTTTTAGTTAGTTGCCTGCAACCGTACCAACGACCGTCAGGTTGTAATCGCCTGCAGCAAATATTCCGAATTGTTCTGTAACAAAAGTTACTGTGAGATCTAAATCGGCTCTCCCGACTCCATTGGACGAGGCAGCCACAGATGCGGAATCAACACTATTTCCGTAATTTGTTGCGTCCGTGGGTGTAGTGATGGTCCAAGTAGCTGGTCCTTGGGTTGTTCCCAATGCCAATGCTAGTCCTGCATCTCTCTTGAAATTGCCTGATGTGTGAACGAAGGGACTGGCTGTTGCAAACGACACGTTTACCCCATTGAGGAGATTGCCTTTCACGATCCACGATTGAGCCGGAAATGTTTGATTGTTGTCGGATTGATCGTGAGTTAATTCAACAGCATCGGGAGCCGTAATGCTGATGTTGGCCGGCACGATTACTTTGAATCCTTGCGAATCAGTTTGTGATTGCTGGGCAGAAGCAACACCGGCAACCAGCAGGGTTAACACCAATGCACAGCTACGTTGAAAAAATTGGTAAGCCTTCATTTCTAACTCTCCAGGTATGGAACTCATGTTGCGAAAACTCATGTTGAACGCGATTCTTCATCACGACACCTAACTCTACAACGGTTTTGTTCGGTGGAGAAATTACATGCTCAAACTTCGCATACTAATTTTGAAGCGCGTTCTGCCTACCACCTGAGAAGTAGTACGCTACCGTTAAGAATGAAGCGCTCGTTAGCACATTGAGCACTTCAGTTTGAAGGCAATAGGTAAGACATGAAGCCAATGCTCAAAACTCGCAGTTCAGATTGAGCATGCAACGGTTTTCTTTCGCAGAACAACTAGACAAGTTACTAATGAAAACCCATCCTATTAGATTTCACTGCCACCAATGCGAGCAGCTTTTTGATCCATCTACGAAAGGAATGCCATGATTACATATCGGTGTCGCGCAACAAAAAAGGAAAGATTTAATAATGGAGGCAAAGCTTGTTATGGCAAGACATTTGCCAGTATCTGTTGCGTTGCAGCAGCACGATTTAAGACATAGAAGTGAATTCCAGGAACACCCGCGTTAATGAGCCCTTCTGCTTGAGCTGTGGCATGTTCTACTCCAACTTGAAACTGCCATTCGGGATCATCGTGCTGTTGCAATCGTTCCACAAATGCCTGAGGCAGTTTCGCTCTACACAACGTGGCAATCTTCTGCACTTGCTTTAAGTTCAATACCGGTAATAAGCCTGGAATAACTGGCACGTGAATTCCTGCGGCCAAGCATCGATCTTTGAATTTGAAAAAATCTTGGTTGTCGTAGAAAAGTTGCGTGACCACGACATCAGCCCCTGCCTGAACTTTTCGCACTAAGTTCTCCAAGTCCACTTCCGCGCTGATGGCTTCCTGGTGAGTCTCTGGGTAACCAGCTACGGCCACACCAAATTGAGGAAATTCGTCGCGAATTAGGGTGACCAGTTCGTTTGCGTAGCGAAGCCCGCCAGCGACCGGGCGAAACTGCGATTCTCCTTGTGGTGGATCACCTCGAAGCGCTACTATGTAATCGATGCCCTGTTCTGCAGCTTCGCGAAGGTACTCGCGAAGTTGATCTACGGTGGCACCTACACAGGTCAGGTGGGATGCCACTGGAACCTGATGATTTTGTCGGACAGTTGTTGCAACCCGAAGTGTTCTGTCCCGAGTTGATCCACCTGCGCCGTACGTACAGGTGAAAAAGTCTGGCTGAAGAGCATTGAGCTGAGCCACATTTTGTAAGAGTTCATCGAGCCCTGAATCAGATTTAGGTGGGAATAGCTCGAAGGAAAGTACAAATTCTTTAGTTTGAAAAAGATCTGCCAATTTCATGGAATCAATCAATTCTCATTCAACAGGGGGCCACATTCGGTAAAAAGGTACCAAGCCAGTAAACGCAACTAAGTCTGGTGTAAGTCACAAAGAAGGGTTGTTTCGCATTTAAGCCGACAATCGATCGTTAGAGCGAACTTCATATCGCTGCCTAACCTTGGGTCTAGTTGGTATAAGTATA
>JAGQOY010000166.1 GCA_020427005.1 Planctomycetales bacterium
AAACGTCCCAACCCGAAACGTAAGTGAGGGATTCTTGTTCGGTCCCTCGCTGACGCTTCGGGTTAAGATTGGTAGATTTATTTCTGCCGCTCGCCTTAAACTCTACGATCATGCCTTTTACAGAATCTTTCATTCCAGCTTGGCCGCTCGGGAGCGCGAGGGACGAGTGGCTGAAAAAGGGCAGGTTCGCATTTGGAACTTTTAAGAACACTCGCCTAGAGTTTTGCTCTCAGTGTTACTACTCTAATGGGTCAAGTATCATCCCCCGTTGTTCTCCCATTCGGTTATGACGCACATAGAACAACTACGTGGTTTTGGTTTGGGAATAAGACATGACGATCGAATTCCGTTGTACGTGCGGTACCTTGTACTCAACTGCAAGTAGCAATGCAGGCAAAACTACGGTCTGCAAAAAGTGCCAGCGAACCAACACGATTCCTACTGTCGTGGCGGCCAAGGTGCCTTCGCCTCCAACGCGCGGCTCGAATTCGAACAAGCAGGGTAATTCTCATGCCGAGAGTTCTCCAGATCCAGCCATTCCTACATTGCCAGCAGACAGCAACCCGTTTGCCGATTTAGGGTCCTTTGTACCATCAGCGACTTCGACTAATTACTATGCCGCTCAGTTCCCAAGTCAGCCGCAGGGGCGAAAAGAAAGTACTATTAATTGGCTATTGTTGGCCGGCATTACTTTTTCGGTCTTCGCAGTTGCTGGATTAGTATTAGTCGGAATTGTGACAATCCAATCGCTATCTTCCGGGACTGAGGACAGCCGCCTGGCCAAAAACAACAATAACGTTGTAATCAATGAACTGTCGGCAGACTCGCCTGATCCCAACGCAAGCACTAGTGTGAATGTCCTGGCAGTTCAAAACATCACGGACTTGGAAGCCGAAGAGGCGGCCAAGAAGTTTGTTGGCGCCATCGTTACACGTCAACGGGCCGTCTATGATGAAATGCTTGACCTGGTTGGGCTGGTTGACCGGGCGCTAGATGGTGTACCAACTCAAACTGGTTTCCGCGCAGGTGTCCTCAACGGATTGAAAAAAGGAAATGTCATTGACGCGATTGCGCGCGTAGTTGCCTCTGGAGGTGAATATGCTTTCATGCGGGTCTCGCGAATAGCCGGAGAACCACGCGCTTTTGTGAGAATCAATATGGTAGATTCCATTGACTTCCACGAATATGTTTTTCAACGCACACCGCGGGGAATAGAGATTCGCGACATTTACGATATGGCACGTGGTGAATCTATGGGCGAAGGCATACGCAACATGGCACGCTTGGCAAGTGTATCGGATCAATCGCTACTGCAACGAATCACTGGTGCAGATACGGAATTGGTAAAATATGCCAAGAATTTCGAAACGATCATGCGAAATAAGGACACCAACCCTACGGTCGCCTTGCAAGAAATTAAGAACCTGCCAGCGAGCATTCGGAATATCAAGACCATTTCCAGTATGCAGTTCATCATCGCTCAGAAAGTTTCAGAAAGCGAATATCTGGCAGCCTTGCAGGAATATAATCGCCAGTTTCCAGATTCCAGGGCAGCTGACCTAATGGGCATTGATCTGTACGCTTTGCGCGGTGATTTCGATGAAGCAATGCAATGCGCTCAGCGCGTCAATGACTATGTGGGTGGCGATCCATTTTTGGAGGACCTGATTGCCAAGCTGTCGCAATAAAAGCGGCCCCAACATACACAGCATCTATCCACCGCATCCACCGCACCCACCACAGCCTCCTCCACAGCCGCCTCCACCACAACCACCACCGCCACATCCTGCACCACACCCACCGCCTGTATTCCCAGCAACGTTGTTGACCGCGCCAACTTGGGTGAGATACTTTTTCAAGTTGACAGCCTCTGGATAGTCCTTCAACGCTCCGAGCCCACTCAAGGCCACAGATGAAAGCAAAGCGTGGCTTCCCCATTGCGACATCTTGTCGGGCGCTAAGCTAATCGTGCCTAACGCCGGTTCGGCTGCAAGCACAGAACTGGCATCTAATTTCAGTTTTGCAATCATTCGCTTGCCCGCCGGAGTTACATGAGTAAATCGGGTATTTAGAATGACCCCCAGGACGAGGAAAACTACCAACATGGCGACGGTGTATCCGAATTCCTCATTCAGCGCGATGCCCTGAAAACAGCGGATGGCACCAATCAAGACTACCCCTGCGATCATCCACCAAACAGGTATTGAAATGACTTGTGAACCGTATCGCAGTTGCTTGGAAACGAGTTCGCTGGCAAGCGATTCATAGTATGGCTTTACCATCTCTAGGATTTTGTCAGGCTTTCTTCCATCCTTTACTGAGCTCCAAATCGAAGAATCAAGTTGAGACTCGCTCTCTAATTTCCCAGTAATCTCAGGTTTGTATCGACCCCACTTTTCCTTATTCAATGTCAGCTGACCGGCAACAAAAAGTCGCGTTATACCCAGGTGGGCCAATCGACTGCCTCCGCCAGTTAGAACAGCCACTTCTTCCAAGCTAAGCTTGGGTTGGCCAGGTTCTTCATTGGGCAAATCCATACCACCGAGATTCTGCACTCGAATTGCAACTTCAGCGAGGAGAACAACAGCACATGAGATGCCATAAAAGAACAAGAAATCTTGTGCTCCCAAATGAAAGGGAGGCACCCTCCAACGTCCTGGACCTTCGCATCCTGGAATGCCCAGCATGCAAAGGCAAACCAAAGCAAAAATCGCAGCCAACCGCAATGGCCACTTAGGTAGGATCCAGCTACTGCCTGAGTTTACCCATTTCCAATCACCTGCGTGACGAAATCGAGCCTCAACGTCGGGCCAAATATCGACGGGAGGAGGAGATTGAAATACTGCTTCGTAGCTTTCCAAGGTCTTAGAGTACCAATCTCTGAATTTGGCGCCCTCTTGTTCGCCACCTGCTGTCGGATTGTGATGCAATGGCTTGCCAAGGACCTCGCCGCAAAAACGGTCCCAATAGGATTTGGTGTAGGTCAAATGCAAATGCCACACCTGGTCGACCTGTTCCGAAGGCGTCACTGGATGATCAGCACATATGGCCAAAATACAAAATCGCTTGTATTCGTCGATGGCCCGACGTGAGAACGTTAGATTCCAGGAGTTCTCACGCGCCAATCGGTGCGCGAAAGTCAGAGCCTTATCTCCAGGGTCAATTTCAAACTCTTCGACACGGCGTATTAGCGCCTGCAATTCGACCCTTTCCATGTCGCGTTCTCCGTTAATGAATCACAGTAAACCTCAGCAACAAGTACGGTATCTCAGGTATTTTTATTGTGGGGCGTTCAGGACAATAGTATACGTATTGACCAAACGGTACAGCATCAAATTCACCCTCGATAGGATGGACGGTCATGTTCCAAGTATCGATAAGTTCTCCCTTGAGTTTGAGGGGTTCTTCCAGCCGCTCTCGCGGCAACTCAAAGTTCCAGTGATCAGAAATCTGCTTGCCAAGATAGACCAAATAGAGCTCGCCCTTGCGGCCGGCAGTCCGCTCGTTCTGCCATTTGTCGATTGGCTCGATCCCGTGCGGCGCATCTTCAACGATCGAACGCAAGAATGCAATTCGGTCGGGACTTTGCCCATGCAGTTGGCCACCCTTAGCCCACCAGATGATATTTTCTGGGTGTTGGTATGTTTCGCCATGCCCTACGTAAGTGCCTGCAATCGTGCCTTGCCAAAATCGATGTACCATTTCCTGCGCCGATAGGTTTCCCCAACGCTGCGTAATGTTGCCCTCATACTTTACTTCGTCAAACACGACTGGCTTGCGATAAACGTCACGATAAAGAATGGCTCGCCCAAAGTCGGAGACGGCAGATCCGTTCTGTATGCTCGCGTGGGTAATTTCGGGACGATTGTGGTTATAGATTTGACGACCATTGTGCACAGACCGCAGTCGCTGATGCGGATCCTCGGCAGCAATTATCTCCAAATACCGATCCCAGTCTGCCGCCTGCTTTTGGTCCATGAAATCGAATTCGTTAGCAAGTGACCACCATACGTTACGATACCATGAAAAGCGGGCCAACATATATCGTAGATATCGATCATCTGATTTCTCATCCATGCGGTCAAATCCCCAACGCCCCTCATCGTATGGGTGGAATAGAATCAAGTCTGCTTCAATACCCAGCTCTTCTAGCTGCTCAATCCGATTTTCCAAGTGTCGGAAAAAATCTGGGTTGAAGCGTTCATATTCCCATTTGTTAGGTGGCGTACCTTCAAATGGAAAACGCGGTGGTTCCGTCGCATTGTAGGCATAGTTTTTGGGAAAGACACACATCCGCAGTTTATTGAAGGGGCTGTGCTTAAGAGAATCCAGGGTCTGTTCTTCGAGATCTTCCGCTTGATGAGTCCAGGCGTAGCAAGTTGTGCCAATTGGCCGATAGGGTGTTCCGTCTGCATATGCAAAGTGGAAAACCTGTGAAACTTGCACTGGTCCATGGTTTTGGCCGCTAGGTCGATCGGCGGTGAATTGGCCGGATTTGCCATTCAACCCCGGCACGTTGCTAGTCGTGGCATAATTCCATTGGCCAACCGATGGAGGGCTAAAGCGAATGCGATAAGTACCATTACCATCATAGAATCCAGGACAATGGACCGTCTCATCACCACAGGTAAACTCAGCCGAAAGCGTTACGTCAAGGTATGGGTTTCCGTCGACTGGTCCATACAATGAAATTTCGTAGCGTCCCCAACGCTCGACAGCTGGTAACCACTGGCAGCATTGAATTAGCAGGCCCAGAACCACCACAAATGCAAACCGCCTCATTGCCTTCTCTCCCAGTAACACGGTGTCAAAATATCCCACAAGATGCTAGCACTGCGGTCACCGTATCAAGGGCAACCAGACACTCATTTCGCTTTGACCTCGATTATCCCAAGCGTAATACGGAACTAACCGGCATCGTTTTCGAACTGTGTCTCCGGACTTCAGTTCAGTATACAACTCGTTGGTTGTAGGCCTCGTAAATTCCAACTCTGTCTCCAAGCAGACAGCATTCCCAAGAGTCGAATCGCGGGTATACGAGAATTCAGCATCAGCCGGCAAAGCCGCGTCCAAAACTCGGAACCCAGGAGCTAGATCCGGTGATTCCAAGCAGTAGACGATTGGGCCTCGTTGGACGGCAATTTGATTGCGCAATTCTTCGACCAACGGATGTGCTTGAATCAAACGCACGGGCATAGGTAAGTCAAGCTCTAGAACATCTCCGGTCCGCCACCGTCTAGAAACTGAAACGTAACTTCCTGGGTCGGTGTTAACATTTGGTAGTGTATTGCCGTTGACCGTTAACGTTGCACCATGGCACCAAGCCGGAATTCGCAACTGGAATGTAAATTCTTGCGTTGGGGCGGATAGCCAACCTAGCTGTATGCGTCCATCCCAGGGGTAGTCGGTAGACTGCTTGATTCTTACAGATTCTCCATTGGCTGTTGTCATCGTGATCTGGCCATTACCATACATATGGCACCAGAGCTCGTTCGATCTTTGGCTGCATGCAAACGAAGTGGCTTCGGCAATTGTGCGCGAAACGTTCGGAGGGCAACAAAAACAACTGATGAAAGGCTCGCGAGTACGATTCCAGCGTAATTCGACGGGCATCTCGTCTAGTTGTCGCAGAGTGTTCGTATAAAAATATCGAGTGCCATCCAAACTGATCGACGCTAGTAGTGCATTGTAAAAAGTGCGTTCTAACATATCTGCGAATCGAGCCTGCCCAGTCAATTGCAACATTTTGGAATTCCATAAAATATTGCCGACGCTAGCGCACGATTCGTTATGCGCGGTCGAATTTGGTAGCTGGTAGGCATATCCAAATGCTTGGTGTGTACGAGAAATAGTCTCTTGCTCCCGCGTTCCGTAGGGTGATGCACTATCAAACACTGCGCCACAGGCGCCTGTGATGTATACCTTGCGTTCCGCAGCGTCGCGCCACAGGATATCCAGAGTTTCTAGCCATGGGTCATCGGCTTCATCTAGCAGCAGATCCGCGACACCAGCGTATAAATAAGTGGCCCGCACCGCATGCCCAACGACAGTTCGTTGCTGACGAAATGGAACGCGGTCCTGATTGTCATCGGTGCCTTCTTCAACCTGGTCGCGATATTCGATTAGTCGTTTTGCCAGGTCACGATATTCGCCACGACCGGTAACACGACTCATCGCAGTCAAACCCATGTAGTGTGCTGGGCAAATCGCGCTACGTTTCAATGGTGCTTCTGGGACCGAAAACGTATTTACCAAAAAATCCGCAGCCCGCTCAGCAATAGTCAAAAGGTCCTCGTTGCCCGTAGCCTGAAAATGCGTTACAGCCGCCAGCATCAAATGCCCCAAATTGTAAAGTTCGAATTGCTGGGCATCTGCAAAGGGTAGGGCAGTGGGGTCCCCTTGACGTTGCCGAATCAATACCGGCGTATGAAGATAACCATCTGCCCGCTGTGCGGCTGCAATCTGCTTGATTGCATCATCCATGGTAGCCAGCAAGACGGGGTCCTGCTTGGAAGCATATAATGCTGCCAAGGTTTCAATCCACTTATAGCAATCTCCATCATTCCAGGACGGACCTCGATGGCGTCCTTCGTCGAGACCTGCCGCAACGCGAAAATTCTTAAGGAATTGGGTTTTCGTATCGCCGTACATTAGTTCCGTCATAGTCGGCACAGTGCCGGTCCGGCAAGCTTCCATACGTTCGTGCCAGAAACCACCGGTCCAGTTCAATTGGCCTAAGGCCATGGGTTGTAGGGGCGTTGCCAGGCGAATGGCCTGTGACGTTTCCGTCTGAGCGAAGAGATGGAAACTATGACATGCAAAAGAAAGAAGCAAATACACGCAGAACCAACTGCGAATTCCCTGGCTGTTTACTAGCCAACAACGATGACTATACATGGCAAGCATTGTTAGACTCCAGTTAGCAAACGAAGTTGGGCTTCCATCTTGGTGATACGGGAATTCTTTTTCGCACAAAGCCTCAATCTAATGCGGTAGTTTGCGGGATAACAGATGGTCATGATATCTTTCAAGATGAGTGATATAGCTTACATCATATGCTTGCGCATCATTGGCGTTTTGAGGATTCAAGCTTTGTTCCAGTTCCCATGCATCGGGTAAGCCGTCTCGATCGGAATCCATTTCTACTTGTCCTGTGCGTAATTCTGGCCAACCTCCAGAGTCATTTTGAGTGTCGATGATTCCTGGAACACCACCGCGGCTACCGGAAAAGCTCACACGCCGGTTTCGTACGTCGTCCAATAATCGCTGGTCGACTGCATCCAACCGAGGCAGGTTCGCACCCACGTCTTGCATCAAGCTATCATATGCTTGGCTCGCCGAATGTGTGGTCACGAGCGCCTCGCAGAATGGCACAGTTAGTCGAATCGACGCCTGTTTTGATTCCGGTACGATGACTGCAGTTGGGCTCCAATTATCTTCCGCATCATGTACTCCCTCCATGACATTTCCATCTATATAGTACTGTTGCGGATCGGAGTCAGAACCAACATCGGGCTTGACGAAATGGAATACTCGGGTGGCCGGACCCGGGATGTAGTAGTTGTTGACGAAGTTCAGTTGCTTCACACCGCCGTCTGTAGTTCGGTGCATCCAATTGAAAACTACGTTATTGCGAATATCCAGCCGACCTGCAAATTTGCCAGCGTGATTTAGGCCTCCAGCCAGGCTCCAATTCCGCCCAGCGCAATGCACGATCAGATTGTGATGAAAACTACCAATGTCCCCGGAGATACTGCCTGCAAAAGAATGCCCTGTGCCTGGCTTGTACTTTTTGTGGTTCGCAATATTCAGGGCTTCAGCCACAATACATCTCTGTAACGTGATGTTTTTGGCGCTTCGTGAGCTGACCGCTTCATCAATGGTCCAACTAATGGAACAGTGGTCGATGATCGTGTGATCGCACGATGCAAATCCAGTTCCGTCCATTGTGGTCTCTGCTTCGTCACCTACCCGAATACGGATATGGCGAATAATTACGTCGTGTGTTCCTAGGCAACCAAAGGTAAAGCCACGTACGCAGATGCCATCGCCGGGAGCTGTTTCTCCGGCCACGGTGAGGTATGGATTTCGTACGACAAGTTTGCTGGCTAGTTGAATTGTGCCACCTACGCGAAACACAACCGTTCGTGGACCATCCGCCTCTACTGCGGCTCGCAGGGAACCGGGCCCATCATCTTCGAGATTCGTAACTTCGATCACACGGCCACCGCGACCACCGGCTGCGAAGCGTCCATAGCCTTCTGCACCCGAGTAGCTCTGCCGCCGTACACGGAAACTAAACACACGTCCCGGTACTGGCTGTGGGTCGCCAGGGGCAAGTTGGTCAACGCGCCAGTAATAAGTTAGCATCGGGTTGAGAGTCTGCGTCCAACTTCCATCCGGTGCATGAACTAGTCCCAACCGCTCGCGTTGCAGTCGAGCACCTAACAAGTCACCCAAGTCATAATGGCTTGTGGTCACCTCCGCCACAAACTCGGAACTTCCGGGTGTGGCAGCCGCGACAGCCTCTCGGTTCGTGCCGAGAAACACGCGGTATTCGATCGGTGCGGCAGCCGCATTAGTTGCCTGGGCCGAAGACCAACTAAGTGTGGGAACCTGTTGTGCGTGTTCGCTACGATCCGCCGGTTGTGGAAGAATGACTTGTCGAAACAGGTCTCCATGATCGACCGCAAAGCCGTTCAATATGGGCTGAACATGCGAGGAGTCTGAATCTTGGCGAATACTAACTCGAACCTCTTCGTCAGTGGCGACCGTGAATTCGTGGTAGGCCGTCGCACACCTGTCGTCAAACAGAATGCGGTGAGTCGGTTGTACGATCTCGGCCATGGAACCATTTACGGAAACGTTCAGCTTGCCTTCCGATTCAGTATTCAGCGTGTTATGGAAAGTTAGTAAGCTGTGTTTGCCTGCCGACAAGCCTCTGATCGATAACTCTAGGCTTCCGGGATTTGCAATCGCAACGCCGTCGGTAGAGAATGCCGCTGAATAATCTAACGCAGGTTTCCACCATTGGTCAACGAACTGAGCCCCATCACCACCTCGAGCCGTCAGTACAAATTTCAACTCTCCAACGGAAAACTGCGATGTTTGTGCCGAAGAAATTCGCCACTGGCTTGCCCCGTCCGCTTGAACGTCCGACCGCAAGTTGTCTGGGCTAATATCGACTAAAACAGGCTCATTGGCAGGGGTCACTCCCAGCTTAAATGCAAAAATTACGGCCAGAAATTGCCACCGATGCTTTGTCGTTAACATGTTGAGTCATTGTTAGATTGAATGTTTTGGGAGCGTTGGCAGTCAGGTTAGGATTCTCGTCCACCTCTCCAGTGCGAAAGCTCTTGATACTGCCCTTAGACTGCTTACAATGGTAACCCAGTTAGTACGCCTACGTAAATCTATGAAAAGCAATTCTTCGCAAAATGGCACCGGCAAGTGCCACCAGAGGCCTTTCTTATCTTAAGGACAATCCGTGTTTAGATCTCATTCATGCCTCCTTACCATCCTTCTGGCGAGCAGTTTTCTTTTTCCGGCCTATGGCGCGGAGTATCCGGAAGTGTTGCAACGCAATTCCATTCCGGCGTTTCCAGGTGCTGAGGGCGCGGGTTCTTGGACGGCGGGTGGTCGAGGTGGGCGCGTCCTAGTTGTTACCCAACTTGGTGACAGCGGCCCCGGTAGTTTTCGCGAGGCCTGTGAGGCAGAGGGGCCACGCATCGTGGTCTTTGGCGTGGCAGGTATCGTTCAACTGGAATCGCAGGTCGACATCCAAAACCCCTTTATCACGATTGCCGGACAGACCGCGCCCGGGGATGGCATTTGCATTGCCGGTGAGACCACAGCCATCAATACGCACGACGTTATCATTCGATACGTCCGATTCCGAAGGGGCAATCTAAAGCGTCGCGACGATGCTCTAGGAGGGAATCCGATTGGCAACATTATGATTGACCATGTGTCGGCCAGCTGGGGTTTGGATGAAAACATGTCCATGTACCGCCATATGCGCCCCATTCCAGGCCAGGTGGACGCAAAACTCGCAACACGAAATATTACCATCCAATGGTCAATATCATCCGAGGCCCTGGACTTAAATAATCATGCCTTCGGTGGAACCTGGGGTGGCGAGAATTGCAATTTCCACCACAACCTTTTCGCCTGCAACACGGGACGTAATCCAAGTATTGGCATGAGCGGGATGTTTGATTTTCGCAACAATGTACTTTTCAACTGGGTCCACCGAACCATGGATGGTGGTGATGGAAGTTCTCAGGTCAATGTGGTTGGAAACTACTATAAGCCTGGCCCAGCGACCGAAGGCGAATTGCGTTACCGGATCTGTAGGGCACAGGCCAGAAACTCACGAGATAAGTACCCAGGATTCGGGAAATGGTATGTAACTGGCAATTATGTCGACAGTCGACCTGATATCACTGCGGACAACTGGGCTGGTGGTGTTCAGTTTGACGAAGCTGTCCAAGACAAGAACGAAATCATTCCTGCAGGCACTGAGGAACAGACTCGTTGGAATGAACCTTTTCAAGCGGAACCTATTCGAACTCAGTCCGCGGAGCAAGCTTTTGAATTCGTCATGGCACAAGCTGGCGCCTCCCTTCCTCATCGCGATCCAGTCGATTTGCGAGTTATCGAATCAGTGCGTACTGGAAAGGTTAGTTACAAGAAGGGGATAATTGAAATCCCGCATGACGTCGGTGGTTACCCAGCTTATGTGGCAGAAAAGTCAGTCGTAGATACGGATCAAGATGGCTTACCGGACGATTACGAACAACAGCATCGAATGAATGCCAAGTCAGCTAGTGATGCAGTGGCCGACAACGACCGAGATGGATACACAAACATTGAAGAGTATCTAAATGGAACGGACCCAAATCAATTTATTGACTACACTGACCCACAGCATAATTTCAATACGCTGCATCAATAGTGGAGCTCTAGCCTAGTGTGTTTTGCCCCGTGCCGATGAGAACTTTGCATCGATAATTGAAATGTTTGCAGCGACCAGTTTGGACGAGCATTCTGCTTGTCACTCACCGCGCCCTTCAAAATCGAGAAGTATGCGAGCAAAGACTGGAAGCTTGCGCGCCGTGGAAAGGATGCGTGGAAAGGATGCAGTGGAGAGAATATTCTACCCCCCCGGCCAACAAGTATGCGAAATGATTGTTGCGTGAATGTTTGGTTGGCTGCATATGCCTGTTGCCTTGGCTTGGCGACTGCTGCTGTGGCAGCAGATCCGCCAGTGGCTCGGCCCAATTTCATTTCCAAAGATGAAAATGGAGTTCTAGACTTCCATCCAGATAAGGAAGGAAACCGAATTCCAGATTTTTCAACCTGTGGGTTTAGGCAAGGTCTGGACGATCCACCCACCATCCCAGCCAAGATTAGAGTTCCCGCTTCTCCAGGAGATGCAACACAGCGGATCCAAGCTGCGATCGACTATGTAGGAAGTTTACCCGAAACTTCCGATGGTTATCGTGGGGCAGTTCTGTTACAGGCCGGAAAGCACGAGGTAGCTGGTCATTTACAGATAGCTACATCAGGAGTGATTCTACGTGGCGAGCCTGGTACTGAGATTGTCGCCACTGGTTTGGATCGTCGAGCCCTAATCACGGTTGGTGAACAGCGGATCCAAAATCCACAATCTTCCACGCGATGGTTTCTGGAGGATCCATTCGTCCCAGTCGGAGCAACCGAGGTCACTCTGGCTGAGCCTAGCCAGCTAGCTGTTGGTGATGAGATTTGTATCGTTCACCCTAGTTCAGCGGAATGGATTGATCAACTAAAAATGAACCGTTTCCCAACTGATGATCGCGGTTCATGGTTGGACTGGAAACCCGGAACTTTAGATCAGGTTTGGATTCGTGAGATCCAGCATATTGATGGCCGGCGAGTTTCATTGAATGCTCCCTTGACGTGCGCTTTGAATTCCTCGCTGGGCCGAGGCTACGTGACCCCAGTAGCTGCTTCGTTTGAGCGAATCGAACGCGTGGGCATCGAGTCGCTGGCCCTACGTTCGGAATACGATCGCGCCAACCCAAAGGACGAAGAACATGCGTGGCAGGGAATATCACTGAACAATGTAAAGGATGCTTGGGTACGGCAAGTGCAATTTGCGGGCTTTTCAGGGTCGGCTGTTTCCATCCTCGAAGGTGGTCAACAAGTCTCCGTCCTGGACTGTGCTTCGACTTCGCCCATTTCCGAGGATGCGAATCTTCGCCGCCGGACTTTCTATACGTGTGGACAACAGACGTTGTTCCATCGCTGCACAAGTGAACAAGGCAGAAATGATTTCTGTGTCGGATTTCTAGCACCTGGACCAAATGCATTCGTGCGCTGCAAGAGCTCTGGTTCTAGCGGGTTCAGTGGCGGAGTGGAGAGCTGGGCATCCGGAATTCTCATGGACAACGTTTCGCTCGATGGTGGTGCGTTGAAGCTGACCAATTTGGAAACTTTTGGGCACGGATCTGGATGGGCAGCAGCCAATTCATTGCTTTGGCAATGTGACGCGCCCTATATCGAATGCCGGCGGCCTCCGCTGGCCAACAATTGGGCCATTGGTTGTTGGGGAGGTTTTGTTGGCGATGGTGGTTGGCAGTCGATGGACGAATTTGTCGATCCAGAGAGTCTCTACGAGTACCTAGTTAACATGCGACGTCAACGTTCTGAGGAGTTGGATAACGCTACAGCTTCTACAACGCTAGTGCCCAATACCATTCCACTCATCTCCGATGTGTGGTCAGCACCTCCCGCTACCCATTCGACCGAAGCGTCCAATTTGCAAGTTGTGTCGGGTTGGTTAACGTTTGACGGCAAGTTGAGTACCGGAAGTCGTTTGACCATGCCCTGGTGGAGAGGTCATTTGTTACCGCAGCGTGCGACCGAATTTGGGCCCGCCCTGACACGGTTTGTGCCTCATCGAATCGGTCAATCCTATACAGTCGACATAGAAGAACTTGCATCCGAAATGAACCGAGCTGGCCAGGTCCTGCTAGAGCACCACTGGGGGCTTTGGTACGACCGTAGACGAGATGATCATGAGCGAGTGAGGCGAATTGACGGAGACGTTTGGGGGCCATTCTACGAGCTCCCTTGGGCTCGTAGTGGCAAGGGACTTGCCTGGGACGGACTCAGTCAGTACGACTTGGAGCGATTTAATCCCTATTACTTCAGTCGCTTGCGAGAATTTACGGAACAAGCTGCCGCGCATGAGCTAATTCTTCTGAGCGAAATGTACTTTCAGCACAACATCTTGGAAGCGGGCGCTCATTGGGCCGATTTCCCATGGAGAAATGCCAACTCCGTGCAGGACACTGGATTCGTCGAACCACCGCCGTACGAGAATAACAAGCGGATTTTCCAGGCCGAAGAATTCTACGACGTATCGCACCCAGTACGCAGACGCCTTCACGAACTTTATATCCGTCAATGTCTCAATAACTTGAAGGGGCAGTCGAACGCGGTTTTCTCTTTGGGCGAGGAGTTCACTGGTCCCTTGCACTTTGTCCAATTCTGGTTGGACACCATAGCCCAATGGTCTCTTGAAAACGACTCGCGGCCGCTAGTTTGCTTGAGCTGCACAAAGGATGTGCAAGACGCCATCCTGGCCGAGCCCCGGTATGCCTCTCTGATTTCCATAATCGAGATGAAATACTGGTGGTATACTCCGAGCGGAACACTCTATGATCCACCTGGCGGAAAAAACCTGGCGCCTCGCCAACAGCTCCGAGAATGGCAGGGAAGTAAGAGTCGAAATGATGCCTCCACCGCGCGACAGATCGCCGAATACCGAAATCGATTTCCCGATAAGGCCGTCATAACAGCTTTGCCAGGTGATCCTTGGGAATACACCATGTCCGGCTGTTCGTTGGTCGCTTTGCCTAATTCGATACCGCACGAGTTGTTGGATCTAGTCCCACAGCTGCGGCCCACCGAATTAGATATCAATGGGCAAACTGCTCTCGGCTTGGCTGATGATCGCAACCTAGTTTGCATCGCCACGGGCCAGCCGAATGATTTGAAGATAATTCGTTCAAACCAATCGATTCCATGTACATCCATGCGGGTGCTGGATCCGAAATCAGGACAAGCATTAACCCAAACCGAACGCAATCAACTGGATAACAACCGTCGTTTCGTTGCTTGGATCGAGCTTAAATAGAAAACTCCGAAGGTTGGCTAATCACATGAATGGATTGTCTTCAAAATCTGTTAGCGTTGGACTCCGCCGATAACTGGTACCAGAAAGTTGCCTGCGAGAACTGCCAACGAAAGCCAGCTTACCAACACGTACCTAGGTT
Source organism: Planctomycetales bacterium (assembly GCA_020427005.1). GTDB lineage: Bacteria > Planctomycetota > Planctomycetia > Pirellulales > Pirellulaceae > Aureliella. Next base: position 14,328 of record JAGQOY010000166.1, read on the forward strand.
GCGAACTGTTGGCCTCTAGCCACTGCAGAACCAACGTAAACGGCTTTAGTAGGATTCCAACAATGCCAGCAGTCAAAACATCGAAGATGACAAGATTTGAGAGATCGACTCGCGTGACCAGTAAACAGCTCAACATGGATACAACTCCAAGTAAGCCAGAGAACAAAACCGATGTGAGAAACTGCTTGGGCCATCGGACTCCGACGAAGCCGCCAACTGAACTGCCAACAAGGCCCCATCCATAACCGACTGACTCTGACGGTAAGCGTCCGCCGGCAACAGCCAAGTAGGCTAACAAGCTATACAGGACGCCAAAATAAAAAGCGTCCTGAAGATTTCTTTTCCAAAGCCCAATCAAGCACGAACAGGTAACAACGAATAATGCATACACAATCAACATCGGTACGGCATTACCGCCAAGTTGGACTGCATAATTCAAAACGAGTCCCGTGGCGGTAACGACCCAGAAAATGGTAGAAATAGTTAACTGATTCTTTTCAACTCCACCCCTTTTCGCGGCCTTCGCTGTGGGAGAATTGACCCAGGACGGCATGACTGCAGACTCCTATGGAATTGCGGAATCTATCTAACAGGTTTCAGAATCCCATACAATTTAAATCCCAGGCAGTCTTTTTCAGGCTATTGATAATTAACTTGGCAAATCACTGCGAATCAGAGATCCATTTCAATTACGCCTGGCAACTCGCAAAGGTTCGGCGGACTACTGTCGAACGCGTGGTGATACTTAAACGGGCCAGTCTCGGAAGTCAGCGGCACACTTAATCTAACAGCGACAAGATCTGGTGCTAGGCTAGAACAGTCTTCATCTAAGTGTAGCGGTAGCCACAGTGTTTGATGTAGTTTCTACATTCGGGCTCCTTGAATAGGTCGAGAACCT
>JAGQOY010000167.1 GCA_020427005.1 Planctomycetales bacterium
TTCCTGGAACTTACCTTCCCAGGTTGGCCCCAGCGGGGAGGTAACTTTTTGTTTTTTGACTGTTGGAATTGACCATCTAAGCGGCTTTTGAATTCCATGTTGACGAATTGATGGACGAGCAAAGCTGCTGCTCATCGACTGAGAGAATCGAGATTTTCTTTTGGCTTGCCAAGCCGAAAGTTGCGGATTGATCAACGACAATGGTTTTTCCAGCTTCAATTGCGATTGCGCGCCCTCCGGCTTTGAGAAGTTGCTCGACAGTTCGTACGCCAATCGTGGGCACATCAAACCGCATATCCTGCTGTGGTTTGGCAACCTTGATCAAGGTAAACCCACCACGTGGGCAAAGTTGCTGAGTTCGTGCAATGAGCGCGTCGGTGCCTTCAATTGCCTCTACGGCCAACACCATCTGATCTTTAACTGTAATGCTTTGGCCAATGTCCAGTCCACCCATCTGACGAGCAATCTGCCATCCGAAATCAATATCCAGCTTTACGCTACGCGTTAACTGAGGGCCTGCCAAGAGTCCAACTGGAGCCAGCAACTCAGGTGCAATAGTTGTCACAGGTAAGACCTCGAATTGAAAACGCTGATAGGTATCCACAATGGCGGAAAGAATCGAATCATCTCGCGCATCGCGAGATTTGCTAATGAAATTTTTGAATAAAACTTGCAAACAAAGTAGATCGGGCATTTGATCGATCCAACCTCTGCCGTGATGCAGTATCTGATCCTTAAAAAGCTTCCCTGCCATGACAACCTGGCGAACTTCATGCCTACGAAAGAAACGAAGGTGCGCCCCTAGCTTGGTGACGCCCATCCATTGCAGAGAGGTCGCCAAATCCTGAAGTTCTTCGCAGGCGTGCCCCTTGAATGCCACCACGAAGGTTTCGATTCCGCAGCTGCGACAACGGCGGGCAATTTCCACAGGGAAATTGCCCCATCCGGCCAAAATGCCGAGACGCGGAGTAGAGGTTGACCAGTAATTTGGCTCCGAAGGCACAACTACTCGATTTTCGGTTAGCTCACGCTGCATCAGCCCGAGCTCCTGGCAACCCTTTAATTGTTGACTCCTCCACAGAGAGTAGACGCTTTTCGAGGTTTCGCAATGTCTTACGCATTTCCGGCAATCGACTACTGGCGGCTATTTCCATCATCTTCTGTTTGATCGGAACGGCGGGACTACCCAAGTATGTTTGCTTGGGCGATAGATTCTCCATGATCCCACTTTGCGCTGCGACGATCGCCCCCTCAGCAATGTGAATATGGTCGGCAATGCCGACCTGACCAGCCAGCACAACATAGTCGCCCGTGGAACTTGAGCCAGCAATGCCTACTTGCGCGCAAATGAGATTGTGTTTTCCTATTTGGCAATTGTGCCCAATCTGTACTTGGTTATCCAATTTAGAACCTGCACCAATACGGGTTGACCCGTAGGTTCCGCGATCAACACTGCACTGGGTACCAATTTCCACGTCGTCCTCAATTTCTACCCAGCCAAGTTGTCCTGATCGCACATGGCAACCATTTACCTGCCGATAGCCAAAACCATAAGCACCCAGAACAGTTCCAGCGTGAATTAGGACTCGAGATCCGACACGCGTCTGTGGGTAGATCGTCACATCAGGAAAGATTTCGCAATCGTCACCGATATTACAATCATCCATGATGGTCACTCCTGGATGCAAGGTGCACCGAGCCCCAATCCTACATCCATCTCCAATAGTGACATTCGGACCAATGCTTGTTCCCTCTCCGACTTCGGCATTGGCTGCTACTACCGCCTGGATGTGCACACCGGTACTCTTGAGTTTGGAAGCTGGACGAAAGAACTCAATCAGTTGCTGGAACATACCGTGGAGATCCGTGGTGATGATCAGCGTCTTGTCCGCCACTTGAAAGGACTTTTCAGCCAGTGCAATCGTGGCTGGGCTCTGTAAGAATTCAAGTACTCGTTTTTCGCTATCAACCAGCGTTATACAGTCGCTGGTGGCGTCCCTAAGCGGTAGGGCATTGCTAACTATCTGGTCGCTCTTTCCAAGTAGCGTGCCTCCAAAACGTCCGACGATCTCGTCAGCTCGAAGCTGATTACAAGCCAAAGTATTTTTTTGTGTGCTAGCCATACCAACATCCTTGTTGTGAGGCAAGAGTTTGCGAGTATGGATAGAAATACCAACTATTCGTCTTTACTTCAATCCAGATTTAATTGCTGGCATTTGCAACCATGATCGAAACTCCCAGCGCAACCATGCTGGACGCATTGAGAATGAAGTGAACGATCAGCGACGGCCAAATACTTTGCGTAGCCCGATAGAGGAGACCCATGTAGATCCCCAGGACAATCAAAGGAATAAAGCTCAAACCATAATCCCAATGTGCTAGACCGAACAATATTCCTGTCACAATTGCAGGCCAAATCGGTGGCTGTAGGTCTGCAAATCCGTGGCTTTCTTCTTGCGGTTGCGAGGGAGGTGTTAAGCTAGTCATGGCATACGGATTCGAAGTTTCCGCATTTGCAATATCTGAAAAAAGATTGGCCTCCGAGCCGATTCGGTCTTCATCTGACTTTGGGCTCGCCAGCCGATGCACGGCTCGCGTAGAAAAGAAGGGGCTATTTGGCCGAAGACGTTCGAGCCAACTTGCACCCAGCAGGTTAGCCATCAATGAAGAAAACTGAAAAGATTGCAAATAGCCTTGAATCAGCACGCGAAACAAGAATTCCTCCGCCAAAGGGGCCACTATGACGGCCGTAAAAACGCCTAATAGATAATTCTGCAGAGTCGGATTTCGTTGCATCTCGACAACTAGTGGATGATCGTACTGCGTTTCCAATCCAAAAGAAACCAGTGCCATGATCAAGTAAACAAAAGGCAAACCAGCAAAAGCCGCCAACAACCCCACAGCCACGTGTTTCAAACTTAGCGAAGCATTGAACCCTGCGTGACTTGGAGTTACCCGGTAGCGAGCGCTAAGCCAAACCAGAGTCACCAGCACTACCACCAGATGTCCAAGTCCGACTAACCCCATCAATTCTAGCGACATGCCACCTTCGCGTATTTGCTCACGCTCCACGCCAAAGTACGAAATCGCCACTCGAGCGGCCACAATCTGAGAGATAAGCCCCAGAATGACGACCAAGAACAAATCTACTGCGCCCCACACGCGAGGCCGCCAGAACGCAGCAGGCAAGATGGGCAGATGTTTAAAAGAGCGCCAACCTAAGTAGGCCCATGCGGCCAAACTACACATCAGGAAGGACAGCATACCCAATGCAAGCGCCAGAACCGCGAACATTAGCAAAGGATTCGCCTGCAGCATTTCGGGCGTGATTTCGGGCCCCTGTTCCATCAATTCAACTTTCAATTCGACTTTCGCGCGCTTACCATTCAGATATGAGTTAGATAATCAGATCGAATGCGCGGACTGGTTACGATTCAACTCGATAGCTTTTATTACGTAGTCAGCTCCCGAGGCGACGGTCAAAAGAAGCGCCAATCCCCAAAGGATGACGGTGATCGGCACAAGCCATGTTGCCATGTGAGGTTGCGACAACAAAATCAGACTCGATACGACAGCGGCACACTGTAGCAGGAATTTCCACTTACCCAAATGTCGGGCCGAAAAGTCTCCGCCTTGGCCCTCGATCATGGCACGTAGAGTCGTCACCAACAACTCGCGACCAATAATCACTGTTGCAAGCCACCCGGGAACACAGCTACCTTTGATCGCTACTAACCCAACCACGGCTGCCGTAATGATAATCTTGTCAACAAACGGGTCGAGAATCCTACCCAATTTGGTTATCTGGTTGAACTTCCTCGCCCACCATCCATCAACAAAATCCGTTGTAGCCGCCACCACAAAAACGACCAAAGCAATTAGGTAGTAATTCCACTCAATCAGTATTCCGACGAACACCGATAGCAGGAGTCTTAGAAACGAGAGCGAATTGGGGACATTCCAGATCTTGTCTGTGGCAACGCGGGAAACATCAGGCATGTCGCCAAACCTCCTAAGCCCTGCAAACCGGTATCTATCTAGGAACGCCTGTGGCAGCAGCGACCAAGTCATAACCTTGATGGCCGACAACTTCCACCTCAACAATTTGCCCAGCCTGCAATGGCTGAGTCCCATCCCCTGTCACATATACGAGTGCATCGACATCTGGAGCATCTGCAAAGCTTCGCCCTTGCCACACTTGGTAACTTTCGTCGATAGCCCTATCTAGAATGACGTCCAGTGATCGACCCACTTGGCGTTGGCACCATTGGAATGCAATGGTTTGCTGCACCTCCATCAAACGCTCGCGCCGCTGGGCCTTTTTCTCATCTGCTATCTGGCCAGGCAATTTCGCAGCCGGAGTATCTGGTTCGAGCGAGTATGTAAATGCCCCAAGCCGCTCAAACTTAGCTTCTCGTACGAAACTTACGAGCTCTTCGAATTGTTGTTCGGTCTCCCCTGGAAAACCAGTGATAAACGTCGTTCGCAACACGAGCCCAGGAATATTGTCCCGCAGTTTGTGTACCAGCTCACGTGTGCTTTCCGGAGTTACTCGTCGAGACATTTTGCGCAACATTTCAGCACTAAAATGTTGCAAAGGCATATCAATGTATTTAAGGACCTTAGGTAAGCGTGCAATGGTCTCAATCAGGGCATCATCAATGTACATTGGATAAAAGTACATCAATCGAATCCAGTCCAGCCCGGCTACATCGTGGAGTCGCTCCAACAATTCCGTCAATCGACTCTCACCGTAGAGATCTCTACCGTAATAGGTTGTATCCTGAGCCACGATAATCAACTCACGTACCCCAGAATCTGCCAATTGACGCGCCTCTACCATCACTTGTTCAAGTGGCTTGCTGGCGTGCTTTCCACGCATCTTCGGAATTGCACAAAAAGTGCATAGCCGATCACAACCTTCCGATACCTTCAGATAAGCGAAATGCGGAGGGGTGATTCGAAGGCGATTGGTATCATCAAGTGCCCGAATTGGGGCCGGGCGAAAAGCAGATCGTTGCTCTTCCAAGCCGTCCACAAGTTGCCTGGCAAAGTTTGTAATATCATCCCTCGAAAACACGCCAACCAGGGAATCAATTTCTGGACGAGCTTCCAGCAGTTTATCTCTTTCACGTTCCGCCAAACATCCAGCGACAATTACGCCCCGGATTTTGCCAGATCGTTTAAGCTCTAGCATTTGATCGATGGCATCCATGGATTCCCGTCGCGCGTTATCAATAAAGCCACAAGTGTTGATAACAACAAAATCGGAATCCTCGGGCGCCTCGACCAAACGGTATCCTTCGTCTCGCAACAAACCCAACATGCGTTCGCTGTCTACCAGATTCTTTGGGCAGCCTAAGCTAATAAAAGCGTAGCGACCACGCTCATCTCTGATTTCATCGAGATTGGCAAGAAGATCAGGACGCGAAGTAGTATCGGCAATGGGTAAGCGCATGGCAGTCATCATATCTCGAAAAGGCCACCCAGGCTCCCAATCGGAGAAACATCGAATCGCTGGTGGTTAGCAAGGATGGCCACGCAAATGTTGGCTGCCAGATTATATGCCAGTCCTTGAGGGTTTAAATCCCAAAACGGGAGTCCCCCAGAAACTCAATGAAAACCAGGTTGCAGCAAAGCATTCTTCACAGTTTGCCAGCAATCTTGGGGTCGAGTCGTCTCATCTCCTGGGCGACTTTCGTGTTAATTTGCTTCGAAGAATAAGGATGCCAGCAGCATTAAAGGCGGTTGAATGCTGGCTGCCAAAAGAGCTGCCGAATCTCAGCCTATCCGGTTAAACTGAAGATTCGAGGATTTTATGTCCTGCTCAGGGAATGAGAATAGCGGCGGATGTATGAGCATTGCAAATTGCTTTTGATTAGCAACTCGCAGATGATATAGCCTGTTTCAGCCGCTTCGATCGACAATTCAGCTACTCGACGATCCCCAATTATCCACTCGGTTCCCATTCGAGATTTTGTCAAGGTGTCCGTGTGGTTGATTAAGCGACGGTCCGAACTGCAACGACATTCCCTGGAGAGCCAGGTTTGTAAAAGTAACCTGCCGAGGAAAGTAGCCTGATGGCTTCTGATCTACTCCGGCTGCAAGCATTTTTCTCCTAGAGATTTCTGGCTTATAGCAGTATCCAAATGATTAGTCTGATTATTGATTAGTCGCTGGCAATCCCCCATTGGACTGGATAAACTATCGAATCCGGCCGCCAGCAGGCTGCAGAACAATTGCTACCACTGGTGTATTGACAAGTGGCATAAGCTGGCAGCTGCGAAACTGGCCCAGGAAAGCTGGACTAAACTCTTCAAGCCATTTCTCTAGAGCAGAACGCATATTTTCGCCTGGTGGATGTAGAGAAAGTGCAGCAGGGGGACACGCGAGGCCATTTCTTCTTTGCAGACAGAGGCGATGCGGAGAATATTTGTTCGAAAACGCTAGACGCAACCGAGCGTTTGGCAGCGACATGGATTAGGCATTCAAGTTGCTGTGGCGAAGAATCCGCGCGCAGCCGGCTGCCTTTGACTTGCTTGTTGTACTTGTTAGGAGAGTCATCAACCCAAAAGATTTCATTCTCCAACCAAGCAAAACGAAACACAGTACTGACAACTAGATAACCATTGTCAATTAGGAATATCTGAAACATGTCTAAGACCTATTCTATCGAACTAGAGATTGCCGGGCCAACTGCCATGTGGACACGGCCAGATACGGGTGACGCACCCGTCAGCTATTTGGCACCAACGTTTTCGGCAGCCAAAGGGATCCTGGAATCGATTTGCTGGCTGAAGTCAGCGGTGGTTAAGCCGACGACCATAGATATCTGCACGCCGCCAGTTTGGCACACCTATACAACGAACTACGGCGGCCCGCTGAGGAAATCGAGTTCGGTGAAAGAAGGGAATAGCTTTCAGTTGTTGGCAACGGTGCTGATCAATGTATGTTATCGGATTCATGCTGACGTTGTGAATGTCGAACATGAACGAGGGCAATCGGAACAGTCACGACGTTATCGAGAGAACAACATCAATGGGGCTCACGCATATCAAGAAATGTTCGAGCGACGCTTGAATCGTGGGCAGTGGTTCTCGATGCCAAGTCTCGGATGGCGCGAGTTCGTTCCCGACTACGTGGGACCGTTTCGAGAAGCGTCGCGACCGTGCGTGGACGTTAACGCCAGGTTGCCCAGCATGTTGCGATCCGTTTTCTCTGAGTCAAGTCAGGGAACGTACGATCCCTCGTTTGATCAGGACGTCGAAATTCGGGAAGGAGTCTTGCGCTATGCTTAACGAGCTTTACGAACTCTCGCGCAGCCTCGACGATGCTGGTCTAAAGGTCGTTTCATGGCACAAATTTCTGAAAGAATGTCCACGCGGGGGCAAGTCATTCTTTGTCGGAATTGATGCTGCATCGCAAATTACGACTGTTTGCTGGATTAGTAACCCCGAGCGAGTCGCTAGCCTGCGCAAATACGAAAAGGCGGCAGGGTATTCATTCCCCGCGTTTAACATCAGACAACTCTGGCAATTCGACGACCAGACCATCAGAGAAGAAGCGGCCAAACTGCGGAAATGGTTGAGCGGAAAGAATATTCCGAGTGTGGACGAAGTTTTTGCTGCTGTTTCGTCGTTGATTGGAAATGCTAGATCCACGTGGATTGACCCGAACAAAAAATCAGGCGGTCGTGACGAAATGGACAAGGTTGCTGGGTGTCTGACCGCACCTGTAGACGAGTTGCTACAAGCTGTAACAGGGAACTCAGATACCACCGGGAAAGCAATTGCGACACTGCTTGAACGAACAAAAGAATTGGATGGCGACACTCTGCACTCGCAATTGTCAGACTGGGTCGTTCGGCAGTTCAGTCAGCCTTCAGATCATTGGCTGATGTGGTTCGACTTGCTGTTTTGGATAACAGGAAAAACGCCGAAGTCGTCTTCGCTAATCTTTGAGTTGGCAGATCAGAGCGACTTCGAATTTCCCGTACATCACCCGCGATCATACGAGTACATTAACAAGTGCCTACAAGGAACCGATGGTGACACCACAAACGGGGAAGATACATCGCAATTGCCGCCTGATGCCTATGCCGCCAGCGATGCGGGGCGTGACGAGAGTTTCCCGATCATCAAGATGTCACGCTTTGGCAACATCAATTTACGCGCAATGTCGCGTGAATCATTGTGTCAATTGCGGTACGGAGTAGCCGAATCGAAGTCGTTCCCAGTTAGCCAAAGCACCCGTCAGAAATGCAAGGACGCGTTGGAGTGGATTTCGCGAGATGAACGGAAGGATCAGACCTGGTGTGATATTACCGGAGTCAGCGGAGCAACATCGGTCTTGTTTGCATACCCGTCTCGCCTTGCCAACGACACGCCACCGCTAAGTCAACTCTTCGGTGGCGACGACGAATCGAGCAATATCGAGACCGAAGGTCAATTCGAAGCTTGTGCCAAAGCCGTTGTGCAATCCCTGACGGGACACAAAGCGACCGACCAGTCAAACGATGTCGTCATCTTCATTCTGACCAAACCTGATGGCTTTCGGACAAAGGTCGTGTACAGCTATCGTTGTTCGGAGACTCACATTCTTGAATCTGCTAAGGACTGGCAAATCGGTTGCCTCAATCATCCGGAAATTCGCACGCGTCAGTTCGGCGCGAACAAGGGCGACACCCCAGTGTGGCGAGATACATTGACGCCTTTCGTAGCCGAAATAATCGCTTGTGCGAACACGGTTTGGATTCGTGGTGGAACGGAGTCGTCAACTTGCAAATCCGCCACGATGTCGGATGCCTTGTCGCTTATGCTTGACGATTCGCCGAGAGCGGTGACATCTGCGGAAAAGTTGCTCGGATTGGTACTGAAGAACGCGACATCGTTGCTACTGGCGATGGGGCAAGCCGAAAAACAAGGGCGTGTTCACGCAGTCGCCAAGAACCTTCAGAAGCACCAATTGTTGCTCCCCCGTATCTTTGGTTTGTTACTTTGGAAACTCCACATACACAAAGGTGACTTTATGAAAACACCTCCGTTCCTGATTGGTCGGCTGCTCAGTCTCGCCGATCAACTTCATTTTCTTTACTGCCAAGAAGTGCGCAAAGGGGACGTGCCACCTCAGTTAGTCGGCAACGCTATCATGCCAACTGCTCTTGCGACTCCAGAACACGCGCTGTCCATCCTCGCGGACCGAATGCGTCCCTACAAAGCGTGGGCAGACACGGTTCGGACTGGCGAGAAAGTGGGGCTTGCTAGGTACTTCATTGCCGAAATGGGTGAAGTGTGCAACCAAATTGCGGAACAGAATGTCCCTAAGCGAACCAACGATAGCGATCGTGCGACGATGCTGCTTGGGTATCTGTGTCGTCCGAAGAAAGTAGAATCAACCACAACCGAAGGAGAATCAGACCAATGACAACAGCAACAAGGGCAAAAAACGACGTTCGGCGAATTACGGGCCTATTGGTGATCGAAGTGGTTAACTCGAATCCGAACGGCGATCCCGACCGTGATAGTGATCCGCGTCAACGACCCGATCTGCGAGGCGAGATTTCACCCGTGTCGCTCAAACGCAAATTACGTGATTTGGTTGAGGACAAGGACGGAATCGTCTGGACGCAACTTGCCGATCAATTGGGATTGGACGCAAAAGACTTTGGAATCCTTGAGTCCCGTGGGCGTGACCGAAAGACAATCGAGAAGCAAATCAAAGACGGTACGTTTTCACAAGCCTATTGGGATGGTCGCGTTTTCGGAAACACCTTCCTGGAAGAAGGCGCTTCGGGATCTATCAAAACTGGCGTTGTTCAAGTTGGGCTTGGAATCAGTGTCGCTCCGATCGACATCAGTCGGCATACGAATACGAACAAGTCGGGTGTTCAAGAAGGCAAAGATCGCGGCATGGCACCGATGGGCTATCGCTTTGTACCACACGGCGTTTACTGTATGCCGTTCTTTGTGAACCCATCGATGGCACCTAAGTCAGGCTGCACGCAACGTGATATCGATTTGATGTTGCGATTGATTCCGTACGCCTATTCGCACACGCGTTCTCACGCTCGACCGATGGTGGAGATTCGACATGCCTGGGCGATGACTCACAATTCGCAACTCGGATCGTGTTCCGATTTTGCACTGATCGATGCCTTAAGGCCAACGAAAACGTCGGCTCTGGACGAGCCATCGACTTCGTGGGACGACTACGCAGTGCCAACTTCCTTGCCAAGGGAGCTTTCGGAAAAAGCGAGGTTGGTCGATTTGGTGAGTTCGTTGTAGTCGGCGATTAGTAGTGGACGACGCAACATGCATTTTGCTCATAGTGCAAAGCCTGACGTGGGTATTTCGGCGCAACCGTATTCGGTGCATATCCGCAACGTGCATGATCGTGCGTTTCAAAACGCCAGAGCCGCAGGTGCCTTGGCGTTTGCCGATCTTTATCAGGATGTCGTCCGACTGGCGGCCGAGTTTCATGATCTTGGTAAACTGGATCCAGCGAACCAAGCCGTACTAAACGGTTCCGCAAAGTCTAAACGATCGCTGCCGATCAATCATGTTGATGCCGGAACTGCGCATCTATGGTGTCAAAACACACCGATTTCTCAAATGGCTGCAATGCTAGTGTACGCGCATCACACTCGACTCCCAGGAAACCTTGATATTTCCAACAAGTTACGCGACATCGAGATCAGGGAACGAATCGGGAAAGTAAGAGATTGGACGGATCGCCACATTGCGAATTACATTTCAGCGCACTCAAGCGAGTTTTCTCAATCCCTGGTCAGCACGAGTACGAAATATCAGAGCGCGAAGAGTTTTCAAGTATTCGCTCGTATGGCATTGTCTTGCCTCGTTGATGCGGACCATACCGATACGGCTTTAAATTATCGAAACGAATCGGAGATCGCCCCGATTCACTTACGCGCTGCTGAACGATTGGAGCAACTTGGCGAGTACGTTGCTCGTCTTCAAAAAGACGCCGAAGAAACGGATCGAAACCGATTGCGAGCCGATGTCTATTCAGCATGCTCCACTGCTGCCGTTGCTCGCGGGATCGTATCGTGCGACAGCCCTGTTGGCTCTGGCAAGACGACAGCGGTGATGTCGCACCTTCTGGCTATGGCGGACAAACATGGCATGCGACGAGTCTTTGTTGTATTGCCGTTTACGAACATTATCACTCAGAGTGCCGAGGTTTACCGCAGGTGTTTGGTGTTGGACGATGAAGATCCAGAACAAGTTGTTGGCGAACACCACCATCGCGCCGAATTCGAAGACATTGCGTCACGACATCTCAGTTATCGTTGGCAATCGCCGATCATTGTGACGACTGCGATACAGTTCTTCGAGACGCTGGCTGCAGCTCGAACAGGAGCCTTACGAAAACTACATCAACTTGCCAACTCCGTGATCTTCATCGACGAGTCACACGCGGCGCTGCCAACACAGTTTTGGCCGGTTGCATGGAAATGGTTGCTCGCATTACGTGATGACTGGAATTGCCATATCGTCCTGGGTTCGGGTTCCCTTTCGGAGTTTTGGAGGATTCCAGACGTTTGCAAGTCTCCAGAGACCGTACCGGCCCTGATTCGGTCCCAAACAAGCGACGAAAGCCTCCGTTTTGAACTAGATCGAATCCACTATCGAACAAAACCGGAAACCCTAACTTTGGAACCGCTGGTCGATTGGATAGGTTCCATCAATGGTCCACGTTTGTTAATCGTCAACACCGTTCAGTCGGCCGCATTTATTGCCCATTCGTTGCGAGATTCTGGTTCATCGGTTGAGCATCTTTCTACAGCTTTGACCCCGATAGATCGCAAGACCACGCTCGACCACATTAAGCGACGATTGGACGACAAAACAGCTCGTGACTGGACATTGGTTGCAACGTCATGCGTGGAGGCTGGGGTGGACATTTCGTTTGCGGTTGGCTTTCGCGAACGATGTTCATTGAACAGCCTTCTGCAGACTGCCGGCCGAGTGAATCGAAACGGCGAATTCGGTCGGGCGGACGTCTGGGATATTCAGTTGGTTAACGATCAACGCCTCCGAGCACATCCGGCGTTTGAGGATTCAGCGGAAGTGCTGGGCGAATTGTTTGATATACAATTGGTGTCACCTGAATTCTGTACCGAAGCGATGCGACGAGAGATTAACCGCGCCGGCATGAAGCAAGTCGCAGAACGATTGGTTGCCGCTGAAGCGAAACGAGAATTTGAAACCGTGGAATCGTTGTTCCGCGTGATCGATAACGCGACCGATTGCGCGATTGTCGACAAACGAGTGATCAACCGCTTACGTTCACATGAGCCGGTTACGTTCCGAGAGATTCAGGACGCAAGCGTTCAAATCTACTCGAATCGACGCAGTGAACTGGCTCTGGAACCTATTGCTGAATGTCCTGGATTGTATGCGTGGACGTTGAAGTACAACCGATTCTTGGGGTACATGGCGGGAGTGATTGATAGTCTTGATTTCGTCACAGAGGGAGGAGCGTTTATATGAAAACCATCAAGACCGCATCTGATCAACCGGAAAGAACATCAAGTCAGTCTGCGACTCAAAGCGAAGGAATCCATGTTGTTCGTAAAAGCTGATTGCCAAGGCGTCTTTGGCGTCAACCAACAACGCGTAATCGGCGACACAATTCCATCCAATGATCTGTATGGCGATTTTCCGTACGTGCCAAGATTTAGCAAGTCCCCATGAACGACGACGATCTCCTTCCCATTCGCTACCTCAACGACCTGCTGTTCTGTGAGCGGCGGGCGGCGTTGCATTTGGTGGAGGGGATTTGGTGCGATAACCAGTACACCACCGAAGGACTGCTGGCTCATAAGCGAGTCGATCTGCCGAAGAATGTCATTCGCAAAGACCAACGCCATGTGACTGGTATGTGGCTCGTGTCACACCGGCTGGGATTGATCGGCAAAGGTGATTTGATCGAGTTTGTTCCGGACGAATCCGACACGCCGATTCCATACCCCGTCGACTTCAAACGCGGCAAACGTCGGCGCTGGGACAATAATGAAGCGCAGTTGTGTGCTCAGGCGATGTGCCTAGAGGAGATGCTCGACGTAGCTGTCCCGCGGGGAGCGATTTTTCATATTAAGAGCCAGCGACGCGAGGAAGTCACTTTCAACCTCGAATTGCGAACCAAGACCGCCAACGCGGCAGCTCGACTGCACGAACTTCTGCGCCGCCGCGAAACGCCTAAGGCCAAGTATCATCGCAAATGCGAAGGGTGTTCGCTGCTACAGTGGTGCATGCCCAAGTCACTACGGCCGCGGGCGACGGCGGCCAACTACCTGAACCGCTTATTGCATGACTCTTTGCCTGAATCGAACGATAGTGACCAATTATGAAGCACCACTTAAATACACTATACGTCTTCACTCAGGGCGCGTACTTGCGCAAGGAATCCGAAACGGTGGTAGTCCGAATAGAAAAGCAACCCAAGCTTCGGTTACCCTTGCTGAATATCGGGGCAATTGTTTGTTTCGGACGAGTCGGGATCAGCCCCTATTTAATGGGACACTGTAGCCAGAAAGGGATTGCCATTTCCTTCATGACTGAACACGGTCGATTTCTGGCTGCCGTCAACGGCTTCACGCCAGGCAACGTGTTACTGCGGCGTGAGCAGTATCGTCGCGCGGATGATTTGGATTGGGCCAAGGAAATTGCCAGGTCATGCATCATAGGAAAACTTGCCAGTTATCGTACCGTCTTGCGACGTGGGGCTCGTGAAAATTCCAATTCGGACTCACAAGTTCGCTTGACGAAAGTCGCCAATCGGATTGACATGGCCCTACGAACTCTACAGCCAACGCTGACGTTGGACCAGTTAAGGGGAATTGAAGGAGAATATTCGGCAGAATACTTCAGCGCCTTCAACGATCTGATCACTGCCAAAAACGGAGAATTTGTTTTTTCTGGGCGGACACGCCGACCACCTCAAGATGCCGTGAACGCTATGCTTTCGTTCCTGTATAGCATGCTGGCGAATGATTTGCGCAGCGCCTGCGAAGGTACCGGACTTGACGCGGCTGTTGGCTTTTTGCATCGCGATCGTCCGGGTCGGCCTGGTTTGGCGCTGGACCTGATGGAGGAATTCCGCGCGGTTATGGTAGATCGGTTGGTTTTGTCACTGATCAATCGAGGGCAAGTGAAATCGACTGCATTCCAGGAAGACCCAGGCAACGGTGTGCGTATGGACGAAACAACTCGGAAACTTCTGGTAGCGTCGTTTCAAAAGCGGAAGCAGGACACGGTGACGCATCCATTTTTGAATGAAAAAATGACATTGGGTTTGGTGCCCCACGTACAAGCCCGACTGCTCGCTCGCCATCTTCGAGGAGACTTCGATTCATACCCACCCTTCGCTTGGAAATAGAACCTAATTTGAAAGGCAGAAATCGAAACTATTCCTTGGTTTATGATAGCCGCTCCTGTACAAAGGGCAGAGCACATGATTGTATTGGTAACTTATGACGTGGCTACGGCTGAAAAGGCGGGACAACGACGCTTGCAGAAAGTGGCCAAGACGTGTCAAGATTTCGGGCAACGGGTCCAAAACTCCGTATTCGAGTGTTCTATTAGCATGGAGCAATTTGTTCGACTAAGGGCAATTCTTCTGGAGTTGATAGACTTGAACGAAGACAGCGTTCGCTTTTATTTTCTGGGAAATAATCGGAATTGGCGGCATCGGGTCGAACATCATGGCACCAAAGCGGTAATGCCAATTGACGATCCATTGATTCTGTAGTCGAACCCTCCGCGAACCTAGATCGATCGCGCTGGACCTAGAAGTTTCGCGAAATGCCTAAACCCTTTGCCTTTCTTACGTTACGAACTTCTGCCGAAGAGAACGGCGACGCAAGGTCGCCAACCCGACAGTAGTTCGCGATCCCTGCAACCTTACATCCTACCAAACAAGCACTTATGATGGCGGGATCGTCCGCTCGCGAGGGCGGACGCGGATTGAAACCGAAAAAGGTACTGTCTAACCAGCCTGCGAACAGATCGTCCGCTCGCGAGGGCGGACGCGGATTGAAACGTCTGGTTGTGAGTGGCAATGTAGCTTCAGCCTCATCGTCCGCTCGCGAGGGCGGACGCGGATTGAAACGCAACGATTCTCGAAAGAGTGCAGATTTCGGCGGATCGTCCACTCGCGAAGGCGAACGAGGATTGAAACGCCGTGCTCTAAGTAGGGGG
>JAGQOY010000168.1 GCA_020427005.1 Planctomycetales bacterium
GTCAGCGAGGGAATGTGCCCAGCCCATCGCTGACGCTCTGACGCTTCGGGTTACTAATCGTCCACAAGATTTCGCAAATCGACTTTTTCATCGCCCTGCTATCAGTCGGCGAGAACACGTTGGTAGCTCAAATCTACAGCCACAATGAAGCTACGCACCAACTGTAGCCAACGATTCCTCAGCCTTTTCAGAAACCTTTTCCAGAATCTCAAGCAGTATTGAATCGACGCTAACGCCTTCCGCTTGAGCTTCGAAATTCAGCAATACTCGATGTCGCATGCTTGGCAGAAAAACGCGGCGAATATCTTCAAAGCTCACGTTGTAGCGTCCATCCAATAGAGCACGCACCTTAGCAGCCAAGGCCAAGGTCTGTGCACCTCGGGGACTGCTTCCCCATTGCACGAATTGATTCGTAATGGGTTGTGCAAGCTGACCCTCAGGGTGAGTTGCCAGCACTAAGCGAACAATGTAATCCTGAACGTGTTTAGCAAGAATGACCTCTCGTACAAGCTGCTGCCATCGGCGAATCTCATCGCCATCCATTATCTTCTGAGTTTCAATCACAGTTCCACGGGTGGTTCGATCTACAATCGTGTTCAATTCCTCCCGAGAACTATAGCCCACAACCAACTTGAACAAAAAACGATCCAATTGCGCTTCCGGTAGGGGATACGTTCCTTCCTGTTCAATGGGATTTTGCGTTGCCAAAACAAAGAACGGTTTTTGGAGAACGTAACGATTGCCCGCAACGGTTACCGTTCCTTCTTGCATCGTTTCCAATAACGCGGACTGAGTTTTCGGTGTTGCTCGGTTGATTTCATCCGCCAAACAGATTTGGGTAAAGATAGGTCCTTTTTGGAACTCGAATGCTTTGCGTCCGTCGTCGCGTTCGATAATCATATTGGTGCCGAGAATATCGGCGGGCATCAAATCAGGCGTAAATTGGATTCGATTGAATTGCAAGCTTAGCGATTCAGCCAGCGTGCGCACCAGCATTGTTTTCCCCAACCCTGGAACACCTTCGAGCAGACAGTGCCCGCCTACAAACATGCTCGTTAGCACACCATGTACGATTTCATCGTGGCCGACGATGGTCTTGCCAATTTCGTCACGCACAGCCTGGTAGCGAGCTCGAAATTCAGTTGCTTGTTGCTGCATTTGTTCGGCCACGTTCGACATGGATGCTTGTCTCTTGTTAGGGGATCGAGTTGCGAAGAGATTCGTCTGTTAAAAAACACATTCTAAGAGTCCCAAGCCGACCTTCTGAGTCCACTAGGAGCCTTCGTTCCGACGTTTGGCAGCTCGTTTGGCTGCCAGTAAACGAGCCGTATAGTCATCGCCCTTATCATCTGTCTGCTGCATGCTTGGAGTATTTGGAGTAGTGGCACGCGGATGCTTATGAGTATCGATCGGAACAACGGCATCCAGGTTCACCGCCTGGACAGTTTGGTCATCAACTTCAAATCTAGACGCCGCCACATTTTGCTGAATGGCTTGGGAGACCTCCGTTTTTCGTGATCTCAGACGTTGCAAACTAGCCTGGCGATCAGTATCCGCTTTCGAGGTCGTACCTCGAATACGTTGTACGAGCCATTTCACGGGATAGGCGTAATCCAACGCAACCCGGCGCACAAAGATATCTCCAAATAGGCAGAACGCTCCAATCAAAACGCACCACGGCCAGACATCTTGCAGACTCATGGCGCGTGGCAATCCTCCACGATACGTATCGTTCTTTAATAAGGCTTCAAAAGACGCCTCGTCCAGTGGTTCGCTCAAATTGCCTACATTGCCACCCTCTGGAGTTTGGCGAGAGATCTTCTCAAGCATGTTGAAGTTGGTTTGTCGAATTCGATATTCACTTGAAAAAGGCACGCTGGCCCCGGTAGTCAATGGGGCCATCCCAGGCGCGGGCATGACATTTACCAGATAACTTCCCGCTCCCCCAGTTTCAAACGTACCCACATAGCGCCCAGGTGCACTTTGGTGCATGATGATGGGTAGCGGTTTCAAATCTGGCCCGACTGCCACCGCTTGCATGTCCAAGAAGTTCAAGAATTCATCGTCTTGGTTCAAAGCATTCACGACCACTTCCACTTGCCCAGTCGATGCAACGCCAGTTGAGATTGTGAACTTTGCGTCGGATTTGACGGGGCGCATGGTCCAGCGAACCAGTTGCGAAAAGAACTGATCGTAACCGCTCCAGTCATTCCAACTGCCCAACCAACGTTTGCCCACGTCACTCGTAAACACTGCTGTTCGACCGGCCCCGTAAGTCCAGGTCGCCAAGGCCGTTTGATTTTCTACATCGCTTGGTTTATCAAATCGAATCGGCACCTCGACCAGTTGGCTTTCTTTGACTGTAGTCAGTACAAAGCCTTTCACTACCGGCAAATCTCGTGGCAAGCCCTGAATAATCTCGTGCGAGTAGGTAATAACGGGTTTGGTGCCACCCTCCGGCTCGTTTACCAACGCGCGAGAAACACGCATGGCCTCACGCTGAAAAATCTTGGGCAACACTTGAGGATTGGTGGCTACGTAGTAGTTGCCTCCCGTTGTAGTAGCAATCTTTTGCAGTATTTGATGCCCGGCGGGACCGTGTGCACCGACGGCAACCGTCGAAATTTTTATTTGTGCCTGAGAAAACCCACTGAGAATCGCGTTACTGGGAGCTGTTGGATCACCATCACTGATAATGATCATATGTTTTATGGACGCTGGTGTGCTGATAAGTGAATTCAAGGCCAGCCGCATAGATGGTTCAAAATCGGGCATATCACCTGGCACCATGGCCCGCATGCGGCGAATCATAGCATTGCGATTTTCTCCCACGCGCAACATTCCTTGCTGCCCACCCCATAGCCAAGAATCCCCAAGCGAACCGTATTGCAGCACACCGCAATAGTCCATGGGCCCCAGTACTTCGAGTGCCGTTTGACCAATTCGCTTCTGCCAGTAGTTGCCCTGAGCAATTTCCGAGGCATGCATCACCATGGCCAATGCGCCCACCGCCTCCATCTTTTTGTTTTTGATTTGGAAGTCGACGGGCATGGCTTTCTCAAGCTCGGTGTTGGCCCATCCACCGGCTCCAAATGCATTGGGCCCGCCCAACATCAGTAAACCACAGCCGAATTGCTCCGTATTACGGACCAACATGGAAATCTGCTCGTCGGAGAAACTTGCGATTTGACTGGCATCTTCGCCACTACTGCGCGGCACTCCGGCCAGCACCACGCAATCATAGACCTGTAATTCCGCCAGCGAAGTAAACAACTGATCGCTAGGCCGTACATCCACCTCTATTTCACTGCGACCTAACGAATTAATTAGCTGACTATACTCTCCTGGCGAGCGCCAATCTTCGATCAATAGTACGCGGCCTTTTCCACGCACAAACGTAAACGAGTCGGCACGGTTATTTTGGACTAGCGTATCGTCGTTTTTGTTATCGGGAACGAACTCGGCTCGATATGTATAACCAGCTGGAAGGTCAATCGTGTCCCGAATCGGAAACACATTGACATCGTCCTCAAGAATAACCTCGGTCTCCAAAAGCTTATCTGTTTGACTGCCCGCAGTTCGAAACAACGAGAGCTTGCCAGGCACAGAATGTTCGGTTTCAGCCTCCTGATATCGATTCACTACGATGCGCGTCTCGAAAGGCTGCCCTTGACGTATATTATTTGGAAGGTCAATCTTCTCAACTAGGATCTCGCTCGTAGTTTCCATGCGGATGGGAACTACATCGATGCCGATGCCCGACTGAGACATCGCCTGGGCCACAGTACTGGCCGTACCTGTCGTTTCATTGCCGTCGGTGATAATAACTACCCGCTTGGCGGCATCTTCGGGAAACGAAGCCTGAGCTAACTTCAGAGCCGATTCCAAATTGGTCGCATCGGTACGCCCAAGATAACTTTCGAGCCCATCGACATCAGGCAAATCGTCGTCATAGGGAGGGAATTCAATGGCCGCATCTTGCCCAAAGACAATTAATCCTGAGCGATCTTCTCGCTCCCGATCACGATGGGCGCGCACGCTCTGTATCGCATACCGCAACATGATATCCCTCTTCGCCCGAGGAATACTGTCGCTCTGGTCTAACAAGTAGATGACCGTTAACTTGTCACTAGTCCAAACCCATTGGACACCTGCAATTGCCAGCACCAATAATGAAATTAGGACCGACCGAAAAATGAGCGCGGCCAGACGTCGACCCGGTCCGAGTCCGGCCAGGGCACGAAAACTACCAACCCAAAGAATTGGAAGTAGGACAAGCAAGGCCAGCAGCCAAGGATACTCAAAAGTAAGCGAAATCTTGTCCATCAGTAGCTCGAGAGGCCGTGTAATGAAAATGAGCTTCCACTCTAAAGCTTTCCCACTCCCAGACCACAACAAAAACTTCTTTTTGGGGGAGCGAGGACACTTAATATGGTGACGGGTTTTCTAGCGAAAAGCAATCCGCTTACGGGGTTTTCGAGGCCTACTCCCAAATCAAGCCTAGCTAGTTTACTTTTTGCAATGCCCGACTACCCGACAACTTGCACAGCCCGACTTGCTGCCACATCCTCGCTGAGCATTTTCAGTACCACACTCCGGTCCGCAACCTTTTTCCAAGAGTTTGGCAAACTCACTATTGGCTGCAACTCGTTCAAACTCTTCGACCAGCTGCTCCAAATGTTGATGAATGTGAGGTCCAACTTCTGACAAAAAGTGAAAAAACAACGTCTGGCCATCAAACAGTGGTTCGACCTCAATCAACACCTCGGGATACTGTCGCTCTTGAAGCCATTCTCGGCAAGAATGCCAAGCTTGATCGCCAAGCTCCTGTAAATGTGCCCAAAGCAACTCATCCTCGGGCCCCATGGGTCGCAGTAATTGGCCCTCCAGACCCTCCCCCCGCTCGTCTGTGTGACCAGTCACTTCAGGCTGGCTGAAGGTTGCAGGTCCCAAGACTGTCCCAACTTCAATGCCACGGCCCGTTTGACATACCGCGCGCATACCGCGGCGCCACGGCATAAAGTCGACACTCTTATACCGGCCCACCTGTCCCAGGCAGCCAACTCTCACGAGGTACACACCACTGATTTCCAATTCGGTGGGCGCGATTGATCCTGCAAGGACGCTGACATCTGACGAGTGAATGTTCGCCTGCATGGGCTCTTGTACCGTGGGAAATGAGGAAAAGGAGTGCGCGGGTGATTTAGCAAAAATGGAATTGCGATACCATAAGCATTAATTGTAGTCATTCGGCAGACCCAACGTCATGGCCCCACACATCACTCCCCTGCGCATCCATGTTCGAAGGTAGTTTCATGATACTAGCCAATTCTCCGTCAGCCATCCAAACTCGTTGGCACGACTTGGCCTGTCAGGTTCTCAGCGGAGAGGCCATCTCCCACAAGGATGCATTATCCATTTTGGAAAGTTCCGATGGAGAAATCCTGCACCTTGTCGCCGCAGCATTCCAAATTCGCTTCAGGCACTTTGGCAAGTCGGTTCAATTGTACTTTCTCGTGAATGCCAAAAGTGGACTCTGCCCTGAGGATTGCAGCTACTGTTCGCAAAGCAAGATATCGTCAGCAGCAATCGAAAAATATCGCATGCTATCCCCCGATCAATTGCTCGACGGTGCGCGAGTGGCCGCTGAAAGAGGCTCAAAGACCTATTGCATTGTCATTAGCGGGAGAGCTCCCAGCGAGCGAGAAATGCAAGCGGTAGAAGAAATCGTCCCACTCGTCAAGCAACAATTTGACTTGAAAATCTGCGCCTGTCTCGGGCTGCTAACCAAAGAAAACGCTTCTCGTCTTAAGGATTGTGGTGTGGATCGCGTCAACCACAACCTCAACACAGGCCATGAACATTACGAAAAAATCTGCTCCACACACTCGTATGCTGATCGGCTTGAGACATTACACAACGTAAGGGATGCAGGCCTCGAACTATGCAGCGGCGGTATCATCGGGATGGGAGAATCTTTCCGTGATCTTGTTGACATGGCATTTGAACTGCGCAAGTTGCGTACCGAATCTATCCCGCTGAATTTTCTGCATGCCATTGAAGGCACGCCGTTAGAAAAACGTAACGATTTGTCTCCACAGGATTGCTTGCGCGCCCTGTGTATGATGCGGTTCGTAAACCCCGTTAGTGAATTGCGAATTGCTGGGGGACGTGAAAAACATCTGCGGAGCCTTCAGCCTCTGGCCCTGTATGTTGCTAATAGCATTTTCGTGGGAGACTATTTGACAACGAAGGGACAAGCTCCTGAAGCAGATTACCAAATGATTACGGACCTTGGATTTGAGATAACCAAGACCGAAATGAGCGCTGAATTGTAGAAAGTACATCATGCATCTTTGTCGGTTTCAGCTCGACGGTCACCCGCGTTGTGGAATCCTGGCTGCAGACCAGATCCTGCCTCTGGACGATGTCGCCGCCGGCGCTGGTGAGAAACAGCTAGCGGAGTGGCTTCATTGGGGTGAACCCGAGAGGTTAATGCCTATCGATAGCGATGCCTGGCAAGCGCTGCTGGGACTTGTCAAGGAAGTCTTGCGTCGCCCTGAACAAGTTACCCATTCATGGATCAAACGAGCAAGCGTTCAATTGCTGCCCCCCATATCGCGACCGCCCAAACTACTATTGTTAGCCGGAAACTATGCGGCTCATGTTCGTGAGCAGGGCGATGTAGCTCGCGAACGATCCGACACGTTTCCATACGTTTTTATGAAACCACCCTCAACCACGCTGGTTGGTGATGGCACAGCCGTTAAGATCCCGGAGTCATCACCTCATAAGATTGATCACGAAGTGGAATTAGCTGTCATCATTGGAAAACGAGGTCGACAGATCCCTGCGTCAGCAGCTCTCGAATATGTGGCTGGATACACCATTATTAACGACCTCTCCGACCGAGGATTTCGTCCCAACCCCGACCGCATTGAGAGACCACGTGACAAGTTCTTCGACTGGCTGCATGGCAAATGGCATGACGGGTTTTGTCCCTGTGGTCCATGCATGGTCACCTCCGATGACATATCTGACCCACAGCAGTTGGCCTTGCGTCTGACGGTAGATGGAGAAACTCGGCAGGAGGGTACTACAGCTGACCAAGTATTTAGCGTAGCCGAAGTGATTGAGTTCATTTCCAATTGGTTAACTCTCGAACCGGGCGACATCATTTCTACTGGGACTCCAGCGGGAGTCGGGAATGCGAGCGGACTTTACCTTCAGCCCGGACAAAAAGTCTGTGCGTCGATCGACCGCATTGGCCAACTTCACACACCACTGATTTAATCCTTGGCAATTTAGCTGTTGGAGAGGCAGGGCATGCCTTACGAGTTCCATTGAACATCACTCTGCGCGCCCAAATGCTGCTAGTCCTTTGCGTGCCTCATTAATGCCGCCGCAAAGCCCAACAGATCATCTCGCTGCTGACAAATCCTTTGCATATGCTCATACGAACCAAGTCGTTGACTTAGTTGCAATAAAGTTGGAGCAATGCCCATCAGCCTGGCATCTGCCGGTATACGTTTTTCAAATGCTGTAAGCGCTTGTTCGTGCATTCCAACTCGCGATAGCATGTCGATCAACACTTCATTGGCAACCGTTCCATATTCGGCCTGGCTAACCATGTCTGCCTTGCGCGAAAAGTATTTGATTGCTGCGTCGGTCTGTTGACCCAGCAGGGCGCGAAAAAAAGCGATGGATGCAGGGTAGAGATCCAAAAATGGTTCCTCACCTGGATACTGATACTGAGGATGCAAGCGTCGACCATACTGCGCGATATCGAGAGCCTGAGCCAATGCTTCTGGATCATCCAACACGCGTGCAAAGCGAACTGTGGACGCCAAATGGCTTGTATCCAAGTGGTATGTGCCATCCTTCAGCAGATCTGGTCGTGCCGAGAGCAGTTGCTCAATCGTTTCCCCTGCTGGCGGCTCCTGTGCTTCGCGACGGCTGATGTCATAGCGCAAGTTTTCCTGCAGCTCACGATAGACATGACGTACCAGCAGCTCAGCAGCCACTTGTTGATCACTGCGTGGACGAGAAGCCAATACTTGCTCGAAAAGCGTGATGCTATTGCATGTCCCCAGTCGATCCAAAGCCAGTTTGTACCCTCGCCTCGTATCTACTCCTTCATGTAACAGAACCTCCAGTAGTTCGTCCTGATTTTCATCTGTGGCCTCTATTTGACCAAACAATCGTGCTGCCTCACCTCGGTCACCTACTGGCCGGAGATACATCCATCCTTCACGAATCTTGCCTTGACTGAGAAGTCCCTTGCCAACTTGGCGACACGCGTCCAAAAGCCCCAATTCCAGTTGATGCTCTGTGTCCTCGTCGAACCTCTCCTGCTGATCCGCCTGCGCCGCGGACAACCCCAAGCGAAGGCGTGTACGCATCTTGAGGGCTTCAAATAGCTCGTGATACCGACCTTTTGATGTAAGAAATGAGATCAATCTTTCCACCACATCAAGCGCACCGTTAGACTGACAAAGTTCTTCTAGTTGCTGGTAAATTTCATTTTCGGACATGTTATATATGTTCTGTTATTGGCTTCAATCGCGAACCTAAATCACTGACCATGACATGAGGATACGAACGGCTATTTCAATCTGGTCGTCGTATTTGTCGGTGTGAATTGTAGAGACAAACGTCAGACCTGAAACCTGCTATTCTGCTCTCGACGGCGAATAACTTGTTTGTCCGTTTACATCCCCTCTTGTGTATGAGAAAATCGCTGACTGCACGCGGTCCGGCGGGTTTTTCAGACGCCCAGATTTACCCCGGACTCGAAACATAGGTACACTCAAGATGAAATCATTTCAAATGCTTATTCATACCTGGCTGGCAACCTTAGTGTTAGCGAGCATCTGCTTGCAGACCTTAACCATTAAACCTGCGTGCGGACAACTGCTGGACGCCTTTCGTAGACTTTTCCATGATCCAGTCGTCCTTGCCATTGATCGTGGCCTTGAACCTGGTGGCGATCTCGCCAATGAATGTTTGCAGATCGATGAATTGATATCAACCGCAGAACAAGCACGTGCCATTTTGCGAGCTGTAAAGAGTCTTCCCGTCAAGGCCGTACCAGACAGCGAAGCCTGGTGCTCACCAACATACGCAGTCGTCTCGCTTTTTGAACAGGTCGAGGTCGGAAGTGAAGCAGAGGGAATACTCACTGACCAAGGCCTTCACTTTTTGACAGATTTGTACAACGAACTACACCAAACCTATGTTCAATCCCAAGTCAACACGCCCGATGCCAGTGAAGCTCTCGATGATCTGATTTGTATCCTGAGCGTTCAAGCACTATACGAGACCGATGCCGGAACGGCGCTGGTTGTCCAAGCTATTCGGGAAGGTCTGGGAATCGATGAGTATGCCTGGTACGACGTTCTTACCAGTTATCACTCTGACAATCGTCAAACTCAATTCCTTTTTGATCAGCTTAGTTCTGATATTCCCGATGGCAATTTCGCATTGGCTTTGTTGAGCCACGCCAACGCACTTGCCTTGGAATTACCTTCCTTTCGACATCCATTCCGATCTCCTAGTGGAGTCCTTAAACTTAAGACTTGGATCAGTAGCTCAGACCCTTCCGACTACGAGAATGCTCAAACAGCCACGGTTGCCCTGGCTTTTTTAGATAAGCCCGACCAAGATGACTTGCTTGAATTAGCTGGCGTGCATCCCAGCCATCTAGTTCGCTTAGAAGCCGCATGGGCACTGGCTAAAGCAGGAGACGATCGTGGCCTAGAGCGACTTGTCGTGCTTTGCCACGATGTGCACAGTGCGGCAACTGCCAAAGACTATTTGGAAGAACTCGAGCGCACGGATCTGCTGCCTGGATTCGTCAACGATCCTGATTTTTCGGCATTGGCTGAATTCTCTCAATGGGTCCAACATCCCAACGAACTGGGACGCCCTCCTGAGAAAATGGAAATCATCGATCGGCGAACGCTACCCTGGGTCGACAGTGACGAACCAGCAACCTTGACCATCGTGCAGTATATGGCCGCAGGAGAAACGATCCTTGACCCACCTATCACTGGTACGGGCTTAGTCGGTTCGATGACCTGGAGTTTTTTCTCCGACGAAATGATGGCGTTGCCTCCAGAGGACGTCTACGCCATCCACTACATCTTTGAGGCTGAGAATGCTGGTCACTTAGAGGATACCGAACTTCCACTGCCCGAGCCTGAACGAAGTGACTTGCTAAGCCAATTTACCTTAGGCGACCTTGAGGATCTATTTATCGAGCAAGCCTACACCTGCGATATGAGTGCTGGCTACCCGCAAAAACTGGTGGCTTGCGGGTCAGCAAGTATAGAAGGAAAAAGTGGGTTTGCCGTCTTTGATGGCCCACGTTCCCGATGGTATCCCGCCAACGAACTCCCCGATGACATGGCTGCTTGGACTGTCCTACGCATTCATCTGGGACGCCAAATGCTTGGCTTTCCGCTGGATACACCTCGCACGTTGCGTTCTCCACCAACTTTCGAGTCGCCGAGTCCAACCAAGGTCACTGAAACCTATGAAATGTGGCTTGAGGAAGCATTTGCAGCCAAAGAAAAATTCCCAGCCGATGACGACCGCCTCCACTTGTTTGACGCCTACGAACCCTTGGGCCGTTTTTTTACGGACTATACAAAGGCGAAGGCTGAGATCAGTGGCCAAGACCCGACTGTCTGTTTTATCGAACACTACGAACGGATTCTCAAGTTTGCCAGAAACGCTGAACCGGAAACTCGAGAGTACCTTTTTGATTCCTATTCCATAATTGGAGAACAATTCGAAAGTTATGTCGAGGCGATCCACCAGACGCAACCTGAAAAGATTGCCACCCTAATTGAAGAGTTGGAGCCGCTATGGGCCTACCCTTACGAACTCTGTCTCCTGGGTGATGCTGCCCTCAAGTGCAATATGCCTGACCAAGCACTTCGCCTTTATGAGTCGGCCCGCCAAGACGATGAAGAATCGATGATACACACTTGGCCCGCAGCAGCGAATCTAGCGAGATTGTGGTTTGCGCGGGGAGACAAAGAGTCCGCCAAGTCTTGGCTGGAAAGTTCGCTGGAAAAATGTCGCACTGAGCTGTCGACAACCGAGTATCGATACGAACGGGATGAGTTCAAGTTGGCGATTGAACGCCTTGAAAATACTCTGCATGAATTATTTCCGGATTAGGTCCTACGGCTAATTGTTTTGAACGATCTACCAACAGAAAAAACACACATGGCACAACAACAGTCTCTACGCCCCGTAAAAATTAAACGCAAGTTTACGCGATCTAGTCCTGGGAGCGTACTTTATCAATGCGGGGAAACAATCGTGCTGTGTACGGCCAGCGTGCAAGCCGATGTGCCGCCGTGGCTGGCCGGTTCTGGGAAAGGCTGGGTTACGGCGGAATACAACATGTTGCCGCACAGCACGAACAAACGCAAACCTCGCGAGCGAGGTCATAAAGTAGACGGCCGCACTACCGAAATACAGCGTTTGATCGGGCGCAGCCTCAGAGCCGTCGTTGATCTACACCTGCTCGGTGAGCGCATGGTGACTGTCGACTGCGATGTATTGCAGGCCGATGGTGGAACGCGAACCGCCAGCATTACGGGTGGCTTTATTGCTTTGGCGGATGCTTTACATGCCGAGTTTAAGGGTCGACCTCGAACCGAACATCCTATTCGCGACAGCATCGCTGCGGTAAGCGTGGGTATCGTAGATAATAAACCACGTTTGGATCTGGACTACGAACAAGATTTTGCAGCCGCTGTGGATATGAACGTGGTTATGACAGGCAGCGGTCGGTTCGTCGAAATACAAGGAACTGGAGAAGAAGCTACTTTTGACGATCAAGAATTATCGACCATGCTGAAGTTGGCCAAATCTGGCATCCAGCAACTTACCACAATTCAAAAGGAATCACTTGGTAAACATTGGCCTCTCGCTTAGCTAAAGCTTAGGTGGTTGCAAAAAAAACCTCAGCGACACTCTAACTTACAATCAGGCGTCCTCACGCTACAGATCTTACCCTCCCGCCGAGCAAAGCGAGGATTTTTGGGAGGGTCGAGCGACAGCGAGGGGAGGGCCAAACCAAGCCTGTTCGGTGTGACAAAAATTGGCCCTGGACGATCCAATCTGCTCTTGACTCCCGTACATTTGTACGCCTACACTACGTACAAACGTACGCGTTTACTTTTTGGCAGAGCCAAAGCAGGGAGGTTCCAGAGTGGGAAGAAGACAAGCCCTTTCAAAAGGCGAAATGGATATTGCCCGCATCTTGTGGGACATTGGCCCGGCAAGCGTTCGGCAAGTTCATGAACTGGCCAGCCAAACACGCGAAATCGATTTTGCCACGGTTCAAACCTATCTGCGGCGGCTGGAGTCCAAGGGCTACGCGTCCAGCAAACTGAATGCCCGCCAGCGAATCTACTCAGCTAAAGCCAAGCCGCAAACTGTTATCCGCGATACGGTCGATGAATTGGTTAATCGACTGTTTGGCGGCCGCACCATGCCACTCGTCCGACACCTGATCGAGGCCGGAGACATTCAGCCCAACGATATTATAGAACTGCGACAACTGATTGATGACTTGGAATCGGCTCAGTCGGTAGAGCCCACGCCACGGAAGGATCCGCAATCATGACCGGTCTCAGCTTCAATTCGGTGGCAATTCAACACGCCCTTCAAATTACACTTCTTTCCGTTGTTGTTTGGTGTGTGGCTCCCATGTGCTCCAAGCGTCGCCCTCATCTGGCCCATGCTCTGTGGGTTTTGGTGCTTCTCAAATGCCTAACGCCACCGGTTCTCTTCTGCCCCACAAGCCCATTTTGCTGGCGCACCCTTAATGGTCCACACCTTAAAGCCAAAAGCTCTCCCGCATTGCCAATCGCTTCTATACCCACAGAGAGCGATCCGTGGAGAGTAGCGTATAGCATTGATCTTGATGACCGGCCTTTAGCTACCGTAAGTAAAACACCTCAAAACTTGACCACTCTATCCATCGCAAATCCTGTAGCCTGGCCGATCGCCCTCTGGCTTGCAGGAACCTGCGCATTCACTCTTTACTATTTCATCTGCTATTGGCGATTCGTTTTGCTCGTCCGACGCACAGGTGTTGAAGTACACTCAAGACTTGTTCAAGCTGTGGAGGACCTCCGCCTGCAACTCGGAATATCTCGACCAGTTCAAATCGCCGTCTTGGATGCTTTGATAGGCCCAGCAGTGATGGGCATTTGGCGTCCCACCCTATTAATTCCTCAGGCTATAGTAGATTCCAGCGATCAAAAACAGCTCCGCATCCTCATAGCACATGAGCTGATTCACATTCGGCGCCACGACCTGCTTTGGTCAGCTGTACAACTACTATCATCCGCAGTTTGGTGGTTCCACCCGGCAGTTTGGTTAGCTAATCTGCATGTGTCTTTGGAAAGCGAACGTAGTTGCGATCAGGAGACTCTGGCAAGTTTGTCCCTGAGACCAGCGGAATATGCCCGCGGACTCTTGTCCGTACTGGAAACGAAACAGCGACTGTATGCTGCCCCGATCGTACCGGGCCTGCGACCAGTCGATATTACTTCTCAACGCATGGAGAGCATTATGAAGATGGGACATGGAAGTCACCTGAGCCGCCCTCGCTGGACTGGAGCCTTACTCCTTGTCGGAGCCCTAGTTTCCTTGCCTGGCGCCGCTTGGATTACGGCGCAGGATGCAACGGGTTTACCGCAATCTTCCACCGATAACCAAACCATTTTGTCGCGCGCAATCGAGTCGGCCCCTGTACTCCCCGAGGCCGTTCCAATGCCTCCCGCTGTAATTGGTAAGCTGAACAGCGTTGAAAACGGACTAATACAGGCGAGCAAGAGCGATCTATTTCGGGCAGATCTGCTTGTGCTCGATGTGCCAGCAAACTGTATAAGCGATCTCGTACTAACTGCCGACTCGGAGTCTCCATCAAACTACTTGGGCGGATCGGTGAAATCGGATCTCGGCGTCGCAGGTAAGATACTTCTATCGACAGCCGATAACACGATCTTTACCGCGACCAGCTTCATAATGAACCAAACTCCCGACACTCCATCAAGCGGTGCTTTTCTACTGACTTCCGAAAAGCGAAGACTGATCGAGGACTGGTATCACTCGCCGGAGACGAATCATGTACGAATTCTGTCTCACCCCACTCTTTTAATCCATTCCGGCCGGGCGGGCAAAATAGAAATCGGCTCTGAGATTCCGTTCGTAACTGTCGATCCAGTTTCTGGAGAACCAGAGATCGAATATCGAACAACAGGACTCACATGCGAACTTCTAATCACACTTGAAAATGTGGAATCACCAATCGAAGGCAACAATTCTGTTAATGAACTTGAGACCGTCCAAACACGAGTAGAGCTTAAACGCACGCAGTTGACCCGAATGGATGAATTTACCATCAAGCCTCAAAGTGGTCAGACTCTTACCGTGCAACAACCGGTCATAGAGTCCCAAGAAATAGAATTTGGCTTAACCGCGCCGCTGAATTCGAGCTTCGCTGCCGTCCTTTGCAATTCTGGTGTGAATGCCAAAGACCGCACTACCTTGCTGATGGTAACGATGAGCGAAGTGGCTCAAGACGAGCTAGACCAACCATCTGAATTGCAGGCCCCACGTTCCTATTCGTATGAGCCCGAGACACCTGCAAACACTGATTCGGATGGAATAAGTCAATCCGCCCCTGTTCCCCAGCCAAACGTTGAAACTTACAGCCTCGTTCCGATCCTAGGGCGAATTGTTGAGCAAGAGCAAAAACTATCAACGCTGACGGATGACCTAATCCAGGAAGCCTACAACAAAGCCTGTGAAGAGAATTCTCAGCCTCCTCTGACAAAAGGCGTTAAGTACGACTTTCTAATTGAAGAAATTGCCGATTTCACGGGTCCTCCACGATTTATACCGCTTGTTGGCATGGCCGCAGCGAATCACCGCCACTACAAATGCACGATTTTATCCGAAAGCGAGACAACGAGAATCGTCTATATCGATTATCAGCAAATGGTTTTGCAATCCGAAACGAGGTACTGATACTCCTTTTTCTAAAGTTCCATGTATGTGCAACTCAGCTCGCCCGCTTTATCAATCGAATGGTAGAGCGTGCCAGTACACACCATGAAAGCCCCGCACGCGTTGCGAGTCTCTCACAGAGGCACAGTGGCACGGAGTTGTGAAACGGTGTAAAGT
>JAGQOY010000016.1 GCA_020427005.1 Planctomycetales bacterium
GATTTCCATCATCTTTTACCTTGCGTACCAGAGGTGCGAGGATTGCGATCCCCTTCTCCCCTTTCTTTACCCAACGGTGAAACTCCTTCCATCGATTGAATCCCGCAACAAACGTCGCATCTGGCTTCTGAATGTAAATCAACATGCAGTTACCAAAGGAGTACTGATGGAATTTGCACATCGCATCAAGGTAGTTGCAAAGCACTTCACTTTTTCCTTGACTTAAGGCCTGAGCGAGTTCTTTGATTGCACTCTCACTTTTAGACAGAGCTTCCTCTCGGTTCATAGGACAACACTCCTTCTGACCAGATGGTCAGTGGCTAGAGATTTGCCTGCAGTTTGATTCGCAGACTTGAAAGAATGGGTGACAACTGCTGCCACCTAAAACCTTGGAAGAAAAGCACGCCACCTTCCTCCGCGATGTCTAGGCAGGGACCCAAGTAACGCGGAAGAGGCATATCGAATCGCCGTCTACCCAGATGAGCCAAGAAGAGAAAGGCTCTTGTTGAGAAGGCTCGGTGGTGCAGTCGAGCCAAAAACCGTTTGGTTCACATTTATGAACCATTGCCTGGACTAGGCAGACTCTGATCCACTGGATTCGTAGATCCAGGAATGCGCAAGATCTGCGACCTTGGTCACCAGCGGAAGATCATCGCGGCCAAAACTAGTGGAGTCTTTCCACTGCTCACCGTCCTTGTAGATTCGCGTAAGCGACACGTTGTGGCGTTTGCCTAGCTGCGTCTCATTTTCCCAAATAACTGCCTTGATTCGCCCCATGCGAATTTCGTGAACGGGTCGTTTTTGTGTAGCTGTGCTCATAGGAGTTACCTTTCTTGTTGAGCTAGAGATAGGACATACTCGCACGTACGCAGTGCGAGTATTGTTTGAAGTTGCCGCACGTTCTTTTCAGCATCCAGCAAATGGCTGGGTAACTGGTTGATTACGTTTGGAGGGAATCCATTTCTGGCCAGCCAACCTCGAAGATTGCTTGCCAGGTTCGCAGCTGTTTCCCAATCAAGCTGAATGATTGCGTCAAGGAGATCCCTCCAACATTGGTTTGGATCCATACTTTTTGCCCTCTAAAAACCGAAAAATGCACCACCGAACTTCCGTTGCCTGAGAAAAGCAAGGGAATTTCGGTACTTACTATTGCTGCTCAAGAAAATTGCTAAAGACCGACGTTACCGATCGTTATGTTCGGCAAGAAAAGAAGGTGGCAAATAAAGTTGCAATTGCCCTGGATCTCAATCAAGAGTCGTGTCGGTGTCGGTGAGTTGAAGTCGTGCAATTGGGTCAAACAGTCGGGATACTTCATTGAGCATGGCACCTGTATAGACATTTAGCGTGTCTGTAACAAAATCGGTCGTGAGCTTTGCCGGCACACTATGATCCTCAAATGCTCCAGCAAACGTCTCGGTTTCGTGCTCTCTGCCTTGGCCGTAACACTGAGGTCGCGCGACAGCCCGGAAAAAACTAGCCAAGTGACTGCTGCAAACAAGGTAAGCGTTACGCCAAACCCCACGGCAATCTTGAACCAATTTGTTTCGCTCCGCGTCAATGCTCGATTCCTCTTGAAGACATGTTTTCGATCTTCAACCTGCCTTCGTCGGCTTTCATCCATCGGGGCTCGCCCACCGAGGCCGATTGAGGCCCTTGGCCCCGCATGGAGGAAAGCCGACGAAGGTGGTTGCGCATCTTTCGTATCACTTTCTGCCAAACTTTGCCTTTGTTGGTGGATTCCCTAAGGGGCTTTGGGAGGTCTATTAATTCATCACATGGCTTAAGAAGAATCTTGAAATCTATTGCATTCCCAACGAATCGCCCAATCAATCACGAAGATTCTGGTGGATTCCAAGTTGGATTTCGTCTTCTACTTCCGTACAATGATAGGACGCTTCTACGACCGAGCTATAAGGTCGTCACCAATGTCGGGTGTGAGTAAGACGACTGCTTTTGGCCGGGCAGTTTAATCAACAAGGCCTTTTTTCATTTTGCAAGTAGTCCGGCTCGTACCATGGCTGGGCCATGATTACGGATTAGCCGTTGGGCTTCGGCAGCAACGCTTAGATCGAAAATATTAGTTGAGAATCCTCCCATTGGACGTTGGTCGTTCTGCGTTGAGGCACTTGCTGCGTGTATCAGTCTGTTGTAGCCAGCCTCAGTTGGTTGTAATGCACCAAATCCCTCCAAAGCTGAAAGAGACACTGGCTTTTCCGCATCGCGAATCTCCGCATATCCATTTGACATAAATTCGAGTTTCGCTTTAGTGATGAACGGCATTAGCAGAGACTCTATTTTCTGCCGCTCAGCAGCCATCGCGTGATCTTCCTCAGCGAATCGTATCTCTAGAGCTTTCTCAGATGCTTTAACCTCAGCTTCCGCTTTCTTAGCTAGAGCGTCCAGCTCAAGTTGCTTCATTTCGATCTCAAACTGCTTCTCTAGGAGTTCGCGCTCTTTTTCCTGTTTTGCGACTTCTTGAGCCTTCAAGAGTTCGCGAGTCTTTCGTTCTTCCGCTTCGCGGACAGCTTGAATTTCCTGTTCTCGTTCCGCAAGCGTGATTGCAAGTTTCTCAGCATTGAGTCCATCGATTGCTTCCCGCACTAAAAGGCTCGAGCCGTCACTACTTTGCTGCAAACTGCTCTTGCCACGCTCGACAAGCCGGTTCATGTAGTTGTTCGCTGCTGACAACTGTGAATTCAGCTCACGAGCCTGCTCCAAGTATCCAGAGACTTTCGCAAAATCGTCAGGAGCAACATCTGCCTGCGGAGCAGCAAGCGACAGCATCTGCGAAATTGAAGCCTGAAAGCTGCTCGCAGTTATCTCCCATTGTTCGATCTGGCCAGTCGAACCGGCTAGTTTGTCTCGCAAACCGCTAAAAACGGTTAGCTCTGCCTGATCCTTGACCATAAATCTACCAGCTGAAGTATCGAGGAGCTGCTTCTCGAGCTCGATTCTTTTTGTATCAAGAATCTTTGACTCAGTGAGCAATGTGAGAAACTCTTGGTTCCTCTTTTCGAATCGAGTCCAATTGGACTTCCTTGCCTGGGTAGCGGCCTCTCTCCTACTTTGTTCTTCTTGCCTATCATTAAGCACTTGTTGTTCTTCTTGAGCCTTCTGCTCTTCCTTAAGCTGCTCCGCAAGCTTCTTCCTTTTGAGTTCATCGCTCTGTAGCATTGAGACAGTTAGCCACAAGAAGAGGCCAATCAATACGATTCCCGCGAGAAGTAAGTAGGTTACGGTCGACTTTGATTGAGGGTCGGTAGAAATATTGTTCTGCATTTTGGATACGCTACTCGAAGAATTCGTTAAGTGTCTTCCATAGGGGGCTTCTTTTTTCCGAGCCCATCGAGCATCTCGATGAGGCTCAAGGTTGCTTGACTTTGTGCTGGAGAATCTTTTTCAGACCGCGCAGGCGTCTCTTGCTCAACAACGCTAGAAGCTGTTTGAAATTCCGTTGCATCAGTTTCAGAGTGCTGCTCCTCTCGTTTTTGAGTGTCCGCATTCCAGATCTTGGCCGAGCTAGTCGGCTCTGGCCAAGGTGCTAAAACACGTTGCTCATATTCTGCGGGAGTAATGTGGTAACAGGATTGCATAACAAAGGGATACCCGCGAAATCTTGCATTTGCTGTTCCTCGTCGCATTGTAAATATCGAGCGGAAAGGGTCGTCGGAAGCTTCGATAATATCGTTGGTACGAATGCGAGGACCTACAGTCTCTGAATACGACCTGGATTTTGGTAGGAATCCAAGCGAGAAAAACGCAGCCGCTTCAGTAAAGGACCTAAGGAAGACAGATTGTTCACCAGAGACATCGACAAGTTGCTTAATTTCAGACGGGTCTGAAACCCCAAATACTTGTCTGATTCGCGTGTTAGTGGTTACCGTGGGAAGTATTTGGGCATCTATCTGATTAAGGTCCGACAGGCCTTGGTTTGAGAGAATGATACCGATGTCGAGACCTCTTGCCATCTGCAAGATCACAGCAATCTGGTTGCTAACCAGCCGTTGGAATTCGTCAATTACGAGAAAAACCTGCCGCCTTGGTTTCTGGGCATGTTGCGCGGCATTAATTAACGCAAATAGAACAAGCCTTCCCACATCTGCATTTACAACGCTACCTGTCGCACTAGGAAGCGAGAAGTAAACCGCTTGAGGTGTACGGAATAAGTCGATTAGGTCAATGAAGCTATCTTGACCTTGCGCAGTATGGGAAGGCACTGCGTTTGCAGAATGGACTGTCGACATCCGATGAACTGACATCATCAAGTTTGATGCTGCCTGTCTAGTCTCTCGATCGAGGCACGTCTGAACTGTTTCTTTAAGGACAGGAAGTAGTTCAACAAAAGACGCAATCGATGAGTGTATTTCCAATGTTTTTAGTAATGCTTGTACATTGGAATCACCAAAATACTTCCTTCCGTAATCGGTTCCATATTGAAGACCAAGTGAAGTTGTGAGTAAATCAGCCTTTTGAACCGGAGTTAGTTCCTGATAGGCAGACTGCAACAGCGGATTAAACACATGGGAGGCAAAGCCATGTTTGGTTGTAAAATAGGAAAACGGGTACGACCATGTACGCGAATCTGAGAGTGAATTCGGTTCGATGCCACTATTTCTTGATGCGCCCGCTCTAAGGAGCTCGAACAAAGATTGATCGTCTCCTTTTAGGTCAATCACAAGCACTGAAGCATCCTGTCCCTCGACTAACTGCGAAACGAGCGGCGCAATTCCAAGGGATGTCTTTCCCGACCCAGTATCTCCAAGAAAATGGACGTGCTCTCTGAGCACCGATTGGGGAATAATGATTGGAGTTTGATCGCGTGCGTCCACTCCCCAAAAAATGTCCGTAGGGTTTTCTCGTCGCACGCTGGAGACAATTCGTTGCCAGTTTTGAGCCTTCAGGCAATCGGCATTTGGGAGAGGACCCAACTCTTCTGTTGCCATTGCCATTGAGCGGGCGGTTGCCGCGAAGACAACTCCCAGTAAAACAAGTCCAGGCATTAGTGGCCCAAGAATCCAAACCACCAGGTTTGGCAATCCAAGCAAAACATAAAGTGGATTTTCACTGTGAGGCGTCAGGTGCTTATCCCACAAACTCTCAGTGCGGTCTTCAAGACGTGAGTTCCTCTGAGTTCGCTGCCTTTGATCTTGTGGAAGTTTTGCGGGGTTTTCTTTGGATGTTTCGATTGTGAGCGCGTCAGATGTAAAACTCCGATCGGAGTTTTGCGCAAAAGAAATCAGTCTCGCCGTTCGCCGCGGGGGGATTTCTGAACGCATTTCATATTCTTCAAGATCTCGACGTAGCGGGATTGTTCGGCCTTTCTGTCGTTCGTCTATTTGAAGGTTGAGAAGCTGCGTCGGCATAGCAATCGGTACTAGAAAAAGCATCGCACCCAGAAACATGAGCTTCCTCTGGATGGAATTCCCGCAAGGTGATTGAAGTACTCCAGGATGAATCGAATTTGCGGAGTTATAGGTAAACCACGATTTCAAGTTGGCTTGATATTCAGTAAACAATGTCCTTGGCCCAAAACTCGGCAGAGAGAGGAGTCGAGCTGCATAATCAAGAACCGTTGGCAGAAGGACAAGAAAAGTCACTAGCAGCAGAAAGAAGGATAACTCCGCAATACTGTAGCTCGGATTCAAATATCCAACCTGCGTTACCGCCAGTGACTTACTGGTGACTTGATTTGCAATCTCAAGCTCCCGGTCCAAGTTTGATCGCGCCCCAAAACTTAGAACGCCAAGAATGACGATTGGAAAGGCGTATGAGAGCAAGCCTATGGGCTTTTGATCATTCAGGCCGAATCGATTTCGTAGTACTGCATTTACAGCATATTCATCAGTTGCATTAACTGCGTTAAAACGAAGATAGATGGAATGCAGAATGAACTGATCAAGGAAATAGGCCAGCGCAATTAGTCCTATTGCCCAGTGATAGACCCACCGATTGAACGCAAATGCAAGAACATTGACCAGTGCGGCGAGAATCAGAAAAAGAACGAACGATATCCAATTACGGGACGCCTGCTTGATGAATAAAAGTACAAAGCCGAGATAGGGTACTACGGAGTAATTCAGCGTACTGGCGTCGAGTTGCCAATGCTTCGAGTAGAAAAATAGATTCTGAACTGCGAGACCAGAAATGAGGACAATGGCTGCCGAACCAACAAGAATATCTTGGAACAAACTTTGCCGGTGATTGTGTACTGGGAATCGAAGGCTTAAAGGTGAGGTCGCGCTACTCTTCAAGGAATCCTGTGGAGCGCCCGATATCGAACCCGTCACGTTTGGAGGAAGAATCTTTTGACGCATATTTAAAAGTCCAAGAGCGGCAAAAGACCAAGAGAATTAAAAAGCTGTACCGGGCACCAAAGTTGTTCTTTATCCAGTCGCTTCTTAATTTGATCGAGTTTGGATTCGGAATATGTCACGCAAGCAATTTCAAATCGCGATAGTTGGTTTAGCTCCTTGCAAATAGTGTTCGTCTCTCGCAAAGCCATATCGAGTTTGATTTTTCGGACAACATGATCTGCAGGCCCACCGCCATCAACGCGAACAAATTGAAGCTTGCTTACCTCCCCCGTCGCATCATTAACATAATTGGCCGGATCTAGATTTTTTTGGAGGAGACTGTTGTGATGAGCGTGCAGCTCCCCCACAGTCAGCCGAGCACGAGTAGCTCCAGGCGCGGTGCAGTAATCGACAATTCCAAATTGAGTAACCAACGCCTGGGCACCCAACTCTTTTGCGCAACGAGCAGGAAGACCGAAGAGCTTACAACCCGCGATTCCGAGCGTGAAGTACGATGCGGTATTCACAAAGGGATGTCGAGAAAGGAAGGCAGCTTCAGTTAGTCTCGAAGTAACTTTGGTTACCGCATTGAGCTCACTATCGTCAAAGAATATCCGATGTAGTATTTCTCGCGTAACCATCCGGTAGCGGGAAACGAATTCAAGGATGTCGTAGTCGCGATCCTGCAATCGGGCAGAGCGGCGGCGGATTTTTCGAGGGTTCATTGATTACCACAACTCATATGCAAGATTGTTCTCGACGCAGTATTGATGGAGAGCTTGAATCCTTGATTTTGGGTACGCACCTGCAAAGTCTACGACCAACTTGGGAGGCCATTTAAGGGTGGGAAAAATATAGACGTCTGCATTCTTAATTCGAGGTTTTCGAAAAGGATTGACAGATTCGCCATACCAAGCACTCACCTCCTCTTTTCGATGCGCCTTGAAATACAAGTAGACTTCTGAAACTCCTAAATCGTGTGTCAGTTGATAAATTTGACGTACTCTACGCGGCCTGGTTCCAAGGTATTGGTGTGCCGCTCTTCGGCCTGCAAAGTACAACTTGGTCATCACTGGTGGACGATCCCAACGTTTATTTGCAAGCCATGCATAGTGGCCAAAGTCAGGTTCACTTTTGCCCGGGTGCCACGCATAAAGAGGACCGTCAAGTTCAGGCATTGGGCGAGCCAAACACGAGGCTGTTCCAAGCCAATTAATCTGAACCAATTTTCGAAGACGATTCTCCATTGCGAACGCAGTCTTGGAGTTTTTCTGCCACCAGCCTTTGCGTAATTGGTCTGCTGAAAAATAACGAACACAGTGGCAAAGCGCTTGAGCAATTTCAATATCGCGAGGCGTAAGTCTTACGTTACCGGACAAGCAACCAACCCTCAAAGGGACTACTAGCATAGCTTCAAGTTGCCACCGGTTCCATGCGGGGTGGCATCCGCAACTGATACCTCACGCTCTGTCTCTAGACTTCCCAAGAATGTCCCTGAAAACTGGCTCCAAACGGACATTGGAACGGCACGAGTCTTGGCACCCAGTCAGTAGATCGTAAGTGCCAGGCTACGTGCCGAAGAGAGGGGCTGCGCAGTGGGGAAATCACTTTGGACTCTCGTGTACTTGGCGGTTCTGAGAGTTCGCAACTTGGGTGTACTGCATTGATATCGAAAGCAGCCTGAATTTCAAGATCGCGATAGAAAAAAATGCGATGGAGTGCAGTCTAGGAGCTGTCTAGTCGTCGAAAATGTCTTCACAGGTGTCAGCCAATTTAAGACTTGGGGTTCCGATTCTTTTCCAGGGAAAACGAAAAATAGAGCAGATTTACCATCTTCGCTTTAGTGCCGTATTACGTGTCAATTTTTGGACCGAGAGTTTTTTTCTGCGAATA
This sequence comes from Planctomycetales bacterium, assembly GCA_020427005.1. GTDB lineage: Bacteria > Planctomycetota > Planctomycetia > Pirellulales > Pirellulaceae > Aureliella. Next base: position 8,187 of record JAGQOY010000016.1, read on the forward strand.
TACCGTTGGAGTTTAGGGAAATTGTTTTATACGGCAGAGAGGACGCAAACGATGGGGATTGAATCTGAGCGGGAGCTCATGGAGCGAGTAATAGCAAGTGCTATCGTGTCCGTTGGGACAAGGTACGTTGTCGAAGTCGAGAGAGAATTACTGGTGTTGCGATTGGAGATTTCTGAGAAGGGAAATTCGCTCGGTAACGTTGAAGTAATCGAAGCAGTGGGCGAGCGTCTTCGAATTGTTCACGACAGGATGAATGGATTTTCAGGCGATATGTATCGGCTGCTGAGCGAAGTAAAGCGTGAGATTGGAAAAATCACTGGCACCAAGAATTTTGGTAACTCAGACGATGTACAAAAGAAGCGGGGTCGACCGTCGAAAAACACAGAAGCTAAGAGGGACGAGGCATGATTAGCAACCGAAATCTGTTGACAGTAAAAGAGGTTGCGGGGCTCTTGCGACTTTCAGTTTCGGAAACTTACAAGCTGATAAAGGCGGGAGATATTTCGCACTTTCGTGTAGGACCTGGGCGTGGATCAATTCGCATTGATCCACAAGCGGTTGATGACTTTCTGGATACAAGATCCGTTGGAAATCATGTGGCTTCAAGAATTCAGAAGCAGCCACCTCCTCCACTAAAACACCTAAAACGTTGAGCTACAGGGCAAGCAACCGAAGAGGGCCGGAGGCTCGCTTCAGCCCGGAAAGGATGCCGGGCTTTAAAACAATTTTCCTTTTGCCTTTCGGGAAACGAAACCAAGAAACGGCCAGCTACTCATCGAGCTGCAAATTAAGACGAGACCCTTTCCAGTAAGAGTCTGAAGGCTAGTAAAAGTTGCACTAGCGTTCAGACACGATTCATGGAGGATCGTGCAATTGGAGACTGGAATATGAAACACGCAAGGATTGAAAAAGGCAGACGAGGATCAACAAAACCGCTTCGAGAGCTCGAAGACTGGAACTTCTATCGAAAGAATGAGGTTCTCGGCTTGTTGCGATTTTTGATTGTCGTGGCCTTTGTGGTACAGCTCATGGTTGAGTTTGGACCACACAACGTGGCTCCGTAGAGCCCGGCTCTTGGGAATACCAAGAGCCGTTTTTTCCATAAATCAGAGTGCTGGCATGAACGAGAAATCTGAAATCTCGCGAACTATCATTCGAATTCTTCGCCACGCGTCAATGGACGTCGGATCAAAGCCCGACGCTCAGGGTTGGATGCAAGTGAGAGCACTATTTCTGAAGGTGCTCGAACAATTTGAAGGGGCAAAAAGTGATTGCTTAGAAAGCTTCAGTGAAGCAATGTACAACCTAGCTAAAGGTCAACGGGTCGAAATTCGAAAGGAGTGGATTCGTGCCACGTGCGGCCACAGCTTGGTCATTTCATGGGACGATACAAGTGTTCCCACACAGCCACTCTATCATGGAACCCAGCTAAGGTTATTTAGAAAAATAGAACGCCAAGGGTTACCACCAATGAAACGCTCGGCGGTTCAACTCACATCAAATCTGAGCTACGCAAGATCCATTGCCGATGATCTCGGACGGGGAATCGTTTTTCAAATTGATTGTGATGCATCGATTAGATCGGGGGTAAAATTTTCCGTAAGATCGGACCATGTTTGGTGTGCAACAGCGATTCCACCAGAATGTCTCACGATTGTCAGTAATCGCTTACCCGTTAGGCGGCCCTAGATCGTTCTTGTTTGCGGTGTCCATACCTCCGCGTCGAATATGGAGCACAACAACCCTTTGTTCTTCAATGACAAACAGAGCTCGATAGCGGTTGTTTTGTTTGCCGAAAATCAGTTGTCGTACGGCTCTTTTTAGCAACCCATCCTCAGGGGCAAGCGAACATCGCTCTGCATTTAGAGACAGCGAATTTAAGGATTCTTTAAATCGATTTAGCCATTGGAGTGCAGTACTAGGCGCACGTTCTGCGGCAAATTCGAAATAGTGCTTTAGATCACTCTTTGCCCGTTGGGTGAGAAAAACCTGGCGTTCACTCATCGTCTTTTGGAAGTGAGCTGCGCAACTCCGCGATAACGTCGGATAGTGGCTCAATATTGCCAGCGTCTAGATCACTTAGGCCATCAGTAATTCCCTCGAGCGACTGTTGCCGTTCGTTTCGAAACCAAGCCAAAGCATAGACGACGACCTCTTCGCGGGTCGAATAACGCCCGGTCGAAAACTCTTGATCAATGAATGGTTCAAGTTCGGAAGGTACGTTTAGCTGCATGTTGATTGCTCCATTAATCTAGTCCTTCCAGCATAGCACGAATTCGTGCCAATTTTCAACAAAAACCAGCGTTGCCGAAGTAGGTTACTTGAGCAATTGGGAAAATGAGACTTCAAAAGCAGTCTCCAAGAACTCGATAGTGGATGGCTGATTATCGAGTGAAGCCCGAACAATAGGGCGTGCAAAAAGACCGATGTTCGGCTCCCAATGTGCGTTTTCTCTGTCCACCTTTTTGATCCATTTAACTGCGCAAACATATTCAGAATAGTCTGGCTCGAGATAGTTGCGTTTCATATCTCCTTCGAGTCGCTTCTTGAGAAGAGGTTCGCCACGTACCTTGAACTGCTTTACAGGAAGCGCTTCTGCAAGAATCTTTGCGATACCTACGAACCCCAGTCCTCCCATATGAGCAACGACAAAGTCTCCTTTGTTGAACCCTAACATGGCGTCGCGATAACGTGGACCTGCTCCGGCGGAAATGAAATTGTATCGGCGATAGTCGTCCCAGTTTCGACGTTCGTTTTCACCGACAGAGTAGAAATATAGGCCTCGCTGAAAGTCGAAACCCGATAGGGCAAGGTGCATTGTATTGTGCGGACGAAAGTTCTTCTTATAGTGCCCCGAGGCTATGTTGGTTAGTGACTTGCCCAATTTCCAGAGCAACGTCTTTTCCACAAGCAGGGCATCATGTTCAGTGAGATCGCGAGCGACAACCCGAATAATTGGCTCTAAGCCTGCATCACGGATTTCGTTAATTCGGCGCGTCTTTTCAGAATCGCTACTGTCATTGAGGTGCCAGAGTTTTCTGGCACCTCTCCCCTTACCGAAATAGAACTCTTCATAGTTCCTGGGATCTATGTAGACGTAAACGTAGTAGTCGTTCATAGCATCCAAATTCACCAAAGTACCGAGCGGAAAAACCTAAACTGCTATTGTAGTTTGCCAACCGCTTTCTGTGCCTGCTGAAACATGTGCTCTGGGCTGTGCCCCAAGTGCTGGTAAGTTCGGGCAAGCATACTGGGATCGCGGTGCCCCATTAGGATCGCGACTGTCAACGCATCGACTCCGGCCTTAAGTGCGTTTGTTGCCCAGCTATGCCTGAGAGCGTAGAGACAATATCGAGGTGCTGCAGAGCGAGCCTTAGTTCGCAATAGCTTTCGCTTGGCTTCGGCCTTGAGCTCTGCCTTTGACTTCGTGTGAAGAGTTCCCTTTACCAAACAAGTTGGGTTGAGCTTAGCAATCATTCGGTCTATCTCTTTAGGTGGAACCTCGTACCCAGCATCCTTTAGAGCTTGTTTGCCCATCCGCTCCTGCAGTCGATCAAAGAAGCAATTAATTGCTTCAGTTGTCCAGGGACGGTCAGCGGAGTTTCGAAAGAGACGCTGGTGAGGTCGCTTGGGTTCGTAGAGCCTCTTGGTGACTGCAAGAGCTTCATCGGTCAAATAGACAATCCGAGGCCCCTTCTTGCACTTTGCCTCTGACTGAGGAAACACCCAGCGGTTGTGGTTAAGATCTACATGCCGATTTTCCACACGCAACGATTCTTGTGGCCTACATCCTGTTGTGTAGGTAAGGACCAAAAGCTCGCGAGTCCTTGGATCGGCAACATACCTCAAGAGCCGATCAAACTCTTCAGGCGTTACATAGACTTCTTTTCGCTCAGCCGATGGTACTTCAAGAGCTGCGATTGGACTCTTATCCAAATAGCCTTGCCGCTCTGCCCACTGCAAACAACGCTTTACTGAACGAAAATAGTTTCGTCGGCTCGTGGTGGAAAGTTTGTAGTCAGCAACCCATTGCTCAACGTGGAATGGGCGAAGATCCTTTGCAAGCATCGAGGGGTACTTGTCGATGAACCGTTGCAAGCGATAGCGATACCACTCGAAGGTATCGGGGGCTCGATTAGTTTGAAGCCATCCGAGAAACTGGTCGCACAACGCATCAATTCGAAGAGAACTTTGTTCCGTCGGCCCAGCGTGCACAGTCTGCGGTTCAGGCGGATTGGCCATCAGCCGGTGATAGGCTTTGAAGGCTGCTTCTTTATCAGCACCTAGGTTGTACTGCTTGCCAAGAAGTTGGACGTACCAGCGTCCACGATCTTTACGAAAAAATGGCTTTGGTGTGTGGTAAAGCATCTAGCGAGTCTCCGGTTCCATAGGACATGGGTGCAACCGAAGAGAGCCGAAGGCTCGCTAGTTAGCCCTCACTGAGGGACTCAATCTCTGACAGCAATCTCTGACAGAGCGTTTTGTTATCACGAAGTGCAAATCGTGCTTTAAGCGTAAGTGGTTAATTCTCATCCACTTACACTTAGCACGCCCGGTAGGATTCGAACCTACAACCCTCGGTTCCGAAGACCGATGCTCTGTCCAGTTGAGCTACGGGTGCAAAACTAAGGTTTTGCCTAGCAAAACGTGCCAAAAACCTAGCGAAAAGACCTCAAATGGCTCTCTTCACGAACCGAAGATTTTACAGGCTTTTTGGGGCTCAGAGAAGCCCCATCTCTGACAATCTCTGACAGCCAGGGTGTAGAATTTGCCTCTTATCGGTCGTGTGCTCAGATTTCGATTTTGTGGTAACTGCAACCTGAGAATTCCTACAAAACCTAAAATGGACTCCTATCGAACAACCAAAACACTTCTCGATCAAACCGCAGCGTTTCGTCCCTGGGTGTGGGCCTTCGGTGTAACGGCAATGATCCTGTCTGTGGTGATGGGAATTGTCTTGGCACAGTATCTAGGCAACGCGACAGATGCCGCAGTGCTGAGCATGGTTCTTCCGACAGCAATTGCGTCCGCATCTCTTCTAGTCACTTTGCACTCTCGATCAACGAGCATTTCAGATCGGATTCGTGCTCTAGGAGTCGAGCTAAACAAGCTCAATAACGTTGGGTGGAGTTGCACGCTCCAAAAGAAGCGAGCAATAGCCATTGAAGCCCAAATTAAGATGTTTTCCGCTAGATTTCATTTGAGCTTAGTCTCAGTCGTTTCGGTTATTCTGTCACTACTAACGGCATTTCCGCTTGCCATTAGTTTGTTACCTGGTGGAAGTCAGACAATTTCAAGCAAGAGTGCATTTCTGATCGGTACAATCGTAGGTCTATTCGCGTTTGGCGCCATTTGCTCAATCTGTGATCTTCTCCTCTCCGTCTTTACGCTTCGCGTAGAGGTTGACTTCTCAAACTCCCAAGTCAGAAGCGTTCTGAGTCGCGAGGATGTGATTGATGCGAACGCTACCGACACTGTGATTCATTTCAATCGAATCTTCCACGATATCTGGTACCGGCAGCGAGTCGAATTGTTTGATATGCCGGGCGAAGAAACTACAAAACACAAGACGAACAGTTTCTTTGTAAGGCTTTTTGGAATGCACCATGAGGAATTTCATTTCTTCGTAAATGGATTGTTACCGCGAAATATGTACAAGCAATGGCTAGAGTGCCTGCGACTTAATTCGGTGACTGAACGAACTGAAACGGATAAGATAATTCTCGAGCCTACGAGAATCGGAAGTTCTAACTTTCAAGTAGCTTGGGAAGAGTTTGCCTCCGATTGCCGCGACAAAGCGTTTGAGGAGCTTATGAGTGGTGTAATTGCAACAAAAGCCCCAGTGGAAGGTCTTCTGCGCGAAGCAGAATCAAAGTATAGGCAAGCTTACAAATTGACCAGGAGTATCGAACATGGCTCAGAGAATGGGTTGGGTGAAGCAGATCGCAACTAGTTGCGATCTGCGAAATCTGAAACCTTCGATTGGCTAGAAAGAGTCGTTGCTCTTTGAATATGCAGCAAGCGTCTTCTTAATGTTTTCAACTCTGTCTTCGAGGCTCGTTATTCTGACTGCCTGCCATCCTGCGAACGCCAACGCAAGAATCGCCGCAGTGAAGCTAAGCTCCGCCATGCCCATACTGATCTCTCCTTTGTTGTAACCATCGAAAAAACAATTGATGGGTTATGTCACGATGTACAGAGACATAGCAAAAAAGTTTGAAACCCACGCGGATACTACCTATTTCTAGGTACTTAGCCCCACTTTTCTCTTTGTATCCTCAAGCTCTCTCTGAGCTATCAAAGCAATGGTAAACATCCCTATTGCGAAGATCTGGACGATGGAGCCGGTGATGACCATGAACCCAGGCAAGAAGTACAGGAAGTACTTAAAGGCGACAAATGTTGCGGCAGCCCAAATGCATGCCGTGCCAACCAAGACGCTTGCTGCGTATTGAGGCTGCATAAAAAGTATCGAAAAGGTCATCACAAAAATCGCAAGAACAATTAGAAGCGATTCGAGCACTGGTGAAATGCGGCTGATGAATTTGTTCTCAATGATGTTTCCGGCAATCGTCGCATGGATCTCGACTCCATACATATCACCACCCGGTGCCGTAACTTCGAGGATCTCCTTGTCTGTGAATCCCCTCCCCCGCAGATCACTTGCAAAGCCAAGGAATACGACCTTGTCTTTAAAGTACCCCTCCGGGATGACCCGTGGTTCAGAGAAGAGTTGCCAAAGTGAATAAGAACGGAACGATCCACCTGGACCGTAGAAGTTGATTAGGTCGTGTTGCAGCGGTGGAACAAGTGTCGTGAATATTGTCCGGCTTGCGGTTATCCTCAAAGTTGAACCGGGGGAACTTATGCCGAAGCTAAAAGACACTCGGCGTTAAGTATGGTGCGGCTTTCCACCCTCTTGACTCCAACAATTCCCTGAACGAAAATCCCCGCTAAGAATCAAGTCTTGCTGGAGCAAGACTTTCTCTGTCGGCGGTTCACAGCGGTACAATGTACTGCATATTAGAAGCGAGAAGTCTCTCGAGTGAACCAACCGCAGGGCCTGTGTGGCATCCTGCATCTTGTTGTTACGCCTTTGATTTCATGTGCCAAAACCGTTCTTGGTTAAAGTTTGGAATCCACTTTGTAAGAGAGGCGAAATCAAATGAAGTCGAATTGGACACTTGTGTTTGCGGCTATGCTGTTGGCTTGCTTTCCATCACAGTTGTTTGGTGGCCAGCCCACCGACATCGACAATGATGGGCGATCCGAACTGATTGTTGTCAGAATCGTTGGTGGGCAGATGTACTGGTACATCACGCCGGTAGATAATGATACGTCGCGAATGCCAGCTCACTACAATGACGCGGTCTTGGCCGGTCGCAACGCTGTGTGGGTCGCTTGGGGGAGGAGCGGAGATCAACCACTTCTTGCAGACGTCAGCGGAGACGGTTTGCCAGAGTTCATTGTCTATCGCCCAAGTGAAGGTAACTGGTATATTCTCTGGTCGGGTTGGAATGGTTCACTTGTTGTGCACTTCCCAGGTACGGGTTTGCCTCAAGCTGTACAATTTGATGATGATGGTAAGGCCGACTTGGCGTTCATCGATATATTGAATCAACGTGGCACCTACAGAAGTTCCAAAGATGGAACAATCAATTCGTCGCCATTTGATTACAACTACGGAATTGGCAACAGGGTGTATATTGACCTCCGGGTTGTTTCTAGATTTACATATCCAATGGTCTCTGGCGAATGGGGAGCAATTACTGAGCCCTATATGTATAACCACGGGAAGGGAACCAAGCTTTTCCGCCAATTTTCTGGAACAGTTGGGGTAGTCGGCGAGAACTATCCCGCTGTTCCATTGTTCGGTGATTTTATTGGTGGGCCCAAAATTGAGACCGGGAATTTTATCGGTGGACGCTGGCAACTATGGAGTCAGGGGGATTGGGAGTTGCTTCAGACGGAGTATTTCGGGATAGCTGGCGATATTCCGATTAATGGTGACTTTGATGGCGACGGCAAAATCGACAAGGCTCTTTGGAGACAGGAAACCGTCGGGATCGACTCCACATACTATATAAAATTTTCCTCACCAAATTCTGCATCACAGGCCGTGTCTTGGGGCTGGGCTCCACATGCAGGCGGGTTCTCGTGTAAATGGGGATTCAATTCAGATACGGTAATGGGACGATTTGAATACTAGGTCAATTGCCGGGTACGATATCGCCTAGTAAGCCCCATTCTGTTGATCGAAGATACCCACGCGTGATGCTAAAAAAATAGTGGGTACCTGTGGTTGGCCGAAAAACAACGAGATCGAGGATTCCATCAGCATCAGAATTTTGAAGGCGTGGAATGTCTCCTCTTAGTCCCCATTGAATGACCTTATATGGCTGACTTGCCGAAACGAGATTCCGAATATACCAAGAACCCGTCTCGGGTCTCCAAACTATGAGCTCTGGAACCAAATCGCCTGTAACATCCCCAACAAATGGAATGTCTCCATTTAGCCCCCAATGGAATGTTAGGATATCATTTATTCCACGTCGCTGAATGTACCATCTACCGGAACTTGGCCGCCAGACAATTGAATCAGACAGGCCATCGCAATTGAAATCCTTTGTTAATCCGATGCTGCCACAAATGATCGGTGGTTTCTTGATAGCCCAAATTCCCGTGCACGTTTCGATTGAAGTATCAGAAGGATTGTTGCCATATGCAAAATAGTTGGGCGGAACAATATCGTCATTGATCGAAACGTTTCTATTTGCAAGTACAGATCCAAGTCCCAAGTTGGGGGATGTAAATCCAGTAAGCGAGTCGTCGTAGATGCCTTTTACTCCGTATGTAAGCTCTGACATGGATTTGCAACTGCGTGCGATTCCTTTACTTGCAAGAAAGGCCAACACAATATCCGTCGGCCCTCCATCGGGGCCAATCAGGCTTTGAACCTCCTCTTTAGTTGCAAGGCGAAAATCCGAATTCGCTAATGTCCACTGCTGTTCGAAATAGTTTTGAGAATTGAGTGCGAACGGGTGAAGCCAAATATCTCCATTTGGCGCTGTAAAGGTTGGAAACTCTTGGGCCGCTACAACGCTCCCTGCGAGAAGAAGAACTAGCCCACAAAAGACGCGAAAGCTCACGACAAGTATCCCTCTTCTCGCAACCATGGTTCAAGTGCTTGTTCAACGAGATCCTGTTGCGTGAAAACATCCTGCCCCTCAAGCTGTCGCTCAAGGGATGCACGCTTGAGTGCTCCTGCGATTTCGGGGCGAAGCCGTACCGTGATTGCTGTTAGTCCAGTAGGCTGAAACCTAGACTGCTTTTTCTTTGGCCTTGCACCCAACTTTGTATCTACTGAATTCTTCGGCTCTTCTTTTGGGATAGTCGATTTAGGCTCAATCACAACAGGTGCAGCAACAGGTCGTTCTGTCTGCTGATTCTGCGTGACAAAGGAGCGTACCATTTCTGGATCGGCTCCAGGTACTGGATTGTTTGAAACTGCTGCGACCAATGATCTTCTTTCTACTGCCATTTGTTTTCTGTTCCTCCGTGATTTCTAATTAGCGTCCCCTATTTCCTTTTCTTAGTGAAAGCACCTTATCACTTGTGGCTTCAGGAAGGAGTTCTTGAAACAATGCGTCGATTTCATCTGCTGCATCTCGTGCAGAATACCCCATACGCCAGACGAATGTTGCTTGCCCAGGTGCATCCGCGTACGCTTGTCGTAGCGTAATTGGAGTATCAGTTAAAGAGAGCTTCAGAGTCGAAGCAGCATCGTGCATGTCTTTCGTCAATCGATAGTCACGCCCGACCATACTTAGGACTGCAACTGCATCTGGTGGCCCTTTTCGTATCGATTGGGCTTGTCTTACAAACGCAGTGTTCTTGTCGAGCGCCCTCGCCTCAAACATGGAGGCTTTGGCCGGTATCACGGCCAAATCTGCCCACATTAGTAGCGCCCTACTCGTCTCCGTTTGTGAACCTGGGCCATCGCACACTACGTACTCAGCTTCACGTTTAAGCGATGGGAGTTCATCAAGAACTTCATCAGCGTTTGCAAGGCGCACCACCTGGATTTCCGGGGCTGCTTCCTTGACCCACTCAGATGAACTGCATTGAGTATCGCAGTCAGCAAGAATTACTTTTCTTCCGTGTTCGTGTAGCCACCCAGCTAAATTGCCAGCCAGAGTTGACTTACCTACTCCCCCTTTCGAATTTACAAGTGCAATGATCATGGCATGCATTCCTACAAGACATCGGACAATCAAGCAAGCACTTTTTTCTGCATGCTTAACTGTCGGCAAGTGTACTTGCTGACAACACTACTTGAATGCTTGAATGAAACGTTGATTGCAGCACCAAAGGCAAGCAAGTTGACTTACTTGCAGGATAGACGACTGGACTCAATTCCAGACAACCTGCAAGATTGATGCATGACCTGCATTGAAGTCTGCAAGTTTGCTTGATTTGACGATTCAAACCCTTACAGCTTGCAATAAGGCCGAAAGGCTTGTTTGCACAGATGCTTTCGGGCAAGCTTGCAAGCAATCAACTAACAGCGCGAGGCTGCCTTGATTGAGGTATGGAAGAACTGCTTGACTTAAGCCTTACAACCTTGCTTGCTTTACAGCTTGCAAGCTACCAAGCAGGGAATTATAGATTCAAATTTCGTGCTTGCCAAATCCTCTGTTTCTTGAGATTCTCCAGATGCTTTAAGTGAGTTGAAGTTCGTGGCATTTGATTTGATGAATGCCGTGTTTAGGTACCGTGAAATGAGACACAATTTCACCGATGACAGTTATCAACAAGGTACCGTGATTTGAGACACTGTTTTTTAAAAGCGTACCATGAACTGAACCACTTTTTACCGTGATTTGAGACACTGTTTCAGGGTCATTTACCGTGCATTGAGACACAAATTGTCGCGTAACCCCCTGGAAACAATTGAGAATTCGGCGCAGTAATTTGTATTATTAACTTCTTAATAACAACATAGGGAGAGTTTGTTGTCTTTTGGAAAGAGAAGAAGAAAAGAGTTTGGGTAGCCAGCTGCGGATTGAAAGTGAATCGCAGGGGCATGAAGCATTTGGAGTAGACGAGCTAAACCTTGCTGAGTTTCCGCTAGCGTCAATTTCCGATCGAATACCTGATGGAAAAAAGACACTTGTGTACGAAGATCTGATCTTTGATCGAGAAGAGGGGAGAGAACTTAAGCGACGCCTAACACTTTCTGGTTCTGATCGCTATGGCCTGCCAACCGCAAAAGACGACGACGTTCTGCTTGCGTGCATTCAAATCTCCAAACTTCAAGACTTTCAAAGTCCAGAAGTGAGCTTCAGCCGGTATGAACTACTAAAGCTTCTTCGGTGGTCAGATGATACACGCAACTACGAGCGACTAAGCCAATCCCTGAGGCGATGGAAAGGACTCACGGTTTTTTCGGATCGTGCGTTTTATGATCATGCGGAAAAAAGTTGGGTGAATCGAGACTTCAGCATATTTGACACTCTCTACATCTACCGACGAGAAGTGAGGCAGGGCGCATCTGCACCTGGAGCATCAAGATTTACCTGGAATGATGTAATCTTCAAAAGCTTTAAGGCGGGTTACTTGAAGAGGCTTGACTGGAGCCTCTACACGCGGCTTCAGAGCCCCGTGGCGAAGAGACTCTACCGATTTCTAGATAAGCGGTTCTATCGTTCAAACTCTGTGGAAATCGATTTAAAGGAGCTCATGGTTTACAAGATCGGAGCATCTGGTGGTTCAACTGGGCAAATGAAGCGTACATTGAAGTCTGGAATAGAAGAGCTAACCCGGGAATGGGATCTTAAAGCTCTAGCTGATTCAAGGCTTTTTGAAAAAAAAGGGAAGGGATCATGGGTGGTTAGGTTTGAGCGCAAGAGACGGGCATTACCTCCAACGATTACGAAAGTCGTAAATCTTCCTCCCCAAGCTGATCTTGGGAATCTAGAGTTCGCGCTTACGAAGAGGGGAGTTGGGCCAGCGGCTGCTGAGGAGCTCGTCCAATCAGCACCAACAGAAACGGTTCAAACCATGGTTGAGCTATTTGATTGGTACAATCGCTCAGGAAAACAGAGACACGCTGGCTTTCTGGTTCAGTCAATTCGGAACCCTAATTCAATCGTACTACCCCAAGGCTTTACAAGCACAGTCCGGAGGGCAGAACAAAAGACGCTTGAGAAAAACCGCATTGCCCAGGAACGGGAATTAATTAGTCGGCGAGAGCTGGAAGGATCTAGAAAAGAAGAGGCCCGCCAAAAGGCGTTTTTGGACTTCTGGCGGAAGCTCTCACCAAAGGAACAATTTGAGTTTGAACGCAAGGCCATCGAGAAAGCCGAGCGTACAAAATTGCAAGGCTATTCTCGATCGCAAGGTCAAGGCGGAAAGCTCTTTGAGCACTACCGCATGGTAATACTGCGTGATTACTTTGAGTTCAACGCAAAAGGCGTCCCACAAGAATCAGCTTAGGCAGATGTTGCGCCAAACACTTGTGCTTGCGAGCTTGCTTGCTGGCTTGCAATCCAGCTTGCTGCTTCTAAAACTACTTGGCTCAGTTCGTCCGCGTTATTGTGAAAGAAATTGGGGGAGTAGCCTTCTTTGCCTGACGATTTAGCTTTCCAGGATCGGCTAAGCGAGAAGTCAAAATACTCAAAGCCATTTGGGCCTTGTCGCTTCCAGATGCTTGCAGCAATTGCACCTTTTCTCACAGTTTTTATCGGCTTTTCTCCGCCCTTCTTAGTTTGTGTTTCCATTCTAGACTCCATTTTGATTGACAATAACCGCAGGAATAGCACGGTTTTGGCTTTTCTGTCAATCACAGGTGCAGAACGCGAAATAGAGGGCTGGCAACTTGTTCGCCCAGCCCGAATTAAGAACCATTCATTAATCACAACCGATTGGATTTGTTAGGACGCGACTATCCTCCGCAAAAGGATTAGTCTCGGACCAGATCTTATTTATCAACGCATTTGCCTCTTTGGCGGTTGCTGGAATATTGCCTGTTGAAAGCATCTTCCGAACCTCATTTACGTGCTGATTGATAGATTCAGCATCTCCAAACATATCCGAATGGTTGACAAAATCCTGAAGGATCTTTCTAGAAGCTTCCAATTCTGACATCTAACTTATTCCTTTTCTTGTGAAGTTCCTCGAACAAAAACCTTCCCACACAAGCTGACTATCACGAACACAAGCATCAAGCAATCGATCATCGGATGCTTCCACTTCGATCGACAGAAATCCGGAGAAATTGACAATCTGATCGGTCGCGTTAAGTTTGCCGGTTATAACTCCTAGCCATTCGTCGTACTGCTCTTGGAACTGTGAGAATGCTAGGAGGGGGAGATCAGAAAAATGGCAAACTCTATTTTGGTTTGACAAATGGACATGCGCTACTCGGCGGAATACATCGGGATACTCGCGTAATGCTGCTGGGGTGATGCCATTTAGAATCCAGTGACCGATATCCAAATTGAAGCCCAACTGTGACTCAAACCTGGGCAGTTGTTTTCGAAACTCCACTGCCATGTCCTGCATGGATCGCAAGCTAGTCAAAACACAAAGGTTTGAAGTCTCCGCCTCCACCGCGATTGTAACGTCTTGCAGGGAACATTCAAAAGTGTCGCTTGCAGTAACTAATGCCTCTCCCAGGTTTGATACAAAATCTTGTAGCGTATGCTGGCTGCTCCTGACAATTCCAAAGAACGGATTTGAATAAGGAGGAATATTTGGAATATTCAAACAGGCCTCCACAACGCCGTGAACCCTCGAGCCTGCTACGAGTTCCAAAACGACGGGACGTTGCTGTATTTCTGATAGTGCGTCGGCAAATCTAATAGCATATGTCAGAGAAGATATTGATGAGACACAATCGCGTGCGGGAAAGCACAGATTTGGGAAGTACGTAGCGACGCCAATTATTTGTTCGATACAAGAATTCGGACTCTTGATTGCCGTTTCCAGAACCTCTTGTGCGTGCGAATATACTTGAGCTTTGGGAAGGTCTGATCGTGATGAGAGGTACTTTATCGCATCCATCTCATTGTTAGAGTCAGGCTGCATCAAAAGATAATACTCACAGTTGCGAATACCTTTTGGCCATCTTCGTACCGATTCCTGAAACTTATCAACTGCAAACGAGCTGATTAGTGAAAGCTCGGGAAACCGTGTCGTTTGATCTATTTCGTGGGTTTTGACATGCCAGCTGGCCACCTGAGAATTGGAAGTATCTGACTTGGTTATCACGTCGGCAGAACCATTATCATTCAAGTAGTGGCCATCAATAGCTTCCATCTGACCTAGATAGAGTGTGGGTATTAGGCTGTGAATAGAATAGCCATCCGTACACTCGGCTCGCCAAAACACTGCCGACAATCTGTCATCCTCAGAGGAGCGTATTAACTGAAGCCAAATCCAAGTTTGACTAACTTTGGGGCGAGAAAGCCATTGCCCTAAGACTGAGACCTGATCGTGAGTCAGACCGGCCAACTCCTGAAGTCTCTCAAACAACTCACCACGATGGTCTCCAGTAGGTGGTATAAGAAAGAACTCTCCAAGTTGCGAATGACTTTCCAGTAAGTTGTACAGGTTCAGAAGTTGATGTGACTCACAGTACGAGCGTGCGTTTGAATTCTTGGTGCAACAAAGAATTGCGTCGATAAGCCCAAAATGCAACTCGTTTCTATCGTGCGAAATTGTTTCAAGCAAAGGTACGTTTACCCGCTCTGGAACAACGGGAATACAAAAATTGCATCTCTTGAAGGAGAGACTTTCGAAATCGGGAAGTGCATGCAAAAGCTCTTCCTTTGATATCTGCATGAACGGTAACGCACGAGGGTCGTTAACTAGGAAGGAATCTCCCGCTCCCTTGTCAACCCCAACAACCACCAGTGCATGTAAGGTTCTCTCAAACCTTTTGGGATCTACACGAAGTGAGCTAGCTAGGAGTTCCGCGACTTCCGGGTTGTAGGATCTTGCCGCACGCTGATACATTGGGTCTAGGCTGCCCGGGTCAGTCGGGAAGATGACCGGAAAACCACTTCTTACATACGATCGAATGACTTTTCCTAACCAATCTTCAAAACTAAATCCTGGGTACCGATCACGGGTATGTTTTGTAGGAAAGCCTAAGATGTCACCACGGAGCCTAACCTGTGAAAAGTAGTCGCTTATGTGAGGAAGCGTCAGTCCATCAAATAATAGCAGATCATCTCTGCCAGTTAGTTTTTTGGCTAAGGAGTGCGTAATCTGCGGAATACCTTGAATTGCCCCTGCGTGCTCGTAGAGCAAGCAGGTTGCCATGAAGCATGCCGCTTGGGCACAAAGTCCACCTCCCAACGAAATATGCTGTACGAAAGGAGTACCTTGAAACGGAGACTCGCCATAGCTAGTTCCAAGCTCAGCGGTCAAGAACTGGTATTGTTGTGCAAGGTCGCTTCTAGGGCGCAATAGGCTATCTGCCAAATAGCCTGAGAACCGATCAAGCATTCTTGTAATAAACCTTCCGAGCGGACTGGATTCCTTTTTGGTTTCCATGATGAGGCTCGGAAGAAGGTCTTTAGGTACATCATCAACTGTGCGGCACTTTGGTACAGTCGACGATAGAAATTCCAATCGCCTTATATTCACAAAGCCACCGCAAGGTGAATTGAATCGTGCTGCAAATCTTGGTGCTCCAACCGCAAATAACTCAGATTCACCCTTCGCGATAACCGAAGGGCGGCACTCGAATGCAAGCCCCAATTCCTTTTCGGAAGCTCCTTGCCACGGCAGGAGTACTCGAATTATCCAATCTCTCTGATTAGACGCGACTCCCAAAAGTTCCACACACACCCCCGTAATTGCATGCAGGCCACCAAAGGGAGGTATTTTATTGGAAAGCCCAGAGGGCTACAAGGCCAGCGAAATGCTAGCTTTTTAGCAGTATCTGTGCTACTTCTACCTTTGCAAGCGAGTAATCGCTGGTCGTCAGTTTTCACGTAAAGCGAGTCTGTTGGTAAATCAACTGGGAATAGCCTAGTTGGCTAAGGCAGACGCGACTGACGTTCATAGTCGGGCAAAGCAGGCCTCAAAGTAGCTTGGTCTCATCAACCGAGTGAAGAGGTTCAGGGTCGCTCCCTGGCAAGTATTTGTTCATGATGAACAAGTACTTATTGACCTGCTGCCCTTAGCGCTGGATGCCTCGAGAGGGGCTTGTCCAGTGCGAAGGAGGCTCGACAGAGTAATCTTGACCTTCCATGCTCGCTCTGTTTGCGAGAAGGAATTGGGCAAAGTAATCCTGTCGTTCTATCCTATCTATTCGATCTTTCATTCAATGAATCTGGGCGAGGCGGAATGACTTTGACTGTGGTCACAATTGACCACATCAAAGCCGCTATCGACAAAGCGGGTGAAACACGGAAAGTGTAATCCCGTCCGTGGGGCTGCTGGGCTTGATTCTTCAAGTTCCTTCAACACGGCTGGCGTAGGGAGTTACATGCGTAGCAATACGCTGTACCGGAGTAAGCTGCTCCGGCGTTCGAGCTAAACACTCGACGGCGAAAAGCTCAACTATGAAAGGCTCCAATCCAAATAAGTACGGATAGAGCTTGCCAGTGATCCTTGAGAGAGACGGTGCCAAACCGTGACAACTCTTCTTCAGACGGCTAACGAATAGCTGTTGGGTACCCCGAGCTTCTGCTTTCGTAAGGGGAAAACGTCATGCTCTCATTCAGGGCTGACGGTGACTATGGCACACCGGGAGGTGGCACATACTGAAGAGGAACCGTGGATAAAACCACTGAAACGACGTGACTCTCAAGAAGAAGTCGATAGCTAACGCCGGAAGCTCTTTGGATTCCGAAGGTCGCACCTTCGGTGCCAGGCAGTAGCACTGCCTGGTGATTAAAACTCCAGAGAGTGGGAGCGGGCTCCAATTAGGAATCCCCGGGAGGGAAGCGATGGTACTGTCGAAGGGCAGTACACCGACGTTAGTCGGTGCGTGGCAAGGCAGTCACGACTCGTTCACGTTGATCCATCGGAGTGATGTCCGAGGGGAGTGATGACGAAAGGAGCGAGGGGCTAAAGCCCCGACTATGAACGTGCTCAATACCCAAGTGGTCTTGGTGCCTTAACATGCACTGAGACCCTTGGGAATTTGAGGCCGTGGTTGGCGGACAATAGCGGTATGAAGTGGCTGGCTTGGGAAAGCCTTTCACTTGATACGGCGTGTCTGACGGCGAACGCTATAGGTGCGTTTTTAATTCGCATTAGCGTTTGCCGAAGGTTATTTAGCAAGGCTGCTATGAATTGCATGCGTGCACTGTAGAAAGCAGTGCAACGAATCAATTTGCGCCGTCATTGTGTTGAACAAATGTTTGTCAGCATGTGAATATCTGGCGTTGTAAGCACAGGTATTCTGGTTGCATTCCATTTGATCCGCATGGTTAAGGATTTTCCGTAGGAATGCTTTGGGCGCGTTGAGCATTGATCGAGCAAGCTCGATCTCAATCAACGCCCTTTTAGTTAATCAGCAACAGGAGGAGTATGAAATATCGATATCTAGTTGAAAGTCCCGATGCCGCAGTACAGTTAATTGCAGCAAGCTACCTACGCCACGGCTATTACTGGTACGTAACTGGTCGGATACCAGTTGGGAAAGATCCGATCTTGATTGACCGCAAAATCATCCAAAAGTACTCAATCGATATCTCACAGTGGGAACGCTCTCACCGTCGAAAACGAGGACTTGGAAACGCCCATTATCTTAGGTGCGAGGACTGGTTCATCATCCTAATTTCCGAAGGGCACCATCCTATCAAAATGCCATCGTCCGAAGGTGGGGAGGGGGATGAAATAACAGACTGCCGCCGTGTTCCAATCAAACTCAAGGGATACTCGATATCCTACAGGCGTAGTGGAGTACAGTCCAAAGAGTCACCTACAAAGTGGCATACTCACGTTCGGATTGACCGGAGTACCTACCAGAAAATGCAAGTTCACTTTGATTTTCAAGCCATCCACCGAAACGAAGAAAGCTTGGCAAAGGAACTGAGCTCGATTCCATTTGCACGGTACGCTCCGGTTCGTAGGCAGCTTCTGGTTCTTTTGAGACGAGTAAATCGTCGTAGGGCTCAAGCTGGTTATTCTGAACTAGGCCACACTTGCCTTTCATTGAGGCGAACACCGGTCAAAGTGTTTTCCTACCAAACTTCGTCATCTCAAGAATTGGAACGAGCCAAATGAGTTCACAACTTCTGATACTTTTCCTGCTTGGGATTCTGGCAGTCGACAACTGGGAAGTCACTTAGGTTATGCTTGAGGGAATTGTACTCTGGCTACTATTCAAGAAGCTCTAGCCTTTCGCAGTGTCGTTTTTCACGCGGCGATTGGATTTCAACTTATTGGTCTTAATAATGTCCAGAATAGTCCGCGCAAGATGGTGGTCTAAACATAGATGTGAAACCAACGGTTCTTTTTGATTCAAGACATGAAGGACTGTTTCTGCTCGAACAGATCCGTGCACCACTGCGATGACACCGGTCTTGCTGGTGTCGTGCATAGCCGCCTTTGCTAGTGATTTCAAGTGATTGATGGTGACACAGGTGTATGCTTTTTCCATCGTCCGGATGAACTTTGCAGCAGCTCGATTTTTCTTCTCATCTGAATAGAATCTTGCAACGAACTGTCCACCAATATCGCCGACGCAGTGTTCTTTAAATAGTTTCTGAAAGTTTTTGTCTTGGACGAATGTGTAGAAGCTATCGCCTTTATAAAAACGCGTTGGGTGATGAATTGACCCCATTGTGACAAGGCAGGCATCCATTTCCTCAATTAGCGGTTTGGTTGTAGACGTGCCAGTCTTTACATCCAAACCAAAAATTTTCTCATAGGCTGTGAATGCTGATAGGTCTTCAAGGAAACGACTTCGACGAGATTGCTTGCGACCTGCTTCAACTTTCTCCCAACTCATGGGAAGAAACGACGGTACACCATGAATTGAGTCAGTTGCAACGTCCGGATTTACCGTTCGATTAAGTCGTTCAGCCAGTGCAGAAGCAGAGGCGCCAATAGTTAGCGAGCTTAGAGTATTGGACCTGTCGATTGTTTCTTGGTAAACGCCTCCCCACATAGGAAATGCTGTCGTGTGCCATCGCTCTTGGTTTGGCCGATTTTTCTCGACAGCATCTACAATTCCGTTTATGCATGCGGCAATGGTTCTGCCCATTCCCAGGCCAAGATTTGAGGTCTTACTTAACAACGGCATAAGGATAGGAACAGCAGCATTGTGGCCAAACGCCTCACAAGAAGCGTCCCAATCCTGGTCATTAGTTAGTGGATCCGTCTCAGCTGCAGTAGCTACAGAGACAGATTTCAATCCGGGTGCAATGCGACGTAATTCTGATTCAAGTTCTGCAATCTTGAAGAAAATGGATTCAACTTTGCGACGCACGCTCTCACCCATCTTGAGATGGTTTATCTGTTCAAAGTAATTAAGTTCTTTACCTTTCTTAATTAGCCGAGATAAGTCGTGGTCCTGTAGATCGGGATCATCGATCAGCCTTTTGAGTTCAAATGGTCGGTAGTACTGATTCTGTTCGTTACGTTGACAAAGCCAGTAACAAACAAGCGCTGCTCGATCTTCGACAGACAGACTCTTCGTATCCATAGTCCCCCCTTTGTGGCGCGCAGAACTTGCGCGCATAGCAATTATTTTGCAAGTTTTGTAGCGCGTTGCAAGGCGTTATAATTGCCTTTGCGGATTTTTCCGCAGCCGCGGGAAAAAAGGAATTCGACGCTAGACGGGCTGTTAGCAGCAGCTCATCAGAGTAACCGGCGGTCAACAACCAAGCAAAACGTGACCTGAAATTGGTGATGTGCGAACAACACAGCACCAATAACCGAAAGAAAACCTTTTCGCATCGAATTCGTAGCGGCAAGGTCTCACGGGTGAGGACGCAGGTCAAGTTTTGCAATTCCTTTGTTCAGCGGAGGTTTGCAAATGTCGTCCCAATTTCTCAAATTCCCCAAAAATCTGTTTGAAATCAAGCAGAAGGCCGTGAGACGACTGCTGTTCGAAGAGCTAAAGCCGCGATTGCCTTTTGCCAGTGACGCCATAAATACGGGATTTCCGATCGAGGAAGGTCCGCTTTTTGGATTTGATTCGATTACGGAAAGTGGCGCAACCGGCGGCTTAGTCACCTTGCCCGACGGGAACAACGTGTACCGCATAACTTACCCCGTAGAGCGAGACGAGACCGAAGTGCTGCTGTCCAAGGGAATTGCAACACGTTCTGTTTTGGTGTCATTTCTAAGTCGATACCCAAGCGGAATACCTCGTCCCCCCAGCGATTTCGCTGGCCTAAAATGGTCGCGGCTCATCATTAGCGATGGAATTGATTCGCTTGCTGGACTCCAAAACGAAATGCACGTCTATTGGGAAGGAGACAACGTACGCTACGAAGGACAGGTTTACATTTACGAAGCTGATGTGGTCGTTAATTTCGATCTTGATCAGCCGATTACAGAATGGTTCGAGATGAAGTACTTCGTGAGTCTTAATACACCAGGCAGGAATGATGGCGTGTTGATTGTTTACTTCAATGGACAGCAGGTAGCTGAGCGCAGGGATGTACACTTTACGGATAATCCCAACGCCCTAGTATCTACATTTTGGGTGGGAGGAAATGATTCTTTCAATGGGCATGCACTTGCATTCCCTGTTGTACGAGACACTGATGATGTCCGACTCATAGTAGATGCGGACGACCCGTTGCAGACTGCCGACCAAGTAATGTTCGGTGTGATCTACAGAGATAGCTTGGGGGCAGTTGTTGATCGCGTTTGCGAGGGTGACAAGTTCAGTATCGACATCTATGTGACGGATACTCGCGCGCAACCAAAAGGAATTTTCAGTGCGGGTGTCGACGTAGTCTTTGGCGAAGAAGCAGAAATTGCAGGCGATCTGGTGTTTGGTCCCGAACTTCCCAATGCGCGTCACGCAACGATTGGATCTGGCCAAATCGACGAACTGAGCGCGGTTGCTGGAATTCAAGGTGCAGGCGTCAACACCTTGCTCGCATCTATCCCCATGGTTGCCTCTAAAGCAGGCGTCTTCCAAGTTGGCACAAACCCAGCTGATGTACTTCCTCAGCACGAGGTTTCGTTGGTTGGAACCGTCACTTCCGTGCCGGCCAGCCAAATCACATTTGGATCGGGAACATTAATGATTGATCAATTGAGCCGCTTTCATAATCGCGCGAATTCGACGGACGTGAGCTTTGATTCGTTTACGTCACCAGTCGATGCTCTCCGAATCATTAATGCACTCAATTCTCTGGGTAGTGGCCTTGATTTGCGGACAACCACTTTGACGGTTGCTCAACTCGGCTACGTTGACACGAACAATGATGGAGTTCTGTCACCACTTGATGCTCTGTTGGTCATCAACGAATTGAACAGGCAAGCTGCAGCCTAGTTAATGGATTCGAGGGTTTAAGGGGAGACCTTGCCAGATGGCAAGGTCTGTTTTGGGGCATGGGCTAGATATCCTCACCTGATGCTAGAAAGTCATAGGCTTTAGCAGCGAGAAAGGCAATCGCTGGAAGGTCATCCATTTTGAAATTGCTTGTAGCCTTGATTGTTCCATCATCATCACGGTAGTTCTTTTGAAACGTGATGTTGTGCCAGATGGTGTCTTCTGATTCGTTTCGCCAAACTGCAACTTCAACGCGATTTGTTTTCGATGAGAAGACTGGTTTATTTGCCATATTGTTTTTCTCCTTTTAAGTTTCATTTTTTGTTCATTCACCTAGTGCCGGTGAACAAGAACATGAAACTCGAAAGGAATTCTCGAAGGCGGCAGATTGATGGAACAAGTGCCGGTAAGCCCAGGCGGTCGCAAGAACAGTGACAAGATCGTAGATATTGGCACGTTCTGTGCGCGGCACGTGACTGAAAACTGCTTGACTGAGAGTGAAGCAGGCAAATACTGGTATTGATCGAGAAATTCGAATTGAGTTTGCAATCATCCGATAGTCACCAGCTACTAGCTGCGAGCTTATTCCTTCGACTAGCTTGGGCTCGTCTATCGGACGATCAAGGTCTTATGCTACACAGGCGGTATCCTGCGTGGCAGTTGCCGACTCCTCGAGCTTTCTAATGATCTCCAAGGCTGTTTGCTGGATTCTGACCAGAGATTGACGCAGTTCATCCGGTCCCTTCTTGTAGCTTGCGATGTACCGAACTGAATCGAGCAGACAATCCACGCCTAAGTGGCGACAGACTACATAGGAAATCGACTCTGCTTCAAGTTCACGAATCGATCGCTTGATACTCGTGTCGAGCTTTCCATGTTTTTGATGCAGGAGCTCGTGTGCAAGCTCATGTGCAAGAGTCTGCAATCTTGACCTGAATGTTTGATGCTGGTTGATGATCACCTTGCCACCAAAGGATGATCCAAGTACTCGATTTGGAAGTTCTGCAGACTCAATATAGATCCCAAGGTCGGCATAGACTCGCTCCATTGCAAGACAGGCATCGAATGCCTCTGGAACTCCTGGCTGAACATCCGACTCATCAATTAGTTGTGTTTGTGATATATCGAAGACATAGACCGCGCGAAAGCTAAATACTTCAGGATTAGTGGCTAGTTCCTCTTCATTCTCTGTGGTCGTGCGAAAGGGAGTTGGAGCAACGATTGCGATTCCCTTTTGTCCTTTCGAAACGGAGCGACCTTCTTTTAGCCACGCTGAAAAACCTTTGACCTCTGTTGCCTCAGGAAATTGACGCTGAATCAACAAGACGTTTCGATAGCTGTACTGAGGAAATCGAGATAAGCAATCCAAGAATTCCTTAAACAATAGTATCGATCCGGTCTCAAGTGATTTTGCGAGTTGCTCGATCGCCTCGGTTGTGCTCTTAAGTAGTTCTTCCTTGTTCATGTAGATGTTCTCCTTACTTTGCAGTGCGGGAATAGCATCCCACACTTGATTCTTTTAAAGCTTGCTATTTGGAAGGCTTTGTCTTCACGGCAAGTCAAGGTGGAGCCTTTCTGCAAGGCAGAAAGCAGCAGCGGTTCCAGCGACGAAGTCAGAGAAAATGAAACGCTAATCGCGGACCTTGACGCCGTGATAAGCTAGTAGTTCCCAAGCAAGCTTCGAGAGTTTAGAGCTACGGTCAGAACTTTCTCAGGTAAAGACAGAAGACCATGTCTTTGTGGCTGAATGCTAGACGCTTTTTCTAGTACCTCCAGTGATGAGTTTGTGCTGGTAGCGAAACCAGCGCCTTCCAAGTGAGCATCTTAGCTGGTGAACCATTGCATGATGCACTTTGCACCGACTCAAACGAACTCCACTGCCACATGGACAGAGGCGATGATTTGCTTTTCTTTTGGGCCTTGATGTCAGGTAGACCAACTCTCGCGCGACGCGTTCTTCGGACACTCCGAAGATGTCACAGAAATCCGCTATCAGTCCACGTCTGCCGTGAGCCAATTCTCCAAATGGCAGTTGTTCTCCCTTTTCAAGCAGGGAATAGCCATAGAGGTATGGGACAACGAATTCGTTTACAAATCCAAGTACCGAGGGATTCTTCGAGAGGTACATTAGTTGCCGAGTCGGACTTCCAAGACACAGTGCGCCGTCTTCAAGCCGATGAAAATCTGCTGGAAGGCGTGAACCCAAGGGGTAGACGGTTGGTACATAGTCTGGAAATTGATATGGAATTTCGATTCGCAACTCAAAGCTATCCGTAACCTCAGTGTGTCCAGGCTTTACTGCGTATATGTCGAGCTTACCCTCAAAGGCAATTACCTCTTTCGCGTGTTTGGCAACTGATCGCAATCTTGGATAGCGTTGCAGAAGCTGATCAATCCCCCAAGCCTTGATGTAATGTGGTGGAGGGGTAATGGCTAAAGACCCCATGGCTTTGGACCTGATGGTATGACAAGTGGTGAAGTAGAAGTCACTACTTTTGGCATACTGAAGTGTGTTGCTGGCGTAAATGTCCTAACGTCAACATTTAGATGGAATCCACTATCGATGGACTCTTGGATTAGCTCGGTGTCGTAGGACGTTGCAATCAAATGCACGTCTGAAAGAAGTTGATTGTGCCAATCATAAAAGCTGATTTCGTAGTTCTCGTCTGACTTCCAACGATCAGCAAAATCCTCTTTTGGATTGACCGGATTCTCAATCCGTGGATCATCGTCTTTGATGAATGTGGGCATCAACTTTACAACATTCACCAAGTCTTGAAGTAGTGAGCCCATCGGCGAGTACGCTTTGGTTCCGAGTGTCGTGATGATCATGGAGATTGGCGCGTAGGTAGCATCCTCTGCAAAATAGATATCCCGGTGTCGCTTCATGATTTGGATTATTCGCTGAAGATCGGTCTTTAGTTCATAGGGCGGGATTTCTTCAACGGAAGCGTACGCCCTGGACTCGATTAGACGTTGAATCCTGTGAGTAGCATACTTACGGGCTCGATGCTCAAACCACTTGGCAAACCCTCGTGGGTTACTGCTAAACCAGTCGCTGCAAATACTTTCGTAGTATGGATGCCGAAGATCCGTGATTGCAATTTCATGTATTGCAAGGTCAGCGGGAACAGATAGCTCGATTCGCTCAAGAAGCTGGAGCTCATCGGCTGGTACTGCAGGAAGTATGTCCATATGGAAATTAACTTCATCCGCGTAGTTCAGTCGCCAGCATCGGTTCTTTTCATCGGGTGAGTCGTTAAACTGCTTTGCCAAGGCATAAGACTTTACCTCGACCCCCAAGAGCCTTTTTACTTCCTTTTGCGTCGTAGTTGACTTGCTTAGGTCAAACGTGACGACGAGATCAAGGTCGTAGTAGCCATCTTCATGGATAGGCCTAATGACGGTGCCATAACGAAATGACCCTTGCGGATATACTTGGGGATTCAAGTCTTTCACAGTGGACGCAGGACGCAGTAGCCAGTCTTCAAGTGACTGAGCTCGATCCTTCGCCTTTTCGTAGTAGGATCGTGGAATGTCTAACTTCTCAACTATGTCAATCAAGACTTGTTCACGGTTCATTATCTGGTTCATTGTTCTGTTCCTTTAAGCTGCAAGATTTTTTCCAAAAGACACTGGTTCGGCTTTGTGGCTGGCAAAATGTGATGTGAAAGTTGGCGCAAATTTTCGAGCCTCATGTGCGGCTTCAGCCAGGAGCTCGTCTTCGTTTAGCTTGTCTAACGCAAAAAGTCCGTCTGGCACCATAGGATCAAGACGAATGGCGCGATCAGTGGTTAGAAGCAACTGTGCTTGCCCTTGCACACCGTGACTTTGCCCACGTAGGGCAGCGTCAATCCCTTTGCTGCGCCACTGAATAAAGCCACCGCGATCAAGAGAGCGTGACTTTTGGGCGATAGAATTTGTGGTTCCAAGGCTGAACGTCGAAATTGATTCAAGCGGAATACCAAGCAGGCTTACCGCTTCAACAATTCCAACCATCGTTGGGTTGTTTGCCCAGAGTCCGCCGTCGACCAGCCGCATATTGTCAACGTGGTTACAGCAAGGAAAGTAAGTGGGTGCTGCGCTGGTTGCAAGTGCCACTTTCCACATCGACACTTTGCCATCGGTAGTCAGCCGCTTGTGGTGTGGAGTTTTAAATACGTAGACCTCATCCTTTGCAAGGTTGTATGAGGGAATCACCAGTCGCTTGGTGCTGTCTGACAAGACTCTGTCTTGAAAGCACTTCTCAAGCGCCTTTTTCAATGGTTCCTGTGGATACTTGCTTGAGAACCAAGCCTTTGCCCCTGTCCAGAACCGAGTTTTACGAAAGATCGACGGCCCTTCCATAACATAGAACTGCACGATTTCTCGTGGCCTCATTCCTGCAGCAAGCCCAAGCGCGATAATGCCACCCGTTGAGGTTCCAGTGATTAGGTCGAAGTGATCGACGATGGAGATGCCCCCAAGGCTATCTTCGATTTTTGCTAGTAGGGCTGCAGAAAAGAGCCCCTTAATACCTCCGCCATCTAGCGAGAGTATTTGAAACGGTTTTGTTGTGTTCAAGTCAGTTTTCTCCTTACATAAACTCTGCCAATTGGGAAAACGGGGATGCCACTTTGGCATTACGCACGTTCGCCTATAACGAACTTAGCATTCCTCGTGCCAAAGTTCAACTACTGGCGAACAGGATTCTTGCCTGAGCGAACATTCCCTGGTAAACTTCGACCATGACAAACAAGAAAAAAGCCAAATCCGGCTCCGACTCTCCAACTGCCAATATTGCTGCGAATCTTCGAGCTGCCCGCGTCGCTGCCGAATTGACGCTTGAGGAACTAGCCACTCGGTCCAAAATCTCAAAGACCTATCTCTGGGAATTGGAAAACGACGAGGAGGGACAGAAGAAACCTTCAGCCGACATCCTGCTAAAACTTGCAAAGGAGCTGGGCACAACCATCGCAGACCTCCTTGGGCTTCCCGCTGTTCAAGTCGACAAGAAGAAGGTTGAGATTAGCCCGTCGTTAGCTGAATTTCGAGAATTGATGAAGTCTCTAGGGACCCCACTGAGCCAAGAAGACTTGCAAGCCCTGGCACTTACGCGATTCCGTGGTGGCCAGCCGCATACCAAAGAAGGTTGGTTTGATCTTTACGGCACACTTAAACGAACAACTGGAAGGGAATAGGGAAGCCCGCGATGAGACGAAAGCCTGAGCTCCACAAGCATATTCAATACATTGTTAATGAGATGGAAGTTTCCGACCCAAGAGAAGCAATTCGGAAGAAAGCTCGCATTCGGCTTGAAGAATTCTTGCCACTCTTTGATTCGGTCCCATTCGATCTAGTTGCACTTGCAAGTTGTTTTGGCCTTCACTGGTCTGATGAGGCGCCCGCCTATAGCGAAGACTCAGAGCTTGTCCCAGATGCGGACGGTAGAGTATCCCTTCGGGTTAATCAGCATCGTCCCATTACTCGTCAACGGTTTAGTATTGCGCACGAAATTGGGCACACGCTGTTTCCAGAGTATCAGTACTCGGTTCGCTGCCGAAAAGCAAATGAACGAAGGTGGACGGATGACGATCTAATAGAGAGCCTTTGCGATGTTGCAGCATCTGAGTTCCTGTTTCCACTCAATTGGTTTCAGAATGCAATGACTGAGATGGAGTGGAGCGGTGATGGACTAGCGACACTCGCTGATGACTTTCAAGCTTCAAGAGAGGCTACTGCGCGGAGGTTTGTGGAGCTTCACGAAGCGCCCATGGCTGCCGTGTACTTTAGCTGGAAGCTTAAACCGATAGAGGAAAAGGACCTAAAACGAAATCAGTTACAGGGAGTTTTCTTTGAAGACTTAAGGCCTGAAGATCCAACTCCAAAACTGCGTGTCGATTACGCAATTCTAAGTGACTCCTATCGAGCCCTTAACTTCACACACATTCCCGCACATAAATCGATCCCAAGTGAAGGACCGGTTCATGCTGCCTCCTTAAGCCAGCTCCCAACCACTGGAAAGTGTTTGCTCCAGTTTGGAAGAAGTGAGGAGGAGTTCGAAGTTATCGCTGCACCAATTTATACACCCGAGGAGGATACTGGCCCTAACAACGCAAGTTCGGTGGTCGCCATAATCCGACCAGCAAATCATGCAAGGAAACCAAGGTAGATATGGCAACGTTTGACTCCACCAAGAACGCACTCCCAAAGATTCTAGAGGCCATCACGGAAGGCAAAGTGCAGTTGCCAGACTTTCAGCGTGGCTGGGTTTGGGACGATGAACATATTCGGTCGCTACTTGTCAGTATTGCGCGGTCCTTTCCAATTGGAGCTGTGATGCTTCTTGAAACTGGAGGGGAGGCACGATTCAAGATTCGACCAGTTGAGGGTTTAGATCCAAATGTTATTGTCCCTTCAAAGGCGGAGCAACTAATTCTCGACGGCCAGCAACGTCTGACGTCACTTACACAAGTCTTGATGCTAAAGTCGCCAGTCAAGACTCGTGACGATAAGAAGCGTCCGATGGATAGATACTACTACATCGATATTGAGAAAGCTCTTGAAGGTCCAGCAGCCTATGAAGAAGCCTTCGTAAGCGTGGAGAAGGACAAAACCAAAAAGGCGAACTTTGGTCGTGACATTGTTCTCGATCTTCGAACGCCAGAACTTGAATACCAAAACTTCTATTTCCCCTGTAACCAAATTCTGAACTCTGATAGTTGGGAAGAGGGGCTTAATAGCTTTGATGCTGCGAAATTCACTCGCTACATGGAATTTCGTAAGCGAATCCTCAACGAGTTTCGAGCCTACAATATTCCGGTTATTGAGCTTAAGAAAGACAACAAAAAGGAAGCCGTATGCTTGGTGTTTGAAAAGGTGAATACGGGTGGCGTCCCACTTTCCGTGTTTGAGCTAATCACTGCGACATTTGCAGCAGATGGCGTCAATCTTCGTGATGAATGGTACGGAAGTGCAAAAGACAGCGTAACTGGAGTCGCTCAGACCTTTGCAAAACAACCATTGCTCCGTGACGTTGAACCTACGGACTTTTTCCAAGGTCTATCACTGCTTTATACCTATGCGCAGAGAAACAAAGACATCGAAGCAGGAAAGTCTGGAAAGCAAATCACTGGAGTTAGCGCAAAACGTGAATCAGTGCTTGCACTACCACTCTCCGCGTATCAAGAGCAGAAAGACGCCTTGGTCGCAGGATTCATAAAAGTTGCAAAGTTCCTTCGCAAAGAGTCCTTTTTCTCCAAACGTGACCTTCCCTATCGCACACAACTTGTGCCCCTTGCTGCGGTCCTCACTATTCTGAAGGAACGCTGGCTTGAACCGAAGATCTATGACAAGATTTCTCGCTGGTATTGGTGCGGGGTACTTGGTGAGCTCTATGGATCAGCGGTCGAGGGTCGGTTTGCACTAGACCTTCAAGAGCTGCTTGACTGGATTGATGGAGGAACCGCTCTGCCTTCAACCATTATTGATGCAAACTTCCAGCCTGGTCGGCTTGATACCCTTAGATCAAGAAACAGTGCCGCCTACAAGGGAATCAATGTTCTTATCCAAAGAAATGGTGCTCAAGATTTCTTTTGGAAAAGCACGATTCGGGAACTCGATGAATCAGACTGGCAGGACCATAACCTAGACATCCATCACATATTCCCAAAAGACTGGTGTCGCAAACATGGAATTGAACCGAAGCGGTTTAACTCCATTCTGAATAAGACACCAATCTCCTACAAAGCCAATCGAATGATTGGCGGTAAGTCACCCAGCGAGTATCTGAAGCAATTACAGAATCACAAGAACGTGCAATTAGATGATGCTGGCATGACCGAGATTCTACGAACTCACCACATCGATGCACCATTCTTGCGTTCAGATGATTATGAAGGGTTCATAGAGTCTCGCCGGAATTTGCTAATCATGGAAATAGGCCAAGCGATGGGCAAGGAAGTTGTCTCGACAGGGGAGGCTGTAGCCGAAGACGATATCGAAGATGGCGAGGATAGCTGATGGAGATTATCGATAACATCAATCAGCTCCTCGGAGATGATCTAAAGCGGAACATTAAGTCTAAGGCGAAGCTACGCATCGCTGCGTCCTGCTTTTCAATCTACGCTTTTGAAGCATTGAAGAAAGAGCTTGAAAAGGTTGAGAGCCTTGAATTCATTTTTACTTCACCCACCTTCGTACCAAACGAAGTTACAGACAAGATCAAGAAGGAACGTCGCGAGTTTTTCATTCCAAAGCAGGAGCGTGAACGAAGCTTCTATGGCACCGAGTTTGAGATCCAACTTAAGAATCAGTTGACGCAGAAGGCGATAGCGAAAGAGTGCGCGGACTGGATGAGGCGTAAGGCAACGTTTCGTTCAAACCGTGGTAAAGCACCAATGCAGCAATTTGCTGCAGTAGACAACTCAGATTCTCAAGCTGTGTACCTCCCTTTACATGGGTTCACAGCGGTTGATCTTGGGTATCAGCCCGGAAATGCGGTATCCAACATCGTCAATCGCATTGATGAACAGCCGATGGCAAGTGTCTACCTAGGCCTCTTTGAACAGATATGGAATGACCCAGAGAAACTTGAAGATGTCACTGATGTCCTTTGCGATCACATCGCCTCGGTCTACCAAGAGAACTCACCAGAACGCATCTACTTCTTGATGCTTTACAACATATTCAATGAGTTTCTTGAGGACATTAACGAAGATGTTCTTCCCAATGATCGCACAGGCTACTTGGATAGCCTCATCTGGAAGAAGCTCTTCAATTTCCAACGAGATGCTGCTACTGGCATCATCAACAAGCTTGAGACTTACAACGGTTGTATCCTTGCAGATAGTGTTGGTCTTGGAAAAACCTTCACAGCCCTTGCGGTTATTAAGTACTACGAGCTCCGCAATCGCTCAGTGTTGGTTCTGTGCCCAAAGAAGCTCGCTGACAATTGGCTTACATTCAATCGCAATCTTCGGACGAACATCTTCAGTAAAGATAGATTCAACTACGACGTCCTTTGCCACACGGACTTGCAACGCACTAGTGGAGAATCATTTGGGACACCTCTCAATCGCGTGAACTGGGGAAACTACGACTTAGTCGTAATAGATGAATCCCACAATTTCAGGAACAACGATGCGTTCAAGGAAAGGGAAACCCGATACCAACGCCTAATGCGAATGGTGATTAAAGAAGGCGTCAAAACAAAGGTCTTGATGCTCTCAGCAACTCCCGTGAACAATCGCTTCAATGATCTAAAGAATCAGCTAGCACTTGCTTACGAAGGAAACTCTGAGGTTCTGGATGACAAGCTAAAGACGGGAAAGGATGTCAACGAGATTTTTCGTCGAGCTCAAGCTGCGTTTAATACCTGGTCGAGTCTGCCTCCAGAGCAACGCACTGCTCAGAGCATCTTAAGTGCGCTCGACTTTGATTTCTTTGAGTTACTTGATAGCGTTACCATCGCCCGTTCTCGGAAACACATCCAAACCTTCTACGACATGAAGGGTGTGGGACAATTTCCTGAACGGAGAAAACCGCTTTCGTTTCATTGCCCTTTGACGACGCGTGAAGACGTTATTGGTTTCAACGAGATATTTGGCCAGCTGTCAATCATCAAGATGGCAGTCTACGCTCCACTAAGTTACATCCTTCCAAGTAGGCTCCGAAAATACGAAGAGATTTACGATACAGACATCGAGGGTAAGGGAAAACTCAAGCAGGCAGATCGAGAAAAAAGTCTTCAAACCCTGATGACTGTGAATCTGCTTAAGCGGCTTGAAAGTTCGGTTGAAGCGTTTCGCATCACTCTTTCAAAGCTTGCACGGAACATCAATGGAACCTTAGGGAAGATTGAGTCATTTAAGAAAACTGGCGCGAGTTCGGAGGTAGAGGATATTTCAAGAGCCTTTGAGAATTCAGAGCCAGACGATGATGACTTTAGCAGCCTTGATGAGGCCCAAGTCGGTGGCAAAGTTAAGATCAATCTTGCCGACATGGACATTCCATCATGGGAGTACGATCTTCGGGCAGATGTTGAGGTTATCGATAGGCTCTTAGCGGAGATGGAGAAGATCTCCCCTTCAGAGGATGCGAAGCTTCAGCACCTGAAAAGCCAGATAGGGAACAAGCTTGCGTATCCATTCAATCCCAAGAATCGAAAGATACTTCTGTTTACGGCCTTTGCGGACACCGCAAACTATCTCTATGAACAGATCGCACCTGAGCTTCTCGATTCTCAAGGATTGCACACTGGACGCGTAACTGGATCCGATGCTCCGAAGTCGACAATCAAGAAGACCTACGACTTTCAGTCGCTTCTTACTTTGTTCTCACCACTGTCCAAGGAGAAGGAGTCAATTCTCCCAAATGAACCAGCGGAGATAGATCTGCTTATCGCAACAGACTGTATCTCTGAAGGGCAGAATCTCCAGGATTGTGACATGGTGATCAACTATGACATTCACTGGAATCCTGTTCGAATCATCCAACGTTTTGGCCGAGTAGACCGAATTGGTTCACCTAACCAGTCGATCCAGCTAATTAACTACTGGCCCGACATCTCGCTCGATGAGTACATCAACCTCAAAGAGCGAGTAGAGAATCGCATGATCATTGCTGACGTTACAGCGACCGGAGACGACAACGTACTTTCGTCTCAATCAAGTGAGGTTTCTTACCGGAGAGAACAACTCAAGAGGCTACAGGAAGAGGTCATTGAGATGGAGGATCTGAAAACTGGGGTCTCGATAACTGACCTCGGTTTGAATGACTTCCGAATGGATCTCCTCAACTACATCAAGATAACTGGAGACTTGGGTAGTTTGCCAAACGGCATGCATGCCGTTGTAAACGCTAATGAAGAGCGAGGCTTGCCACCTGGAGTTATCTTTACACTTAGAAACGTAAACCAAAGTGTGAACATCAACCAACACAATCGTCTGCACCCCTACTATTTGATCTACATCGGGAATGATGGCCATGTTGTCGCTGATCACACACAAGTGAAAAAGCTTCTCGATCTAGTTCGGTCGTCCTGCAAAGGCGTTAGTGAACCAGTGACTCTGGCGTGCCAGGAGTTCAATTCGGATACTAAGGAGGGAAGAGATATGGTGCGGTACTCCTCTCTACTCGACCAAGCCATTCGAAGTATTGTCGATATCAAAGAAGATGGCGATATCGATAGTCTCTTTTCAGGACAGAAAACAACGGCCTTGGTTGATTCGATCTCGGGCATAGAGGATTTCGAGCTAATTAACTTCCTAGTGATTCAACCAGGGAGTGCTTAGTTGTGTTGTTCGAGTATCCCGTAAAGGCCGAGTTTGGACGAATAGTCCCAAAGAACAAAATCTACGAACGTGCAAAAGCGTCAAAGAAGTTGCGTGAGCGATTCGTTGATGAAGTTGGACAAATCGTTTGGAAGTACAAGCTTGCACCTGAGACAGTCAACCTACCGGCGAAGGGTTCAGTTCGCGAGATTCAGGTTTTTACAATTGCTGCAAAGACCGAGGAAGTGAGCGAGGATGTTCTTCGATGCATCGATAAGACTATCCCATCCCCAATCATTTTCGAACTTGCATTGAACGACAAAGGCCGAACAGTCGTAGCGTACAAGCGACCAAGTGACTCGAGTTCCGATGCTTGGGTTGTTGGATCTTACTTTGGAACCAATTGGTCGTCATCGCTAACGCCAAGTGCTTCGCTCCCCGTCGTGCTGGATATGGAAAGCTTGTTTGAGAGCATCTTGCGGAAACTAATTATACAGCGGGCTCGACAAGGCGAAACACTCCGCGATTTGGTGCAACGCGTTGAACAAATTCGAGCGAATGAGATCAATCTTAAGAAACTCGAACGGCAACTGTCGCAAGAAAAACAGTTTAATCGCAAGGTTGGGCTCAATTCAGAGATAAGAAAAATGCAAAACGAAATCAATCGCTTGTCAAGCGAACAGAAATAGGGATAGAGATAGGCTATGGAAAAACTAAAAATGCATTCGACCGACATCACGAAGCAGAACATTGAACGGATAGCAGAGCTGTTTCCAAATTGCGTCACTGAAGCTTCTGACGAAAGTGGGAAGCCAACGAGAGCTATTGATTTTGACCTTCTCAGGCAGGAGTTATCGGGCGAGATTGTAGAAGGGCCACGCGAACGATATCACCTAGACTGGCCTGGCAAGCGAGAATCTCTGCTTTCTGGAAACTCACCAGTAGCTAAGACATTGCGGCCAAGTCGTGACGAAAGTGTTGACTTCGACACCACCAAGAATCTGTTCATAGAAGGTGACAATCTCGACGCAATGAAGTTGATGCAAGAGACTTATCTCAATCGAATTAAGCTGATTTATATCGATCCCCCCTACAATCGAAAGAAAGGAAATAATCTTGTATATAGAGACGACTTTGTCGGCAACACTTATGAATACTTAATACAGAGCAATCAATTTGATGAGGAAGAGAATCGACTTTTATCGAATACCGAGACGAATGGAAAATTCCATTCCGATTGGCTTTCAATGCTGTACCAGCGATTGCGCATTGCTCGCAACCTATTATTGCCCCAGGGCGTTGTTGCGATATCTATTGATGATTCAGAGACAGCGAACGTGCTGCATGTTTGCCGAGAGGTGTTTGGCGAGACAAATTTTATCGGTACGCTAATTTGGAAGAACGCTACGGATAACAATCCCTCGAACATCGCAGTCGAACACGAGAGCATTCACGTGTTCGCTAGGAATAAACTTGAACTTGAGGCAGTCTGGAAAAGTCGAGTCTCAGATATCAAAGAAGTGCTACTAGCGTTGGGAAAGCAATTAGTTGAAACCCATGGGCAAGATGCTCTTGATCTTCAAGAGGCTTACTCGGAGTGGTTTCGTGTAAACAAATCGCAACTAGGTCCATTGGATCGGTATAAGTATATTGATCAAGGTGGTGTATATACAGGAAGTCAAAGCGTGCATAACCCGGGAAAAGAAGGGTACAGGTACGATGTTTTGCATCCAAAGACGGGGCGTCCATGCAAAGAACCTCTAATGGGTTATAGGTTTCCGCAGGAAACAATGGATCGACTATTGCGAGAAGAACGGATTCTTTTCGGCGAAGACGAAAGCAAGATCATCGAGTTAAAGGTCTATGCTCATGAATTTGAGGATAAGTTGTCCAGTGTGTTCGAGCTTGATGGCAGAACGGGCCCATACGATCTAAAGTCGTTGTTTCCTGAGGCTAAAAAAGTCTTTTCAAATCCAAAACCAGTCGCTTTGATGGAGCGGTTGATCTCTTTTACCACAGGTGTGGAGGATATCTGCCTAGACATGTTCGCTGGGTCATCAACGCTCGCAGAAGCGGTTTTGCGACTAAACATGCGTCAGGACGAGCACCGCAGGTTTATTGCCATTCAGTTTCCTGAGTCGATCACAACGAACAACGCAGATTCCAAGGAGGCGTATGTTTTTTGCACCAACGTTGGACTTCCTCCTTCGATAGCAGAAATATCAAAAGAAAGAATTCGACGTGCGGGAGAGAAACTCCGCGATAAGACCGGACTCCTTTTGGACGGCCTCGATGTCGGTTTCCGCGTCTTAAAGGTAGACACGTCCAACATGAAAGATGTGTACTACGCACCCGACGGCGTAAATCAAGGCGATTTGTTCGACCAAATTGAGAACATAAAAGAAGATCGAACGCCTGAGGATTTACTTTTTCAGGTGCTTCTTGACTGGGGCGTCGATTTGACACTACCGATCAAGGAAGAAACTATTGATGGGAAGCTTGTCTTTTTCGTTGACGAGAATGCTCTCGCGGCTTGCTTTGACAAGGAAATATCGGAGGAGCTAGTTAAGGAAATAGCAGGAAAGAAACCGCTCCGTGCCGTATTCCGAGACGCAGGCTACGGTACTGATAGCGTGAAGATCAATGTGGAGCAAATCTTCAAGCTTATCTCGCCGTCAACTGACATCAAGTCAATCTAGGAAGGCTAAAGATGAAGATCAGATTTAAGCAACAAGACTATCAAAGAAGAGCTGTTGATTCGGTTG
This sequence comes from Planctomycetales bacterium, assembly GCA_020427005.1. GTDB lineage: Bacteria > Planctomycetota > Planctomycetia > Pirellulales > Pirellulaceae > Aureliella. The sequence continues at coordinate 43,688 of JAGQOY010000016.1, forward strand.
TTCGCTGCTTTGCGGGGCAACCTGCGACTTCGGGCATTCGCTATCGAATCGATCCAGGTGTAGAAACTCCTGACGTTCAGTCCTCCTTCGAGTTCGAAGAGTCCGAAACCGGTTTCAAGAACGCTGAGTTTGGACTTCCACTTCAAGAGATCTTAAAGAACATCCAGAAGGTTCAACTAAGCCAGAATCTATCTGTGTCTTCAGCCCTAGTGAGTAATAAGGTCTCACAAGTTAATCTCGACATCGAGATGGAAACAGGTACGGGGAAGACATACTGCTACATCAAAACGATGTTTGAGCTAAACAAGCTCTTTGGATGGAGCAAGTTCATTGTTGTTGTACCAAGTATTGCTATCCGAGAAGGCGTATTCAAGTCGTTTCAAATGACTGGTGAGCACTTCCTTGAGACTTATGGGAAACGCGCTCGTTACTTCATTTACGACTCAATGCAGCCACACAACATAGAGAGTTTTTCATCCGATTCTGGCATCAATGTGATGATCATTAATGTTCAGGCATTCAACGCAACAGGAAAGGATGCACGGAGGATCTATGAAGAGCTCGACGATTTTCAAACGCGACGCCCTATTGATGTCATCAAGAGTAATCGCCCGATCCTGATTCTTGATGAACCTCAGAAGATGGAGGGCAAGAAGACACTTGACTCCTTCACTAATTTCAATGCCCTGATGGTGCTTCGATATTCTGCGACCCACAAGACAGAGTACAACAAGGTGCACCGATTAGATGCACTTGACGCCTACAACCAGAAATTAGTCAAGAAAATCGCTGTTCGTGGGATCTCCGTACGAGGACTCACAGGAACCAATGCGTATATGTATGTCGGTGGAATCAGCATCGCTACTACCCGTCCACCAATAGCGAAAGTCGAACTTGAAATCAAGCAAGCAAGCGGTATCAAACGCGTTCATAGGAACCTCGGCAAGAACGATAATCTGTTTGAGCTCTCTGGTGGCCTCGACCAATACAAGGGATTCGTAATCTCAGATATCGATGCCCTAAAGGATACGATCAGTTTCACAAACGGCGTGGAGCTTCGATCGGGTGAAGCCACTGGCGATGTGAACGAGATGGCTGTCCGACGAATACAGATTCGTGAAGCAATCAGAGCCCATTTTGAAAAAGAACAGCGGCTTTTCAACCAGGGAATCAAAGTCCTAACACTCTTCTTTATCGACGAAGTCGCAAAGTACAGGAAGTATGATGACACTGGCAAGGTAGCAGGTGAGTACGCGGAGATCTTTGAGGAAGAGTATAGAATCCAGCTGAATGAGAACCTGACTCTCTTTGGCGAGCAGTACGACAAATACCTCACAGGGATTGATCCATCAGATACTCACGATGGATATTTCTCAATCGACAAGAAAACAAAGCGTCTCGTAGACCCCGCTACAAAAAGTCGAGGGGAGATGGCAGGTGAAACAGATGACGTTGACGCCTACGACTTAATCCTTAGGAACAAGGAGAGGTTACTTTCTTTTGAAGAGCCTGTTCGCTTCATCTTCTCACACTCGGCCCTGCGGGAAGGTTGGGATAATCCAAATGTCTTTGTGATTTGCACATTGAAGCATAGCGATAACACCATATCGCGACGCCAAGAAGTAGGACGGGGGATGCGAATTGCTGTAAATCAGCAAGGCGACAGAATGGATGATCCTGCAACTGTCCACCAGACGAATGTACTAACCGTCGTAGCCAATGAAAGTTACAAGGACTTCGTTTCCGCTCTTCAACGAGATATCAGCGATTCACTTTCAGCTCGTCCAAAGATTGCAGATGAAGACTACTTTACCGGGAAGTTGCTTTCCACTGAGACCGGCGACGTGGAAGTAACTCCACAAATTGCAAAGCAGATCTATCGGTATCTCGTAAAGAACGATTACACCGATTCACAAGATAAGATCGCTCAAGCGTATCACGACGCTAAGGAATCTGGAAAGCTTGCGTCTCTTCCTCCAGAGCTTGCACCGTACACAGAATCTGTGTTCCGGCTAATCGACAGCGTCTTTAGCGATGCTCAACTGCCCGACATCGACGATGATCGAAAGTCGAAGATTAATCCATTAAGTGCGAATTTTGAGAAGAAGGAGTTTCAAGAACTTTGGAGTAGGATCAACAAGAAGGCGATTTACACAGTCCACTTTGACACATCTGAGCTTGTGTCAAAGTGCATTTCTTGTCTCGACAAGGAGCTTAAGGTTGCGGAGCTTCAATACACGGTTGTTTCGGGAGAACAACGAAGTGATGCAGATTACGACGACATAAAGGCGGGTGAGGCATTTGAAGTTCAGGGCAGTACTACGGCGTCACTTAAATCTTCGATCCGTTCCGCGGTGAAGTACGATTTAATTGGGAAGATCTCGGAAGAAACGCAACTCACGCGAAGCACCATTTCCCAGATACTAACCGGAATCAATGTTGCTACCTTCAGCCTCTACAAACAGAATCCAGAAGACTTCATCCTTAAAGCGTCACGTCTGATCAACGAGCAAAAGGCGACAGTAATCGTAGAGCACTTGAGCTACGATCCAATCTCCGAGGTCCATTCAGCCGACATTTTCACCAAAGAAAAGCCAAGGGAAGACTTCAGCAAGGCCTTTGAGGCCAAGCGGCATATCTACGATTACGTGTTTACAGATAGCAAGAACGAACGCGAATTCGTGCAAGAACTCGACAGTAGCACTGAAGTTGTGGTCTACGCAAAGCTCCCAAGGAGTTTCTTCATTCCGACTCCAGTCGGGAACTACAATCCAGACTGGGCCATTGCGTTTGAAGAAGGGAAGGTAAAGCATGTCTACTTCATAGCTGAGACCAAAGGCTCAATGTCCTCAATGGAGCTGCGGAAGATTGAAGAGAGCAAGATTGAATGCGCACGAAAGTTCTTCACAAAAATTACTTCAGACCAAGTGAAGTACGATGTCGTTGACAGCTACAGCAAGCTTATGGAACTCGTGATGTGAGAGAGGCGGTTTCCGATGACCGGTCGAAACTCTTTATGCCACTGTGGCTCGGGTAAGAAATATAAGAAATGCTGTGGGAATCGAGCATGCACGCCTGACAAGCCTTGGACAAAAAAGCCTGTGCACCAGGTTTACAAGGAAATGAGAACAAATGAACCGAAGGTAACCTGTCTTTTCCCTTTCGGTAGCGGAGGAAGTCAATGTTCGGAGCCACCGATAAGATCGCATACGGTAACTCGTGGGCGAGAGTTGAAGCCGATATCCGAAAAAAACCATGTTCTTGGAGTCAACGCAGATTCATCTGCGTTGCTACAAGGTGGCAACCAGAGATTCAGGCCTATTGGAATTCGTGAAGCGTCCACTTTCCCGGGATTCTGTCGTCTGCATGATAGCGAACTGTTCAAGCCAATTGATGATGAAGATTGGCTTGCTAGCGAACAGCAAGAATTCCTTCTTGGTTACCGCACTCTTTGCAAAGAATTGCACGCACGCCGTCTCGTTATTCAGTCAATATTACCTACAACACGTGCTCATGGTCATCCAGAGAATCTTGATGCAATTGATGAATTCGCTGCTGGTGCCGACAACGCAATGCGGAATCTCATTCGGACGAAGACCCTCGCTGATATAGAATTGACCGAGAATACCTTCGGTTGCTTTTCTCAAGTATTCAATTTAGGGAAAAAACTGCCCTTTCGTGTGTCTGGAACTTTCCATCCAGAATCAGATTTCAATGGCAAGAAGTGCTATGACTTGGGTAGTCCAACAGAAGACTACGCGTTTCTTTGTGTTACCAACCATTCAATTCAGGACGACGATGTCATCGTTGTATTCAATTGGTTTGAGGAGTCAAAGATGATCGGCCAATTTGTGAATAGTTTCAAAGCGATTCCTGAAGAAAATAGACCGGCAGCATTTTTCCAATTCTGCATCGAACATTTCGAAAACTTATACCTTCAACCTAGTTGGTGGAATTGTCTATCGCAATCAACGCAAGAGGAGATTACGAATAGATTTAATTCCAGTCTCTCACCGCTATATTGCCATCAACCTGGTTGTTTAATCCCTGACAAATTCTTCCAATCGATTTTTAAAGAATCGATCAAGGCACCATAACCGCCAACTCGAAGAATCGGCAAAGCCCATTCGCGAGTCTAATGTGATCGGGTGAGCCACAGTTCGCTTCGAGTAGAGAAGGCGAGGCAACAACTATCGATAGACACATCGCCCGACTACTTGCAACATTTAAACGATTTGGATTGTAGAGAAATCCCATGCCGCGAGGTGCGTCTTCCGCCGTAGAGCATGTCATTGAGTAGATAACGATTGGTGCTTCTTGACCTTGAAATTTGTCTACAGTACCAACTCGTGCACCGTCTGGGAGTGTTTGTTGCAAGGCAATAACTTGGGCGTTAAAGGGAGCAACCACCAAGATATCTTCGAGCTTAAGTGTCTGCTTCACACCGTCCTTATCGAACCAATAATGCGGCTCTTTAAGAAGGTCTTCAACCAGCGTAGCGATGGTCGACACCTCCTCTTGGGAGCTATTTTGATTGCCTGAATGATCAATCGGTAAGAAGTGTAGTCCACATGGTTTTGGAACGCTTGGACCTTCAACAACCTGCACTTCCAAACCTGCTCGGCTACTCAGTCGATTATCGTAGTAGAGCTCTGAGGTAAAATCGCAAATCGTCGGATTAAGCCTCCAAGTGTTAGGCAGGAAGATTCCGGAATCATCCGGTATCGTATTTCGCCCATTAAGCAAGTGAGAAAGGGCCGCAACCTCAGCTCCCTCTGGATGCGAACCTTGTTGAGGCTGTTCTAGTTGCTGAGGGTCTCCTAGGAGAATGATGTTCTTTGCAGCTCGCCCGGCAGCGACCGCGACAGCGAGTGACATTTGTCCTGCTTCATCGATAAAGAGGTAGTCGAGTTTTCCTTCTAACTCGGGATTGGACCAAAGCCACGCTGTTCCACCGACCACATATCCTTTGTCGAGAAAGTCTTGCGAGTCATCTTTGTTTGCTGATAGCTCGATACCATCGGGTAGGTCATCGCCATAACTACTTCCTGCCTGATGAGCGGCTCGAATCCTTGCCGTAGAACCCGCGTTCTTTAGAGTGCCCGTTAGTAAATTCAAAATTACCTTGTGGCTCACAGCCGTAACACCAACCCGCTTACCATTGGCAGCGAGTGCGGCAATCATGCGGCTTCCGATGTAGGTCTTTCCCGCACCCGGTGGTCCTTGGATCGGGAGAACTGAATTGTCTAAATCAGATACGAGTTTAACCGCTGCATCTTCTATCGAGTCGCTTGATAGCGGCATTGAAAGAGAACGCAGCCTTGGTTTCTTGCGTGCCAAGAGATCGTATCGAGCATTGGATGGTTCCGATTTTGCGGCAGCAAGCTCTCGGCCAAAACTCATAAGAGAGTCGGGGAGGGGCTTCGGGTTAATGTAGTTAAAAGCAAACACCGATGTTGGGTGAAGATTGAGAGTAGCTTTGGTCTTCTTAATGTCAATTGTGTGGCTCTCGTGATCGATAGCAGCCACAGAACCAATGCTTTTGTCTTCACCAGCATAAAGCGTATCGCCATCACGAACGGTGGTTTCTTGCTCGGGAAATAAGTAGCGATGGATGGGTAGCTTTCTTCCTTCTGGCGGAAACTCCTTTAAAAGAACCAGCCCCGAAATTGCAGACTTCTCATGGTAGAGCTCATCATCATCAAGCTTTCGAAGCTCAAAATACTGCCACCAAGCAGATTTTGCTTCTCGCCTGAAGTAGTCGAGCATGTGCGCCAATAACCATTTGGCGTCTTCAAAACTTCCATTTCGACCCGTTTCCAGGCCCGCTGTTAGAGCATCAAATACTTCCTTTACCTGAGCAGACAACTGGCTTTGTTCTTCGCTCGGATCACCAGACTTCTCTGGAGGCCGCTCGATGGATTGCCCCGACTCAATTAACTCTTGTCTAAGTTTTTCGAGCCAATCCCTAAGAGCTAGCGTCGATAGACAATCATCCTTATTGTAGAGTTCGACGATCTCTCGATGCTTGTCCGTTAGTTCGTGACACAATCCAAGCTCAATCAATCGCTCAACCTCTCGGAGTGACGCTCGGGCTTCATCGAGCTCTTCCTCACGTTCATACCCATAGAATTTCTCAAGTGCCTTAATCGAATAGCTCTCAACACTAGCCCGTAGGCCTTGTCGCACAACCGCATAGAGATCCACAAACCGTTCACTTCGAAGCAATTGATCGAGCTCGTCTTCACGTGTTGCGTGTCGGATTGCAAGTCGCTTCATTGCGGAAGGCTCATATGGTGCATAGTGATAGATATGCATCCCTGGGTAATCCTGCCACCGCTGCATCATCGCATCAATGAACTTTTCAAATTCGGCCTTTTCTTCGAGCTTGCTAAGGGACCATTGAGAGGAGAATTTCGCTGATCCTCCGTCGATTGCTACCATGCCAAGCAGATACTCAAGTCCATCACCACCTGCTCGAGGATTACCTTCAATGTCAAAAAAGACATCTCCCTCATTGGGTTCTGGAAGATTGCAGAATCCCTTGTCCTTTTCAACTGCATTGAACTCGTACTCAGGGGAGCCAGATTCCCGTTCCTTAAGTTGAATCTTCGCTTGCCGCTGCGACTTCTCATAGGATTTGATCGCACCGCGCTTTGGCCTAGATGGATGCGCTGTGGGAAGGTTTGCAAACGTAGTGAGCGTTGTAACTCCATATGTAGCAAGCTCTTGGATTTGGGATTTTGGCATCCCGGCAACAAACGTCATGTGGTCATCATCACGCCAAGTCTTGTCGCAACGAGGCCACCAATTGCAGACCTCACAATGATTACATGGCTCAGGATAGGAATCCTGACTCCCTGCGTCGGCCATGAAATCCAGAAACCGCTTTTTTGCTAAACGATAGTAAGCACCGTAGTCTAAGACCCGAAGAGACTCCGTAACAAATGGATTACCCGGCTTTACGATGTGCATCATGGATGACGCAACACCTTGAAGACCTGCGACCATTTCAGAATACATGCAAAGCTGAAGAACAGTTGTTGCCCTAGTAGATTCTGCCAGTTTTGTGTCGGCAACTTCGTACGACCAGTTGCCAAGAGCGCTTGGCGTTTCCACTCGAATTAAAAAATCTGCTCTTCCATACCATGGCGGATCATGCATCGGAGCCTGGAAGATCACTTCGACTCCAGATTGCATCAAGGACAATATATCACTAGTTCCGTCAGCAGATTCTTTAGCCTGGACAACTGTTTTTCCGGAACTCTTTAAATACTCAAGATACGCTTTCTCGTGCCTTAGACCGAGCTCAACCAGTAACTCAAGCATTGCATCGGAGTAATACTCGAGCTCTATTTCACCTTTTGAATAGAGACGCTCAAGGTGCGTCCGGTGTTTGCAGCCAAGATGATTTGAGAGATCACTCGGGCTAAATCGAAAATTTCCGTGGAGATGCTTCATTTCAATTGCAATTCTAGAAGTGGGCTACGCTGAATACCGAAAAGGCCCACATTTGGCAAATGGTATCGAATCACTTTTGCGCGGCCTCATCCTCTGAAATTCTCGTAAGCACTCGCTTGGCTGACTCATGATTAGGATCTTGCAGGAGAACGCCTTCTGCTAACTGCCGGGCCTTTTTAAGGTCGCCCCCTTTCCTATATGTTTCGGCTGTGTCTGAGTTCGAATCATTGGCCCGTCGTTGGTTGTAAAGCTCCTTATCCAAACTTACAGCATATAAGTGTTTTTCCTGCCAAAAAGCAGACTTCAAATACGCTGCTTTTGCCCTTTGAGCGTCCCCTGCATCGCGATACTCTCGCGCCATCAATTCCCATACATCATCTAAATTTCTGGTACGCTCCCATAATTCCATGAAATGTTCTTTTTCGACGTTCTTGATCTTAAGTAGCTCAGTTGCACGGGCTTCGTTGGTTTCTTGAAACTGCTTGACATTTTGGTAGTACTGTTTGCTTGCATCGACCACTGCACGACGAGGAATCCCGTTGTCGAACGCTCTCACTTGTGCATACTGCTCTTGAGTGATTGCACTAGGTTCTCCAATTTCTAAAACTACTCGAATAGTTCCGTTGGCTTGACTCGGGGCGAACGCTTGTCGTGCCGCAGAACTTGCAGTCTTGTATCCTAGTTCTGTGCGAGCGCCGCCTCCTCGCATAACCTTTCGCTCTTCTTTGGGCTTCTTTGGCAAGTCGGCAGATAAGCTTGTCACCATTTCAACGTCCCCAGCTGCTGGGCCTGGAGGATCGTTAGATGGTGCCGCTTTGTAGTAATCTTCAGCAAACCAATCTCCACACCACTCTGCGACATTGCCATGCATGTCATATAAACCAAAGTGATTAGGTAAGTAGGTACCAACCTCCTTGATACTAGCCTTTTCAGCGGGACTGTAGGGCAGGTTAGCCTCTGCTCCTCGATAAGCGGTTGCTTGTCCGAAGTAATAAGTTGTGGTTGTTCCCGCGCGGCAGGCATATTCCCACTCTGCCTCTGTCGGAAGGCGATAGTAATGGTTCTGCTTCACTTCCTCTGGAAGCTCAGACAGCTTTTGACAAAAGCGGACTGCGTCATACCACGTGACCTTGTCCACGGGATATTTGTTTTCAATCTTGGCTCCAAACCAACCAGTGGTTGAAGGGACATACGAGCTTGGATTGCTGCCCATTATTTGCTCGTACTTGGGCTGAGTAAGTTCAGTCTCTGCCATCCAGAAAGGCGATGACATCGTGACTTCACGGACGTGATGGTAAAGACGAATCCACATTTCGTCTTGTTTTCCCATTTGAAAAGCGCCCTTGGGAATTTGGCAAAAGACCATCCCAATTGAGTTCTCAATACGTGGAATGTCTGGGATTGATAGGACATCCTTTACTGGCTCAAGAACAGCAAGTAGTTCTGGGCTTAAGATCTCGGCGTCAAGGATTTGCTTCTGCTCCACGCTAGACAGATGCCGCCAAGCTTCGCGAATCGCTCCTTCTTGGGTCTCTTTGGTAACAGTCGCGATATCCTGATCGATTCCGTTTAATTGCCAGTTTGCAAGGCCAACCACGCTCTTTAGACCCGCGCGATACCCAGTGACACCATCCAATACACCTTGTGCGTCAATCAGATAGTTGCTTTGTGCGAGCTCCCATCGATAGCCTCGCGTCAAAATCTCAATCCGGCCTTTATCCTTGGCGAGCTCTCGGACCCTCCTTGACGCTGATACCCGAAATTGCCGATCCACTTTTTTAAGGGCTGCATCATAAATCGTTAGTGCGATCCTCTGTTCATCTGTAAGCGGTGCCAATTTGGTCTCTTCCTGTGCAACCAATCTGGTTGGAATCGAAAGCGAAATCGTTAGCACGAACAAGCACGTAATAGATTGAGACTGCCGACTCATTTTGCACCTACAGAGAGGGGGCGAAAACACCAAGCCTAAGTAGTTTAATGCCTCCAATTCTGCTTCGCAATCTGTCGCCTAAATCGTTATCCTCTCAACGATATTGCGCGTGATCTTTTTGGCTCGACGATCATACAATCGCGTGGTTCTGGGGTCAGAATGGCCAGCCAGGTTCTGTACGTCCTCGAGTGGAACTCCTTGTTCCAGAAGGTCCGTTATCGTCGTTACTCTAAAGGAATGGGGCGACAGTCTAGGTGGGAGGCCAGCTGCTTTCATCCTTCGCTTAACCATTCGACCAATGTCATCGGCAGTCATGGCTCTCTCGGACAAACTCTTGGTTCTGCGGATTGCTGTCGTAAAGAGTGGCCTGGAATCGCTGTGTCCAAGCAAGGCATCCGCTGAATGAAGGTATTCAAACAAGAGTATCTGAAGATCATGTCGAACAGGAATTTCTCGAGATTTCCCTCCCTTGTCATCGAAGTGGAGGCAGTATTGATCGCCTGCGTCATAGAGGTTCTGAGTTCGAAGCTTGGAAACGGCTCCAACTCTCGCAGCCGTATAGATCAGTACCGCGATTATCGATTTGTCCCGTAACCCTATGACGTCAGTCGTATCGATAGATTGCAGCAGTTTTCTTGCCTGCTTTACGGTAATCTCTGGAGTTTTCCCTTCTAGAACTGAGTAACGGTCACCTCGAACAGATAGTGCTGGATTTAAAGCAACGGCATGCCTCGTTACCATGCCATCAAAGAGATGCCGAATTGCCGCGAGTACTTGCTTCTTACTAGCAACGGATAGCTCCAGGGAATCCATGAAACGCCCAACGTCTGCAGGTGCAACTTGTGGTAAATCAAGCCCTTGCTTCTCGCACCACTCCATAAATCTATTTGCAGAACGCAGGTAAGCCCGTCGAGTATGCTTACTCCTGATCTTTGCTTGAAAGAACTCTTCCCAGGCAAATCGTGCATTGTTGCCAGCACGAAGAACAATGTCCGGGATTGCTGAATTTTGCGCAGGGGCAAGTCCTCCAGCACTTGGAGTCGAAATCAGGCTCTTTGCCATACAGGATTTTAAGAAGAAGGTCGCACGAAGTTCGCGATCCGATCGGCTTCCATAAAGGCAAGCTGATGCGATTGATCCCAACACTTAAGTGCAGCATTTTGATCAAAAATACCGCAGGCCCATTCAGTGTCAGGATTCCAGGTTCTTAGAACATACCTTGCTGAGTGTATTTCAACTTCATTTCGTTCGAATTCAGTTGCCCATACATCCAGCCTTTCTGGATTCCAAGGCCAGATTCCTTCAGCCTTGTTTAGAGACGGAAACATCTCGGCGATCTTCGCGATGCCAAAGTCGGAAAGCTCTGCTTTCATATTCTTGAGTACCTCCATGTGTGAATAAGGATTTAATATCCCGATCCACTATCACGAAATCCCGTTTTGGTAAAGCATGATAAAGGATGTTATCAGTCGTTACTTTTGGACGAGTTCATCAGCTTGTACTCGCGAGGGCAACCTTTGAGTTTGTTGTTTCCCAATGTCGGAATATTTCCCTCGAAACCGCCTGCATGACGCAGGGAGCCCTGTAAAATCGGGCGATGTTTAGACTCCTCCGTCCAAACAGCTGGTTCAAGTTGCCGATATAATTAGGGAATCGTTTCGCGACCTCTGTAATTGGAGTCATCGATGAGTGCCCCGGGTGAACCAGCTGAATCCGAAGAATGCGTCCAGCTATCTCCAGCAGATGTTGATTGCCACTCTTATGAATCAATGGGAGCTAGTGGTGAAACGATTCAGCTCCTGCCTGAGATGCCTAAGAGCCATAACAGTCTTTCAGATGTGCAAGCTGAAGGCTCGATTGAACCCAAATCCGCATCAAAAGTAGCCAGGCGTAATAGGAGAAGTGAGACAACGCCCCACTCCTCATGGACCTATTCCGTTGAGATTGAAGTCTGCATCGAACCGAGCCTGTTTCTTGCTTCCGATGCAAAGCAATTTCGGGAATGCAATCGACAATTACTTACGGTTCTAGAATCGAATTCTTATTTGGCCAATGAGCTTGAAGAACGCTTTCCTGGGACACGAAAGTTCATAGAACCAGGTCCAAGAGGAGGCATTACCGACAGGCCACCTCCTAGACTGACTTGGCACCATGAACCAGAACGGCCTGGAGTCCTTCAATTAATTCCAAGAGTACAACACCAGTCTAAAGGTAGCGTTCAGAAAAACTTGCATCCAAACGGAAGAGGTGGTAAGTGCAATTGGGGAGGCGGTAGGAGATTTAAGAAAGGACGAAACAAGAGATGAGCAGTTTGAGGTCATTTCGTAGCATACTAGAAATGGGTGATGAAATACCCGAAGGATATTGGCTTTATTTGCCAGAGAGCGGCGAATGGAATTTAAACTCTCCCTGTCTGTTACTCGAAAGCAGAGAATTGACTGACGAAGAAGCAAGCGATCCTGAATTCGACGTTCCGGAAGAGGCCAAGCGGCACCAAATGCAGGAAGTTCTCTACAGCGAAGACGTCAAAGATATAGTGTTGAACGCACTTTCTTTTAATCCATCTTTCGAAATTAATGAGATTTACGACGCATTTATGTTTTATATAGAAAACGACGCATTCAAGTTCTAATCCAGAGCACCTAAATCCTCAAACCTAAACATACTTTTACTCGAGCAATCCGTGCATACATGGCCACCGATTTCGACCGATTCCATCTGTTCGAAGCATACAGGAAAGAAAAGCCGGAAGGCTGGACACCGCTTCGCTGTTCTACGAAGGAGGGGTGGATTCTCGCTGCATGGACATGGCGAAAGTGTAGAGCCCATTGCAAAGTCGGTCTCTTTCTGTGCGAAGATCATCAAATGTACGTAAAGGGCTCAGCCATTACCTGGGCACTGAAATGCATTCTGACTCAGGCGTATTACCAGACCGGAACGATGGAGATTCGATTTGTTGGCAGAAGAGGCGACAATGCCACTTTAGAATCTGGTTTTGAGCCAAGAATTCCACGCAAGATAAGAATTGCAGCCTTGCGGTTGGGAGTCAGATTCAGAGACAGCAAGAGAATCCACAACGATGAAGGCCGCGAACTCTATCTCCGACTTGCAGGTTTGCCTAAGGCAATCTCTGAAAAGATCATAGAGCTAGGCATAGATCCAATTTGGCCAGCTGTCTTGGTTCAACGTCGCATATGGTCAGAGTCTCAACTCGATTTCTTGATCAAGAACCTATCCAATGTGTCGATTCTTTTCTCTGGCGAGTTGTCGACGACCAACCGACTGGAATATCGAACCGCTATCATCCCCTTTCGCATTGCTCTAGTAAGCGAACGCGTTATTTCGATCATCGAGCGACTTTCCGGTGCACCCGGATGTAAAATATCCTCAGAATGGACCGACGACGGTGTGCTGTTACTCGCAAGTAACCTGCAGGTTGATGTTGTATGTATCGGTTGCCAGAGCTTTCGTATGACGCCAGGCAGAAACTATCGCATTCTAGTAACTACCGACACATCCACTGGCTACAGATTTAGGGAGAGCCAGTTGGAATGTCTTGAGTCGATAGACTTTGTTTGTGTCACACGAGATTACAGGTACCCGCCACTACCGAGTCAACTAAGTGGCTCACCGGTTTTGCAAATCCCTGATGCAGTCGACGATCTTGACCGTGACGTTGCGTTACGATTACAGCAAGCGAGAACCGCTATAGCTGAAGTTGGAGAACAGCAGCAATGATTCTTCTATCTTTGACCCTAGTAGACATCCCGATAGACGTCTGGAAGAAGTATCCTGACAACAGACCATTCAATGTGCTAAAGCAGGACTTGGATGGCTCAATGCGAAGAATCAGAAAGAACGTCAATACTTGGATGGAGGCGACTAGGTACAGGAAGATTGCAGACCACATGGAGTCGTCCGCATTAGAATTAGCTCTTTCCGGAGGAACCGAGCTAAAAAGCGGTGACTTCTCTCAAACAGTACGCATTTTAACCTTGCGTGACCTTGGTCATGTGCGACAAGAAGAACGCGAGGGAGCGATTTGTATTCGACTACTTGAGACGCACAAGGCAATTCGCAAACGCCATTCTTTTATCAGTCCCCTTTATAGAGGTCGGTTTGTCGACTCCGTCTCAGCGACATGGAAGGAAAGTTGTGTCCGAAGCAAAGATCTGGATGCCGCAGTGGAAAGACTCTCCAAGTTTTTGCTTGAGCAGAATGGAAAGAGCTTTCTGATTTACATTGTTTCTGAGGCCTAGGGGACGACTATGGCGCCTGACAAATGCGATTTTGAAAACGATTTGATCCGAGTGAGTGAAGAGCTCATAAAGATCGTGCGCGAAACTGCCAAGGATAGATTCAGGAATTCGATCGCAGTCGGCACTTTTCGGCACACAGCTATTGCAAAGGTGATGCATCAAATTGCTTACGAGGGTATCGGGGATAAGCCAGAGTACTCCTTTCTAATGAGAGATGGGTCCGTATCTGCAAACTTTCCAAACGGCAAGCTGTATTCTGAACCGCTAACAATGCCTAGAACTGTTCCGAAGCTAAGTCTGGGGTTAATCAGTTTTCGGCATCCAGAGATGGACTACTTGGTTGACCAGTATGTAATAACCAACTTCTCCATCCCAAAGAATGCAAGCATGGCCGATACAGAAGCGTATGCCTTTGAAGCAACCATGAATTTGCTTACCGATCCGCTCCTGAAGAGAGGGGCTGTAATTCGAGTCTATCACACAGGATTGGAGCCCGTAGTTATCGGGTTGTATCGAGCAGTCGCAACTCATTTACTCAACCGTCTATCTGATGGTCTAAGAAGAAGGTTTGTCGTTATTCCATGTCTTTTTGTGGGTAAAAGAGACTTGCCTCCGTGGACTCCAAAAAGTCCTGGAGCATTGCCAGAATCCTACTACGAACTAACTCCTTGGTTTTGAGCTGTTACGGTGAAGTGGAATGAAGACTATTGGTTACTGCAAGGATTGTGGAAATGAATTTGCCTTGTCGGAATCGGCGAGAAGGATCGAAGTCGCGCGTGGATTATCAGAGCCAGAACGCTGTCCCGCGTGTCGGAAGCGTCGTAGTCTTGAAATCAGAAAAAAAGGCGCAATCTTCGATGAACCTCCAAAAGAATATGATGACGACAAACGGTGCTGGGGAAAGCTTGGGCTCGCCTACATAAGACGGAAACCAACAGAAAGAAGCAACATCGTAGACCTCTCTGTTCCAGTGGATGCACCAATGCAGTGGAGAGAAAATCCAACGTCTGTTTTGCCAATATATCGAAAAGTGGCGAAGAGGTTCGCGAAGATTGCGCCTGCTGCCGAGTCCCTCGTTAGAAACTTAGAGGACCCGAACGGAACACGTTTCTCGGTCCTAGTTGGCCCGACTGGAACAGGGAAATCGACTTGGGTACCGTATAGAATTCTAAAATCGCAAATTGGCGAGTACGGGCGTATTTGCGTTACGCAACCAAGATTGGTAACACTAAAACGCTCTAAACGGAAGATGAAGAGTGGCTCAATCAACGATGGAACGATCCCAGGATACATTGCGAGAGAGTTACTTCGTACTGATGGCGTGGGACCTGGCCACGAAGTTGGTTATCAGTATAGCGGTGAGTATGAGCAACAGGATCGATATACCAAGTTGCTGTACGTAAGCGATGGTACCCTAGTTAATTGGCTAAGAGATGGGAGCATTGGCCAGTTTGATGTGGTCTTCATTGATGAGGCCCATGAATTGAGCTCGAATATGGAGCTTATTTTCGCCTTGCTAAAGTATCAAATAGATCTCTATCCACGACTTCGCGTTGTAATCGCAAGCGCTACAGCTGATGTGGATCGGTTCATTGAGTACTTTGGCAATGGCGACAAGAAAAAAGTACTTGTAGCCGCACCCGAGCCTTGTGACCAACAGACGTTGTACGAAGTTTTCGATGTGCCTGTTGTTGAATGGGCTGAGTGTCTTCCTGACTTCAAAGACTTGGACGACATTGTTGATCCAGCCAAATTGATTCGGCGGCTACCGGATGCTGTTTCTTGTATCGTAGAAGCGATTCAAAACAGCAGCGGAATTTCACGGCTTGGTGAACCAGACGGAGATGTACTCGTTTTTGTTCCCACACAAAGATCTGCTGAGAGTATCAAAGCAGCGTTACTCAAGATGCGATCTCGATGGGCATCTGATTTTGAAGTAATTCTAAGCCACGCAAAGGTAGACAGAGAAGAGCTTGAGCGATTTCGTGAGTCTGAAATCCGGGCCTCGCGTGCGGCAAAAAGAAATGAAGCAACTTCGCCTCAACGAGTAATTGTTGCAACTAATTATGCTGAAACGTCTGTAACATTTGCGAACATCCACTATGTCATCGATAGCGGATTGATCATGTCGCCAGTGTGGAATCCCAAACTATGTAGCACGAATTATACTGTCGAATGGCATAGTAAAGCAGGTTGCAAACAGCGAAGAGGACGAGTGGGCAGAACACAATCAGGCGAGTATTTTGCTTTGTATTCTGAGCAAGCTTATAAAGATCTGTTTAAGGCGCAAACACCCGCCGAGCTTACTCGTCGTCCTCTTGATCGTTTCATTCTGTCTGCGAAAGCTTCGGGAATCTCGAACCTAGAATCTTTCAGATGGCTTAGCTACTCTAGCAACAACTCTGAAATAGAGCGCTCAATTGAATCATTGCGAAAACGCGGGGCCATTGACGATGATGGAGATATTACTCACCGCGGAGTAGAGCTTGGCGGAATCGGAACGATAACTGTCGAGCTTGCGGAATGCCTTGCCATGGCAGATCGATTTGGATGCGCATTTGAAGTGGCAACTTTTCTCGCCATTGTTAAGTACGGCGGAATTGAGTTCAAAGGTTCTAGACGTGGAACTGAGCATTTCCTTAGTTGCAGATCAGCTTGCAAAGATGATTTGGAGTTCTACTTGCGAATTTACGATATCGGGTGGAAAAATAACGGGCGCAAAAACGAAGCAAGTAATCGAAAGAAATGGGAGATCAATAACGAGCTTAAAGCAGGGATTCTGGAAACAACAAGAACCCTTCGCGAAGACTACTTGAAGACATTAGGTAGAAAAGACGAGAAGCGCGGTGAACGAGAGTTAGATTTGTTTCGATTAGACCGAGTTCGCGTGATATTCGCGAAATGTCTTCAACAGTGGATGTACAAATCTTCGCCTGAAGAAATTAATCAGTATTATCCCAAATCAAAAGAGTGTCCTTGCCAATCAGCAGTTCTTATTGACCAAAACTCTGTTTGCGTGTCCAAGCCGAATATCAAATCATTCGTTTGCTTTGACCGTACGGAATCAAGAAACGGAAGTGTATTCGCAAGGCATATTGTAGCAACCAAACATAGCTGGCAAAGGCAAAGCGAAGACAATAGCGCGATTGGGTTGTCGATCTTGGTGAACGGACTTTTGAGCAAACCGAGGAAATCGAGAAGTGCTGTGATTGCATGTCCGACCGAAGATTACATGCAAACCTGCAAGGTTGGCGATGTATTAGAAGATCTTTGTGTAGTTAGAATTCTTCGTGAAGATCACGGGTCAATATATAGGGCATTTGCAGAACACAAGAAGTCAGGGCTGATTATTGAAATTGTAGGGAAAGGTCGCTGTCAATTGCAGCCAGGTGATATTGTACGTGCGAAGGTCAATGGAATAGATAAGGACATCAAACAAATCGTTGCCAGTCAGCTGGATTTATTGCCTGCAACTTCATCGTCTTCGGACATCGCTGTAAGGACCTTGGTTGGTTTGCATTATTTGTCGGCAGATCCCGCGCAACGCGCCCTGATAGAAAAGGAACTCGAAGGCTTCCTAAGCCAATTACGGATTCTTGTCAAAGAAGAAACGGTTTTTGGCGATTGGGCGAGTGAACCTCTGAGGGCGATCGAAAAGCGCTTTATGGAGAAGGCACAAGCCGAGCTATTAGCAAAGCAAAAGCTCGAATACGACTATAAGCTTCTTTTAGAGAAATGTTCCGAATTGCTTGAGCCTGGACTCACGGAAGAGGTTGTTTCGCAAAAGATGGGGCTTCTCATTGAAAATTTTGATGGTGTCGCGCTGAAGTATTTGATTAGAAATGCTCCCGATGAGTATACGGTTATCGGAGCTAGGCTATTCGGTCTTTGGCACAAAAAGCAGACAGCAAAAGATGCCAAAGACAAGACGGAAGTTAAAACTTTAGAGTGCACTTCTAGTCCTCCTGAATCTGCAGCTCACGTTGAGCCAGCTCCAAGACCATTAACCGCGCGTGATAGAGCCCTAAAATGGCTCGAGGAAAAGAGAAAGAAGTAGAACACAAAGATCGAGCCCCAGGTGAATTGTAGTAGCCAGTACTTGATGTGACATTTTTTGTATCGATTCTTCCACTTATGCGTTGGCAAAAAAACTGTGAACAGCTCCTTACACCGGTTTTGTTTGGGATTTGCAACGGTATCTATGAATCGTACAATTGAAGAGGGCCAAGCGTTTCCGCTTGGCCTTCTAAGGTTAATAATCAAGACATCCAAACTTTGGCAGTAAGGCAATGTCTCTTGCAAGTTTTACCTCCGTGTGCATGCCTGCAAGAAAAGTTGAGATAAGCACGTATACCCGAGGTTCCACAATTACCCTGGATTCAAACTTCATTGTTTTCTCCAGGTATCGCGAATTCAGGTCGTAACTCGTCACGCTCTTGATCTCCGTTTCCCCGCATGCATGTGCGAGAATGAAGTCCGCGAGCTGATCAAACGATCCGATTGAGGCAAGTACTCCCCAGCTAATAAGAACCGTACCAAGCTGTAATGCTCGATGCACGCCCTTAGATACTAGGTGGTCATCAATCCACTGATCACCATTCCTGATGCCAAGTCCAACCGCATCCGACGAGAGCAAAATCCGATCAATTTTGCCTCCAAAGACCTCTGGGCCAATCAGTGGCGGTGGGTACTTCATCATCCAATCACGCTTTATTGCACGACCATCAACCTGAGCTATTCGTGTTTGCTCCATATTCCTCCGTATTCATTGTTTTGTTATTAGTTTCGATAGCGTCACCACTATCCCGTTGCGTGCCGTTTTTTACTGCCTAGCACTTGCAGGGCTACCTTTGTTTTTCACTTCTCGGTTGCCAGTAGAAGAGTATTTCTGGTTGACGTAACACAATTTATGATTTGCCTTTGAACAAATCAAAGAGCTTTTGATCGATTAGGAAATGGCAACAAAAGTCCGCTAAAACCCGCATAGAACCACACTCAGCAGCTAGCTGTCATGTGTCGCGGTCTAAGCGAAATCCTTCCAAGGGTCGATTCTGCTCATTCCGTCGACTCGCTTGATGGATCTTGCGGGCCAAATAGACTTTCCGCTACGGCTTCTAGCGTATCCCAACTAACACCGAAGTTTGCGTCATGGTTTCGACTGACCGACTGTAGAACTGCCCATGCTTCGACGTCCGATAGATCGGGCCTTACATACTGAACATCTTCGATGCACCAAACGATGGCAATTTCTCGTCGTATTGCGAGTAGCTCATGAACATTGACACTTGTCAATGAAGGTAAGTTGCAAATTGAATTTTCTCTCTGTTTATTGGACATGATTTGTACTCCCTATTGTCTAGGCCACGACCATCGCGGCCTTTGAGCGAATCTGGGAATGCCTTATAGCCGGGTCTACACGTAAGTGACTGGTCAAGTTGAAAATTGGGGGAGACCTTCAACAAGGGGGAGCCGATTTTATGCTTGACGAGACCGGCTTGGGCATTATTTCGCAAAACAGAAAGGCCAGAATCGTCGTGGTGGAATAAAGGTAGACTGGCCGCGTCGGTGTCACAAGATTAAGGAGTCAGAAGTTTGCGTCTGCGTTGGAGACAAGGTGGCGTGCAAAAAACCTTTGTCTCCAATCTGGTGTTGCGAGCGTTCACTCTGACAAGCAAAGTCGAATGGTCGCTTAAGTCGTAAGGACGAGCTCTGTGGTGCAGTCGTTGACAGTCGAACTCTCAAGGGCCTCGATGATTGTCGCTGAGACGTCACGGATATGCTCTAGCGATTGCATCAAGACTTTTTCATCGCCGGAATACAACTGAATGTAGTCCGAAGCTCGGCTCGAGCACTCAAGGCCAGCCCAGCGACAGACGGCATAAGCCACTGCCTCAGCTTCAGTCTCTCGAATCGTCTTCGTTGTCAGCTCTCGACGATCTCCCCGATGCAAAAGCTCATGTGCCAACTCATGCACGGTGGTTGAAAATTTTTGCGGAGGCTCAAGCCCCTCAAGAATTTCAATCCGCCCATCAAGAGAAACTCCATTCGCACCAGCCAGCGAATCAACATAGCTCAGTTGGATTCCCTTCGACGTTACCACATTCTCGAGTTTCATTTGCAGTTCTCCAGGATCTCCAGAGAGTGATGCAAATTCAGGAAGCGGTTTACCCTCAGTTTGCGACACGTCAAAGACGCTGACCGTGCGAAAGCCGAAGACAACTTTCTTTTCCTTTGGATCATCACCTCGACGATTGCCATCATCTTTTACCTTGCG